>JBOHME010000127.1:0-10944 GCA_050729795.1 Allostellaceae bacterium | reverse complement strand
CCGCGGCGGCGCAAACGCCAGCATGGGCTGGTGGTGACGACCCGAACCGGTCGCAATCTGGGCGGACGGCTCGACCCGAGAGGGCTCGATGTGGTGCTCGAGATGATCCTCGAGGCGCAGGACCGGGGCGAAACAGCGGAGGCCGCGTTTGGCTATGGCGAGGTTCTGGAAAGCGATCCCGATCATGCGCTGGCGCTCTATCGGCTCGGCCGGCTGGTGGCGGAGAGCGGCGATCATGACGCCGCGAAGGAGTTGTTTTCCCGCTCGGTCGCGTTGCAGCCGAACGGCGATAACGCATGGTCGTGTCTGGCGCATTCGCTGCACATGCTGGGCGACAAAGACGCCGCGCGTGACGCCTGCCATCATGCCCTCGCGCTGACGCCCGAGCACGAAGAGGCCACGCTGTTGCTGCATCAGCTGACCTATCCGCCACAGCCGGCCTTTGGATCGGCCACGGTCACCGCGCGACTTCAGCCGATCATCGGCGCCGACTGGCAGCCGGCGGCACCGGCCTCGCTCGCGGCGCTGGCAGAAGGTGAGGTTGCGCAGCAGGAACAGGCGGCGCAGGACGTTCACGAGCAGATCGAGGAATATCTGCACAGCTACGCCTCGCGCCACGGCTGATTGCGGCGAGAAAGGATTGGCAATACGCCGCAACCGGCGAGACTTAAGCCGACTGGAAATCATAAAAAATTCGTTCAACTAACGAACCTTAGGGGACCTATTCAATGTATAAATGCTGGCTCCGCAGCATCCTCACCCTGATGTTGTGCGTTGGCCCGAGCGTCGGCTATGCCGCCTTTCTGACCGACGGCGGCGGAAGCGGCGGCACATTTGCCAATTCAAACGGAGTTGGCGCGTCAGGTGCTTCAGGCACTTTGACGGTCGACGGGGGCAATGGAAAAATCACCTTCTGCGCAGGCCAACTCAACATAACTACATCCGCCACTATCAGCAAATGTCTCCAGATCGGGGTCATGCCTACCGCCTCGCTGGCGGGCAATGTCCAGATTTTTCAGGGCGGCGGCCAAGTTTACACCGTCTCCGGTCACAACATCACGGGCGTCGTAGATGCCATAATAAACTTGGCTACCGGGTATGTTTTGTGGTGCCCCGCATTCGAAGATGCCACAAATAAAGCTGTTGCTTCCGGCTCGATTTGCCAGTCGGGGTTGGCGACGACCGCGACCGGAACACGGATAGCAAGCGCACCGTTTTTTGGGGGCCTATTGGTGCTCGATGAAACCGATGGCAAAATCTCCTTTTGCAACGCTTATTACGATCTGAGCCGTTTACCGGGAAAGTGGACTTACTCCAAGTGCGTGTTGGAAGGGATCATGCCCACTACTTTGTTATTGGGAAATGCACAGATTGCAGAATTCGGCGCATACCAGACGTACCCCGCTACGCGTTCCAGCTTTACTGTATTTAATAAAGCTACTGGAGTGATTACACTTTGTCCGACGATAACCAATGCTACCGGGGTCATCCAGGCCGGAGCTTGTACTACTCCGAAAAAGGTATTTTAGGAACGCAACTTGATGTTCGGCGCTCGCCTCTAATCTCTTCATGCCCGCGAAAGGGGGGCGCCCAGCTGCATGTTCGCCTCATAGGCTCCCCAAAGGGACGGCCCTTGGGGCAAGGGCGCGCGGGGCGACAAGGAAGCAGAGCCGGGAATCATCTGTCCGGTTCATATCCCCCGCGGGGTGTGACGTCGTGAATCCGGGGATTCGGCGAGGTCCGCCCGCCTCCTGCGGCGACGAGCCTCTTGCCCAAGGAGAGCGGGTCGGCCTATCAGGCTGAGCCATGCCGATTCTGTTCCTGGTCGTCTTTATCGATCTCGTCGGCTTTGGGCTCGTCATTCCGCTCTTGCCGTTCTACGCGGTGCGGTTTGGCGCGTCGCCGCAAGAGGTCACACTGCTGCTCGCGGTCTATTCGCTGATGCAGCTGTTTACGGCACCATTATGGGGCCGGCTCAGCGACCGGATCGGGCGGCGCCCGGTGCTGATGATCAGCATGGCCACCTTCGCGCTCGCCTATTTGTGGCTCGGCGCCGCCGACGCGCTGTGGATGCTGTTTGCCGCGCGCGCCCTCGCCGGCGCCTGTGCCGGCAACATCGCCGCCGCGCAGGCCTATATTGCCGATGTCACGACGCCGGAGAACCGGGCCAGGGGCATGGGGATGATCGGCGCGGCCTTTGGCCTCGGCTTTATTTTCGGGCCGGCGCTCGGCGGCTATCTTGCCGGCAACAATCCGGCGACTGCCAATCTCGAAGCTCCCGCCTGGGTCGCCGCCGGTCTGTCCGTTGTCGCGCTGTGCGGCGTGCTGTTTGTGCTGCGCGAGAGCCTGGCGCCGGAACAGCGCGGCCGGGCGCCGGCGATCGGCCGCGTCGCCGCCATCCTCGACGCATTGCGCCGCCCGGTCCTGTCACGGCTGATCCTGGTGTTCTTTCTGGTGATCCTGGCTTTCGCCGGCATGGAAAGCACCTTTGCGTTGTGGGCTATGGCGCAGTTCCAATGGGGACCAGCCGAGGTCGGCTATGTCTTTGCCTATGTCGGCCTCTTGTCGGCGATCCTGCAGGGCGGGCTGATCGGCCGCCTTGCCAAGCATTATGGTGAAGAGCGGCTGTTGCTCGCCGGGCTCGTGCTGATCTGCCTCGGGCTCGTCCTGCTGCCGTTTGCTCGCGGTCTGGCGATCCTCGGCATCGCGCTCAGCGGATTGGCGCTTGGCATGGGGCTGACGCAGCCATCAATCAACAGCCTCATCTCGCGCCGCGCCGCACGCGAGGAGCAGGGCTCGGTGCTGGGGGTGACCCAGTCGGTCGGCAGCCTGTCGCGGGTCCTGGGCCCGGCGCTTGCCGGCATGTTGTTTGGCGATCTCGGCCGCGCCAGCCCGTTCTGGTGGGGTGCCGCGCTGGTTGCCCTCGCCTTTGTGCTGGCGTTGCGGCTGGTGCGCGACAGAGGTGACGCGCCACTCCCCGAAACCGAGCCCTTGAGCAGCACCGAATGAGCCGGGGCGGCCGATCGGTCAGCCCCGGACCGCCGCGGCCAAAGCAGCGATCCCCAAAAGCGCGAACCCCAAAACGATCCGGGAGCGAATTGCGGGCGCTTGGCGCGCTCTTTCCTTATCTGTGGCCGCATGCCGCCGGTCTGCGGGCGCGCGTGCTGCTGGCGGTGGTGCTGATGGCCGCCGGCCGGGTGGTCAGCATCACCGTCCCGTTCCTCTACAAGCACGCGGTCGATGCGCTGACACCGGGACGGGCGGTCATCGCGGTCCCGGTGGTGCTGATCATCGGCTACGGGCTCGCCCGGCTGATGGCGCAGGGCTTCAACCAGCTGCGCAGCGCGGTGTTCGCCCCGGTCACCCAGCGCGCGGTGCGAAGACTGTCATTGGCGGCCTTTCGCCATGTCCACGCGCTTTCGTTGCGGTTTCACCTCGAACGCCGCACCGGCGGCTTGGCGCGGGCCATCGAGCGGGGCACCGCCAGCATCGATTTCCTGTTGTCGTTCACGCTGTTCAACGTGCTGCCCACGCTGGTCGAGATGCTGCTCGTCTGCGGCATCCTGTGGCGGCTCTACGACTGGAGATTTGCCGTCGCCACCCTCGCGACGATCCTCCTTTATATCGCCTTCACGTTTCTCGTCACCGACTGGCGGGTGCGGTTTCGCCGCGAAATGAACGATCGCAACAGCGAGGCCAGCACCAAGGCGATCGACAGCCTGTTGAACTTCGAGACCGTCAAATATTTCGCCAACGAGGCGCACGAGGCGCACCGCTATGATCTGGCGCTCGCCGCCTATGAGCGGGCCGCGGTCAACAGCGAGACGAGCCTCGCGCTGCTCAATCTCGGCCAGGGGGCGATTATCGCCGGCGGGCTTGTCGGGGTCATGCTGCTGGCTGGCCAGGGGGTCGCCGCGCACGGCATGACGATCGGCGATTTTGTGCTGGTCAACAGCTATCTGATCCAGCTGTTCGCCCCGCTCAACATGCTCGGCGCCGTCTACCGCAACCTCAAGCAGTCGATGACCGATCTCGAAGAGATGAGCGAGCTCACCGCGGTCCGGCCCGAGATCGAAGACCCGCCGGGCACGCCGGCGCTCGTCGTCGGCGCGGGTGCGCTCGCGTTTCGTCATGTCGATTTCCGTTACGACCCGCGGCGGCCGCTCCTCGCCGAGATCGATTTTCGCGTGCCGCCGGGTGCCACGGTGGCGATCGTCGGTGCGAGCGGTGCCGGCAAATCGACGATCGCCCGGCTCCTGTTCCGCTTCTGGGACGTTGATGCCGGTGCCATCGAAATCGATGGCCAGGATATTCGCCAAGTGACCCAGGACAGCCTGCGCCGGGCGATCGGCGTCGTGCCGCAGGATACCGTGCTGTTCAACGACACGATCCATTACAATATTGCCTATGGCCGGCCGGGCGCAGCGCGCGACGCGGTCGAAGCGGTGGCACGGCTCGCGCACATCCACGATTTTGTCGCTTCGCTGCCGGACGGCTACGAGACCCTGGTCGGCGAGCGCGGGCTCAAACTGTCGGGTGGTGAAAAGCAGCGGGTGGCGATCGCCCGGGTGATCCTGAAGGCGCCGAAGCTCCTGGTGTTCGACGAGGCGACCTCGGCGCTCGACACCCGAACCGAGCGCGAAATTCAGGCGAACCTCGCCGAGCTTGCGGCTTCCCGCACCACTCTGGTGATCGCGCACCGGTTGTCGACCGTCGTCGCGGCCGACGAGATCCTGGTGCTGGACCGCGGCCGGATCGTCGAGCGCGGCGACCATGCGGCGCTGTTGCGACGGCAGGGAGTCTATGCATTGATGTGGGCACGCCAGCAGGAGGCGGCATGGCGCGAAGCGGCGTTTGCCGCCGGCTGACCGGTTCGCCGACGACATCTGCCACGACATCCGCCGACGACTGCCGGCAAAACCAAAAAGACGGGCCATGCCGCGCATCTGCAAGGTCTTGATCGTCGAAAACGACGATTACGTTCGCGAGCTGCTGGGCGAGGCGTTCGCCGACGAGGGCTTTTTGTTTGCCGCGGTCGAGAACGGCGCGGCGATGGAAAAAGCGCTCGACGAGGACGATTACGACATCGTCGTCATCGATCTCACTCAGCCCGGGGAACGCGACGGCATCGCCCTCGCCGATATCGCGCACCGCCAGGGATGCGGCGTGATCTTGACCACCGGCGATCACCGCAACTCCGAGCGCCTGGAGAAGAGCGGGCGGTATTATCTGCTGAAGCCGTTCAAGCTGCGTGACCTGATGACCGTGGTCGATCAGGTGCTGACCGTGGCGGCGATCGAATGTGTCCGCCGCAAGCGCCGCGACGGCTCCTTTTTTCCCGCGCGAGAGGAGTGAGCGCCGCTCCCGCGCTGTGTGAGGAGCTGCGGCGCGGCGACCGGCGCGCGCTGGCTCGGGCTATCACGCTTGTCGAATCGGCCCGAAGGGAGCATCGCGCCACCGCCGAAGAGCTGGTCGCGGCGGTGCTGCCAGCCACCGGCGACAGCACCCGCATCGGGATTACCGGTCCGCCGGGCGCCGGCAAATCGACCTTTATCGAACGCTTCGGGCTTGCCGGCATCGCTCGTGGCCGGCGGCCAGCGGTGCTCGCGATCGACCCGGCATCGAAGCGCGGCGGTGGTGCGATCCTCGCCGACAAGACGCGCATGGCCGAGCTCGGACGCGCCCCACAGGCCTTTATTCGGCCATCCTCGGCCGGCGCCAGCCGCGGCGGTGTCGGACGCCACACGCGCGATGCCATCCTGTTATGCGAGGCGGCCGGGTTCGACACGATCATCGTCGAAACCGTCGGCATCGGCCAGGCCGAAACCGCGGTCGCGGCGATGACCGACATGTTCGTGCTGCTGCTGCCGCCGGCGGGCGGTGACGAATTGCAGGGGCTGAAACGCGGGGTCGTCGAGCTTGCCGATCTTGTCCTCGTCAACAAGGCCGATGGCGAATTGGCCGCTGCGGCCGGGCGGACCGCCGCCGATTACGCCAGCGCATTGCGTCTGGTACGACCACTCCTGCCGCAATGGCCGGTTGCGGTGCACTTGGTTTCGGCGCGCGAAGGCACCGGCATTACCGAGGTGTGGGACTTGGTCGACCGGTTCCGGACGGCTCTCGAAGCCGATGGCTCCTGGTCGCGGCGGCGCCGCGAGCAGGCACGGTTGGCGCTGTGGGCCGAGATCGAGGACAGCCTCCTCGAGCGGTTTCGCACCGCCCCGGTGATCGCCCGCGAAATCGCCCGGATCGAGGCGGCGGTGATGGATGGAGAACGGTCGCCAGAAGCGGCGGCGCGGGCCTTGTTGCGCGCGTTTGCCGGCGAGGCCCCCTGACAAAATCTGCTGACAAAATCTGCTGCCAAAATTTGCTGCCAAAATCTGCTGACAAAATCCGGTGGCGAGGATCGACGGGGCGGGCATCCCGCCGCAGCGGCGGCGATACCGCTGGGGGAGGATGCCACGCGTGATCAGCTCTCTTCGGTGGCGATCTCCAGTTTGTCGAGCCGTGCGCAGCGGTAGAAAATCGCCGATCCGATCCACGCCAGCAGGAACACGCCGATGATCGCGAAACCCAGCCCGTTGAAATTGTTGTTCAGCCTGGCGATTGCGCCCCAGAACCAGCCGCTGAGGTCGAGTTGGTCGCCGATCAGTCCCAGCCCCTCGATGCTGCCGATCAGCACCGCGACGACCACCGACACACCGGTGATAACGAGATTGTAGTAGAGCTTGCGGACCGGCCGGATAAACGCCCAGCTGTAGGCGCCGAGCATCAGCACGCCGTCAGTGGTATCGACCAGCGACATGCCCGCAGCGAACAGCGCCGGGAAGACCATGATCGACCAGACTGAGCTCCCCTGTGCGGCCTGCGTGGCGGCGATGCCGAGCAGGGCGACCTCGGTTGCGGTGTCAAAGCCGAGCCCGAACAGAAAACCCACCGGCAACATCTGCCAGCTGCGCGTGACCAGCCGGAACAAGGGCCGGAACAGCCGTGCCAGCAGCCCGCGGCTGTTCAGCAGCAGATCGAAATCGCGATCAGCGAAAATCCCGCCATTGCGAACGTGCCGGAACGTCCGCCACACGCCGACCAGGATGATGATGTTCATCACCGCGATGGCCAGCAGAAAAAACGTCGAGACCAGGGTTCCGATCAGACCGCCGGTGTTGCTCAGCGCATCGAAATGTGATCCGAGCGCCAATGCCGCCGCGGCGATCGCCGCCACGGCCAAGAGCAGCACCGTGGAGTGACCGAGCGCAAAAAAGAAGCCGACGCTGACTGAACGCTTCCCCTCCTGCATCAGCTTGCGCGTGACATTATCAATGGCGGCGATGTGATCGGCATCGACGGCGTGACGCAGACCGAACCCATAGGCCAGCAATGCCGTGCCGAGATATACAGGGCTGTGGTGGAAAACGCACAGCGCCCAGATCCAGGCGCCGAGATTGGCGGCAATCAGCACCGCATACATGGCGTAGAGCCGGCCGCGCAAATCGGCGCCGCTCCGGGCGAAGCTCTTGTGCAGCATGACCATGAAAACTCCTCGCAGATGACAATCATCTGTCGCTGCGAGCCTGGAACGTCCCCTGCAACGGGGCCGAACCCATCAGGACACCCCGCCCGATGCGGTCGCATTGACGCTGTCGATGGCAGGTCTCCTGGCTCGCGGGTCGATGCTGGCCGCCGCCTTCCCAGGTTGCCCCAGTGGCAGCTTGGCGACCGGCTCACCGCTCACAGTTGCGGGGGCAGCCGCGGATTTGCACCGCGTTCCCTTTTGATCCCCTCGGGGGAACCATCGCCGCGATGGTACTAAGCTGGAGCGATCGGGGTCAATCGGATCATGCGGCGCTCGAACCTCCCCGCCTGCGGAGAATTTCCGTTCCGGCGCTTCAAAAGGTGACGCCGACCCGGACGCCAAAGATCAGATCGTTCTTGAGAGGCTGGGCGCTCTGCCGTGTCGGGATCGCGGCGCCCGGATCGAGCACATATTGGATATCGGGCTGCAGCTGGAGCCACGGCGCCAGCGCGGCGCGATAGGTGGCTTCGAGCACCGTTTCTCCCCGATCATAGGGCACCCCTGCGCGGCTGTGGAAGACGACATCCTCGCTGAAATGCTGGGCATTGGCGCCGATCCCGGCGAAGGTGACCGCGAGCCCGGCGACATCATCGGCCCTGGCGACGATCGGCCCTTTCCAGTTGACGCCACCGTCGACAAACAAATCGCTGAGGTTGCGATCGGCCGGAGCGAGCATCGCTTGCACAAAAAATCCGACCTCCTGCGCATCCGTCTTCGGCGTTTTCCACAGCGTCTGATCAACCACTGCGTAAATCGCATGGTCGGTCGAATGCTGCAGCGTTGGCCCGCTGCTCGCCGGATTGGCGAGAGACAGCCCCTGGGTGGCTTGCAGCGGGTCGGCAAAGGGCCCGGTGGCGACCCAGGCGCCCAACTTGTAGGTGGCCGGGATGCCGAGCTCCGCCATCACGCTCGGCGCGTACCACAACTCGGCGAAGGACAGTGTGTGATCGGCGAGCCGAAACGCGGTCCCGTGCCGGTCGCGCAGCTGCGGATCGCCGGCGCCGGGCGGTGCCGGGTCACTATTGTACACCGCACCGAGCAACGTGATCTCGCCATTCGGCTGATAACGCGCCCGCACGAACGGGGTGGCGAGCGGGTAATTGGGGCCGCCCGACGGCAGGTCGAGCGCCATCACCGGCGGGTATCCAAAGCTCGAATTCAAGTACAGCGCCGCATGTTGCGACAGCATCAGCTCGTCACTGGCGCCCTCCTGGCCAAAGCGGAGCGCGAACTTGCCACCGAACAGCTGCTGTTCGAACCACAAATCGTAGAGCTTGGCGCTGGCCGTCGCCTCGATGCCGCTGACCAGTTGCAACGCGCCGACGCGCAGCGGTGTCGGTCCGACACCCTCGACCTCGAAGCCGCTGGCGAACAGATTGCCGCCGCGCCATCCGACCGCCTTGTCGAGATCGACGGCCGCGCTCGCGGTGGCCAGCCCGTCGGCGGCGCCGCCTCTGCTGAGCCCACCGACGGCATTGGCCCAAAGCTCGCTCTGCTGCTGCAATGCGAAGGTCACGCCGGCATTTTCCAGGCTGGTGCGCAGACCGCCCCAGTCACCGGTCAATGTCTGGCGCTGCCAGATCGTCTGCGCGTCGCCCGTCGTTTGGGCCAGCCCCGCGCACGATCCGCCGAACTCGACCACGAGCACCGCCAGCAGCCCCCAGGCTCCGGAAAATCGAATCGCGATGATGGCCCATCCCCCTGGGATTTCGCGTCCCGGTCGAGGTCATTCCGGTAGAAGGGGGTCTGACTCTCGATCCGGGTTGCCGCCCGGGTCGATGACAGTGGCGCGACCTTGCCGGGTTCCTACGGCTTGAGCATGCGCGCCCAGCGTGACGGAGGTCCCCGAGCGCTGTCCAGAATTTCGCGGCGCTTCCAACGACCACACCGCGACGCCATCCTGCCGTTGGCACTATTACGTCACGACCGCACCGTCAGGACGATGCCGGCGATGATCAGCGCGATGCTGAAAACCACATCGGCGCTGACCGCCCCGCCAAAGATTGCGACCGACAATAAAAAGCCGCCGACCGGGGTCAGCGCCAGCACCTGGCCGGCAACCGCGGCCGACATCATCGTCAGCACCTTGCTCCACAGAAAATAGCCGAGTGCGGTGGTGACGACCCAGTTGTAGGCAAGGATTGCGATCAGCGCCGGCGACCAGCGGATCGGCTCGGCGAGCGTGGCGGGCAGCGCGATCACGACAACCACGACGGTGCTGACCGCGAGCTGCCAGAAGGTCTGCGCCCAGAACGGCGTGCCCCAGTTGCGTCGGCGGTAAAGGCAGGAGCCGAGCGCCCAGCAGATCGCAGAGAGCAGCAGCAGCCCGTTGCCGGCGAGCACGTGCCAGTCGCGCCAATCGAGGAGGCGCGGGTTCATAAACAGGATCAGGCCGGCAAAGCCGACCGCGGCGCCGGCGAGCTGGAACCGCCCGAGTGGCTCCGGCCACAGCCACAGCCCGATCGGGATCGCCCATAGCGGCATCGTATAGGCAAGGACGATCGCCCGTCCGGCCGGCACGATCGCCAGCCCGATGATTGCGCAGATCAGAAACCCGGCAACCTGCAACTGGCCCACCCAGAAGAGGCCGAGCCGCTCGCCGCGGATCGGGACGAGCGGCGCGCCGCGGGCCAACAGATAGGGGGCGAGCAGCGCCAGCGTGCCGACGAGCCGAACCAGCACAAAGGGCAGCGGATGGATGTCGCCGAGCGCTAATTTCATCAGCGGCCAGTTGGCAGCCCAGCTCACCACCATGACAGCGAGATAGAAATAGGCGCTCCGCGGCATCCCGGCGCTTGCTCGCCGGCTCAGCATCGGGGGCGCCCGGTCATTGTCGCCGACGGGCCGCGCGAGGCCTCCTGTCGCAAAAGTTCGGCCTGGTCGAGCGCTGCGGGATCGGGTGCAGCGGCCGAGCCTCAGCCTGGGGCCGCCAGCCGTATGGTTTTGTGCGCATCGAAGGCTTGCCTGACAAAATCGAGCAGCCTCGCCGCACCGTCAACGACGAGGTAGGGTGTGACGCAATGGTATCCGTCGGGAATCGGCTTCACCGGCATATCGGTCTTTCTCTTTCAGTGGAACACGCCGGCGTCCGACGACAGCTGGGGAGCACGGCCGCGTCCGACGATAGCTGGCACCCCGGCGCGCGCGCCGCAAGGCTGCTACGGCGAGGCCGCATCGGCGCGGCGGTGGGGCAATGCGACCGGGTCGTCAGCGGGCGACCCCTCGGCAGCGGCAGGCAAGCGCCCCGCGATTTCGGCCCGCTGGCGCGGCAGCGCACCGGGAAATTCGGCCTGCAGAAAGCCGATCAGCTTCTCCCGCACTTCGCATCGCAGATTAAAGGCGTCGCTGGCGTTGCGCGCGCTGGCCAGAGC
>JBOHME010000126.1:0-10944 GCA_050729795.1 Allostellaceae bacterium | reverse complement strand
GCGCTGGCGGCTTCGCGGCGCAGGACGCCAGCATCCCGACCCCCAAGCTCATCAGAGCGGGATAAAGCAGCGAGCCCCGCCGTGCAGTCTCGGTAACCACCATCTCCACCCGGTGCGCGCGCCGATGATCTTCGGCCCTAAATATAACACAAGTCAGCGCCGCGCCAGACGCTCGATGGCGCCGATATCACCGTCCCGGTAGATCGCCACGAGTTGATGTTCATTCAACAGGACATAGGTCTGGTCGCCACCGCCACAGTGCAGCACGGCGACAGGATAGACCGGTGCCACTAGCAGGTCGGATAAACTCTTGGCAAGGCCGGGCTGGCGTGGCAGCAGCGAGGTTAGCGCGCCGCGGCTTCGGGTCGCGTAGCCAAAGTTGAAGACGCCGTCGCAGACGCCGCCGTCGAGCGGCACCCGCCGGCCATCCGGCTGGTTCTGGACGACCGTATCGGGACGGATCGCAATCGTGTCGTTGTCTGCATCAGCCCAGGTGCCGACGAACGCGTTTTGCGGCTGTGCCGGCGGCGGCGTGGCGCATCCGGCGATCGCTCCCGACAGCACCACGAAAATCGCCAGCCGGAACGACCGTCCCCCTCGGCGATAGAGCACGTGCGACCTCTGTCGGGCGATGCGGACCCGCCAACCTATCACGCTTTTCAGAGCGGCCAATACGGGAGCTGCGCCGGTGCCGCCGCCGCTCAGGGTCACGCCGCGGCCGCTGGAAGCGACTTCCCGGCGATAGAACAAGGGGGCGGGTCGGGTGACAAAAGGCGCAAAAGCGAGACCCGCGATCACCGTTCGACAGCGCCACCGGATCCGGCTAGGCTTTGCCAAGTTCGGCATGGGTCGCGCGATGCGGTCGGCACGAACATCGTGTCTGTGAGACCACCGGCCGGGCGCGCGATCGTCGGGTGTGCTTGGCCGCCGGCCCCGCGGGCGCGGTCCTGTCAACCGGGTCAGGAGGACGCAGTCCATGCCCATCAGCGAGGTCAATCGGCCAACTGCTCCAGCCGCTTCGGCGCCACCTCCCGCGATCGCCCCGTCGTTGCCGCCCTTGCACGCGGTCGATCTGATGACGGATGCCGGCTCGGCAGCGTTCGGCGCCGTATGGCGGACGATCGAGGCGAAGATCATCGAGGTCCGGGCGATCCCGGACGCGATGCCCGAGTTCAAAACCACCTACGACATCGAGCCGCATGCCGGGGATGCCGGCTTTGACGATTCGGCCTGGCGCGCAATTCCTCCAACCGAGCTCGGTGCCAAGCGCGGTGGCGGCCGGGTATCGTTTATCTGGTACCGGGCGACGCTGAAGGTGCCCGCCGAAGTCAACGGCTTCGATCCGTCCGGGGCGAAGGCGGTGTTGACGTTGAACATCGACGATTACGCGGAAATCTGGGTCAACGGCCAGTTGCCGCGTGCCGCCGGCCGACCGAGCCCGGGCACGATCCAGGGCTTCAACATGCCCAACCGCCTGGTGCTGAGCGATGCGGTCGCCCCCGGCGACACCTTCGAGGTCGCGGTATTCGGCATCAACGGGCCGATTTCGGCAGCGCCGCCCAACACCGTCTGGTTTCGCGAGGCGAAGGTCGAATTCTACCGCTGAGGCTGCACAGCCGGCGCCGGGTTAATCTTTCCGAGAGCACGGCGCGCTAGAAGCACGGCCACCCGAGAGCACGGCCGACGCCGGACGGCCCAAACCATTGCAATCCTTCAGGTGGTGCGGTAGCGCTCGACCGCGCGACGATCCAGCTCGATCCCGAGCCCGGGTCGCTCCGAGAGCCGGATCGTGCCGTCGCCATCGATCGCGATCGGCTCCTGCAGCAGCTCGTCGCGCAGCCCGTTCGGGTTCTGGTCAAACTCGACCAGCAATGCGTTCGGCGTCGCGGCAGCAAAATGCAGCGAGGCGGCGAGCAGCACGGCTCCGGCAAAGGCGTGCGGTGCCACCATCAAATGATATGCCTGGGCCAAGGCGGCGATCCGGCGGCACTCGGAAAAACCGCCCGACCATGCGAGATCCGCCTGAACGATATCGACCGCACCGCGGCTGATCAGCTCGCGAAAGCCATAGAGCCCGATCTCGGTCTCGTAGCCGGCGATCGGCGTCGCCAGCGCCGCGGCGACCCGCGCGCTGCCGTCGATGTCGTCGGTCGCGACCGGCTCCTCGATCCAATAGAGCCGGTAGGGCTCGAGCGCCCGCCCCATCTCGATCGCCATCGCCGGGCTCCAGGCGCAATTGACATCCACCATCAGCTTCGCCTTCGGCCCCAGCGCGCGGCGCACCGCAGCGACCCGCGCCACATCCTCCTCGGGCTCGACCTCGCAGAGCTGCGCGTGCCCGGCGAGATGACGCAACTGGGTCTGGGTCGACGGGTTGCGCCCGATCTTCATCTTCATCCCGCGAAAACCGCGGGCGCGGTAGCTCTCGGCCTCACCGGCAAGATCATCGACCGATTTGCCTTCCTGGTAGAAGCCGCCGCTCGCATAGGCCTCGACGCGGTCGCGGCAGGCACCGAGGAGACGATAAACCGGCAGCCGCGCGACCTTGCCGGCGATGTCCCACAGCGCGATATCGATGCCGCTCAACGCGTTCATGACGATACCGCGACGGCCGAATTGCCGGGTACGCGCGAACATCTTTTGCCACAGGCCTTCGATCAGCAGCGGGTCTTCACCGAGCAGCATCGGCCGCAATTGGCTCTCGATGACGTGACGGGTGCTGCCGCCGCCAACCCCGGCCTCGCCGATCCCGATGATGCCTTGGTCGGTTTCGATCTCGACCAGGAGCGCGCCGCGCGCCGACTGCATGCCGGCGGCGCTGCCATAGGGCGGCTCGCAGCGATAGGACAGCGGCAGGGTGCGGATATCGACGATCTTCATCGCTCAGCCCTCGCCGAGCACGGCCATCAGGTCGCACTGCACCTGCATCGGCGCCACGAGGTCGGTTGAGGTCAGCGTGTGGCGCGCCGGCCGCGAATGCGGGTCGGGAAACATCTCGACCCAATGCTTGTTGAGGATCGGGCGCAGCGCGCGGTCGGTGATCCACACCGTCATCTTGGCGATGTCGTCGGGGCTGCCGCCGGCGGCTTCCATGACCCGGCGAACATTGGCAAACATGGCCCGGCATTGGGTGTCGAGGTCGGGATCGACCGCGCCGCTCACGGGATCGGCGCCTGAGATGGCACCGCTGACGACAAACGGCCCGTGCCGGCAGGCGCTCGGGATCGGGTTGACATGCCGCGCACCCGGCACATCGATGCTTTGCCGCTTGGCCATGGATCGCCTCCCTTTGCGTGATGCGCGCGTTCCGTTATGCGCACCGGCCCGCGACCGCGGGCTCATCACCGCGTAGTATGACAGCACCCGCCGCCGGTTGGGAGCCCCCGCATGCTAAGCGACGCGCACCGCCGCTTTCTCGAAAGTCGCAAGGTCGGCCATCTTGCCACCGCCGATGCGCACGCCTTGCCGCATGTCGTGCCGGTGTGCTTCGCGGTCGATGGCGCCACGCTCTACATCACGATCGACCAGAAGCCGAAAGCCGACCCGCGTCGGCTGAAGCGGCTCCGCAACATCGTCGACAACCCGGCCACCGCCTTTGTGGCCGACCGCTATGACGATGACTGGCGTCGGCTCGGCTGGGTCATGCTGCGCGGCCGTGCCGAAATTCTGCAAACGGGCGCCGAGCATGATTCGGCGCAGCACTTGCTCCGCCGGCGCTATCCGCAATACCAGGCGATGCGGCTCGCCGAACTGCCGGTCATTGCGCTACGCATCGGGCGGACCACAAGCTGGGGCGATCTGTCCGTCGATCCCTGATCCGCGGTCGCGCGGCCGAATGGCGTGCCACGGCCCCGACAAGCGCCATTGCCGCCAATGCGGCAACCGGCCTACACTCATTGAGGCAAACCGGCATTGGTGCAAAACCGGCCGCCCCCGAGGAGTAGGATGAAGATGCTAGCTGCAACGCTCGATCAGGAAACTGCGCGTCTATATGGTGAGCTGGAGGATCGGCTCCTCGCTCGCGACCAAATCGGCGGCAGCCGCGTCTACTACCAGCTGCTGCAGCGCGGCCGGCCACTGCCGGAGATTATGGCGCAGGGTGTGCGGATCCATGCACCCTACACGCACGTGCCATACCATCAGCGCATCGACGACGGCTTTCCCAATTTCGTCAATAACGACCATTGCCTCTTATCGGCCCGCGCGGCTGTCAATCTGACGACGATGCTGCCGGAAAAGCTCGCGGCGCTGCCGCTGGCGCAGACCATCTGGTACATCCCTTCGGGTCTCGACATCTGGAACCAGAAAATCCTCAAGGCGCCGGGCCATTATGCCACCCGCGGCTACAAGATGCCAAACACCGAGCCGCCCAAGCCGGTGGTTTATTGGCCCGATCAGCAGCCGTCATACGAAAACGGGCCGCTCGGCGAACGCCTCAACAGCTGGCTGACGCTGGTTGAACGCGGTCAGGTGATCGAGGCTTACCGGCTCTTTCTCGGGCTGATGGAGGCCAAGGAGAACCGCAAGGAGGTCCTGGCTCAGCTGGTGTTCGCCGGGCTGATCGATGTGCAGGACCGGATGCTTTACAACCGCTCCTACACGACAGGGCACAAGGCCTATCGCGCCCGCTCGGTGGTCGAGATCGGCAATGCGATCGGCTGGGACAATGCCCATGACGTGATCTATGCGGGCGCGCTCGACGTCGCGGTCGGGCCGCGCTGGCACTCGGTCTACGAAATGGCGTGCAACGTCATCACGATGTTCATCGAAGGCGCGGAAGTTCATGCTGTCCCGCAAGGCGGCACGGCGCCGCGCGAACGGAGGCTGCTCGCCAACACCGGTGATCTCGACAAAGCGCAGACAGACGAACTGGTCGAGGCCCTGATCCATGAACACGAGCCCGCCTATATCGAGAAGATCAGCGCCCTCCTGCTGGCGGGCAAATCGCCGCGCCGCATCGTTGACGCAATCCAGCTGGCCGCCGGACAGATAGTCCTTGAAACCGACGGGCCGAATGCATATTCGATGCCACAGCACACCTACGAATACTGCAACACTCTCGGCTGGTTCTACGACAATTTCGAGCACCCGCAGCGTTTGAAGCTGTTGTTTGTGGCCGGATCGATGGTCAACCAGGCGGCGTGGAACCAGCAACATATGGGCTGGGTCAAAGCGGAACCGATCCGCGCCCCCGCCGGCGCAGACCGGATGACCGGCGCCCAGATCCTCGCCCGGATCGAGGAAGCGATGGTGGCGCTCGATCCCGCGCAAGCTGAGGCCTGGACCCAGGCCTATCTCGACAGCGGCGCCGACCGTGCCGTTCTGGTGCAGCGATTGGCGGTGATGGCGACGCGGTTTGGCAACGATCCGCACAACCAGGAAATCCCGCAATGCCTCCTGCAGGATTACGGCAAGAACCAGTGCGCCGGCCGGGGCCGGCTGTTGCTCGCCTGCGCGCATATTTCCGCCGGCCACCGCAAATACGGCGACACGTTCGAGGCCGCGCGGCGCTTTGGTGAGGCGATGGGCATCGCCGAATTGAACTGAGGCCTTGGCGGGACCGGGCCCCACGCCTTTTCTGGAAGATCTTTGTCCGGGGACGGGGCGGGTTCGCCCCTCCCCTGCTTCACTTGAGGCTGGCGCGGAGAAGAGCTGCCTGCCGGTTTTAATGAAACTGCGGCTTTACTTTCTCGCACAGGAGCTGCAGCGATTTCAGCACCCGCTGGTTCGGGATCCTGGTGCCGCAATTCATCTCGGCGAGAATGCCGTCGAGGCCGAGCTCGTCGCGCAGACCCATCAGCCGGTCGGTCACCTGCTCCGGGGTGCCGACGATAATCTTGTCGCGCAGCGCATCGTCGTAGCTGATCGTCTGCAAGCGCCGGCCCCGCGCCGCCCGGTCCTCGACCGCCCGAACCCCGGCGCGCGTCGCCGAATCCTCGAGCCGCTCGCCGAGATAGCGATAAAAATACATGATGCTCTCTTCGGGCTCCTCGCGGGCCTGCCGCGCGGTCTCGGCGACATACACGGGAGCGCGCAGGAATACCTGGCCTTCGCCCGGATGGCCCGCCGCCTTCCACGCCTCGCGATAGGCGCGGATGTTCGGCGCCAGCTCTTCGAGGGTGCCGAGGCGGACCGCGACAAACACCCCATGCCCGAGCTTGCCGATCGCCGGAAACGTATCGGCGCTGTTGGCGGCGATGCGGATCTCAGGCCACGGTTGCTGATAGGGTTTCGGCGTCAGCCTGACATTGTTGAAGTTGTAGAACTGGCCGGAATAGGAAAACGAATCCTCGGTCCACGCGCGCTTCAGGATGTCGAGCGTCTCGGCAAAGCGTTCACGGCTCTCGCCATAGGGCACCCCATAGGCCTCGTAGGTGCGCGGAAAGCCGCTGCGACCGACCCCGAAAATCAGCCGCCCCTCGCTGATCTGGTCCACCGTCGCGGCTTCTTCGGCAATGCGCAATGGGTGGCACAGCGGCAGGACCTGGACCCCGGTGCCGATGCGCATGCGCTTGGTGCGCGCAGCGATGGCGCTGGCGATGGTCAAGGGTGCCGCGCACACCGAGCGCTCCGGCGCCACATGAATCTCCGCGAGCCACATCGCGTCGAGCCCCCAGCGCTCGGCCGCATCGACCTGCGCGAACGACTCGGCAAAGGCCGCCCTCTGGCTGGTTCCGGCCGGGCACTGAAATTCGTGAAACATACCGAACTCGAACGGCATCCCGCTTTCTCCTTCGCGCCTCGCAATGGCCATCCCACCACCGCAGGGCCGGCCACGATGTCGCCGCAGACGGCGCTCGCACGTCGATGTGCCGCCCGATGACCGTCGAACCGGCACCTTAGAAGCGTCCGCACAGCAGCACCAGACGGGAAATCACCTGCGCCATGCCGGACCTAGACCGAGAAGCTGATCGGGGCATCTTTGATTTGCGCGTCCTGCGCCGAACCCGCTCGCGGAGCCGCTCTGCGGGCGCGCCAGTCGGGCAAGGCCAAGCCCTTGCTTTTGACGCCGTCGTGACGAATCGGATGACGGGTTTCTGACGGACCTCAGGTTACTAAAATAATAGCTTAACAACGCAGCCAAAGCCATCGAGGTTTCGCACGCTGGTGGCGCGAGCCCCGGCTCGCCTCTCCGCCGGTCGGTCGGACCAGGAGTGACGCAACCCTTGAGCAACGGCCACGAACCCTCATCCGCCGCGACCGGCAATTTCGGACCGGGCGATGGCGCTTCGGCAGATGGCGCTTCGGCAGATGGCGCTTCGGCAGATGGCGCTTCGGCAGATGGCGCTTCGGCAAACCAGGGCATGCTGCTCGGCAATCATGCAGCGTCCGATCGGCAACGGGCTCTCGTCGGTTGCCGCGAGGCGGAAGCCTTGTTTTATGAGGGCGAGCGGGACGCGGCCATTGCCAATGCCCGCGCCGCGTTCGCGCTGGCTCCGGAAACCGAGCCGGTGGCCGATTTTTGCGCATGGCTGTTCAGCAATTGCGGACACCACAGAGAAGCGGTTGCGGCCTATGAGCGGCTGCTCGGGCGCCGCTCCGGCTGGGCCGCCGGACATCGCCACGCCAGCGGATCGTGCGCGGCCGCGGGAGAAATCGAGGGGGCCATTGTCCACGCCGTGCGAGCCTGCGAGATCGAGCCGGGCTCGGTCGAATATGCGGTCCATGCGAGCGGCCTCCTGGGAAACGCCGGGCGGCATGCGGAGGCGTTCGATCATCTGAGCCGAGCCGCCGAAACCGACCCCCGCGACGGGACCGTGTTGCGCCGGCTGTCGACCGTGGCGTTCGCTCTCGACAACGTCGAGATGGCTCTCGCGCTGGCGTTGCGGGCGCATGCGCTGGCTCCGCAGGACCGGATCGCGGTCCAGCACGCGGCCGAGCTGCTGCTGCGCTCGCACCGCTGCGACGAAGCAGCCGAGCTCCTCACTGCGAGCCTCCTCGCCGGCGGCGGCGAGGACGATATCGGCTATCGCCTGCTATCCGCGGCCCAGATGCTGCGCGGCCATATCGAAAGCGCGGTCGAGGCGATCGACCGGGCAGTGGCTCTGGCGCCCTCAAAGGCCGAGTATCATCTGCACCGCGGCAACCTGCTTTATCGCCTCGGCCGCTTTGAGGAAGCGGCGGCCGCCCTCGATCGGGCCGCCACTCTCGATCCGGCCAACCCGGCCACCCGACGCTCTCAGCTCAGCGTCTTTTGCGACAGCGGACGATTGCGCGAGGCGCTGGCGCTCGGCGGCGAATTGATCAGCGCGGCACCCGATGACGAGGAACACGCGCGGGCTCTGCTCAACGTGTTGAACCGCCGGCTCGAAACCATCGATGCCGACTACCTCGTCCTCGGTGAGCGCGGCCCTCGCTCGGGCCGGGTGGCGCGGCCAGACGCCAGCTGGTGGGTCGGGTTGCAGACCCAGTTGCGGGTGATCTATGCGCTCGTCATCCGCGAGACCCGCACACGCTTTGGCGACTCGACCCTCGGATACGGCTGGGCAGTGCTCGAACCGATCCTGCACATCTTGACGCTCTCGCTGTTTTTTGCGGTTCTGATGCGTGGCCGGCCACCCATCGGCACCCAGTTTTTCATTTTTTATTATACGGGAATTATCCCATACCATATATTTGTTCATACTAGCAGCAGCATGACTTACGCGATTACGGCGAACGGGTCGCTGCTGCAGTTGCCGCTCGTCAGCACATTCGATGTGATCCTGGCCCGCGCGCTGCTCGAGTTCGCTACCGATCTGATCGTAGCCGTGATCCTGCTGACGGGTTTTGGCGCGTTCGGGCTCGCGACCATGCCCGACAATCTGGCGGGTGTAACCGCATCGCTGCTCGCGGTCTGGATCTTCGCCTCCGGTTGCGGTTTCATCAATGCGGTAATCACCGGCTTCTTCAAGTCGTGGGACAAGATCTGGCCGCAAGTGACCCGGATGCTATATTTTTGCTCCGGCATCTTTTACGTTCCGGGCAACATGCCGGACTGGGTTCGCAACATCCTCGATTGGAACCCGGTGCTGCAGACGATCGATTGGTTTCGCTCGAGCTTTTACGCCGACTATGACCCGCATTGGCTCGATCGAACCTATCTGGTGACCGTCGCCGGGCTGGTCATGCTGGCGGGACTGGTCCTCGAGCGCAGCCTGCGACGCCAGCTCTACGAACCGCAATGATCCGCCTCGAGCACGTGACAAAGAGCTACCGCACCCGGACTGGCCGCCGGACGGTGCTTGCCGATGCCAATGCGTTTTTCGAATCCGGCCATAATTTCGGCATCCTGGGGGCAAACGGCGCCGGCAAATCGACGTTGATCCGGTTGCTTGCCGGCTCCGAGCTGCCCGATCGCGGGGTGGTCCGGCGGTGGGCGCGAGTTTCATTTCCGCTCGGCTTTGGCGGCACCTTTCACGGTGCATTGTCTGGGCGCCAGAACGCGGCCTTCCTCGCCCGCATCTATGGCGCGGCGATGCGCCCGACAATCAGCTATATCGAAGAATTTGCCGAGCTCGGCGAATATTTCGATATGCCGGTGAATACCTACTCTGCGGGAATGCGGGCACGGCTCGCTTTTGCTGCCTGCCTGGCGATCGATTTCGACGTCTATCTGATCGACGAAGTCACCGAAATCGGCGACCAGCGGTTTCGCCGCAAATGCGCCGAAGCATTTCGTGCCAGAATCGCGCATTGCGACATCATTCTGGTGACGCACAACCCGCAGACCATCAGGCAATATTGCGACCGCGGCGCCATCCTCGCCGACGGCGCGCTTTCCCTATACGACCGTGTCGATACCGCGCTGACCCATTATCACCGCCTGCTGCAGGAGGTGGTGTGATGCCCGAAACCCTTTCGATGACGCCCAACGCTGCCGCAGCGTCACCCGACATCGCCGATCGACCGGCGCCATCACAATTTGTTCCGGCCCGGGTCCCGGGCACCGATGTCCAGGCAGCAGCGGGCGAAATCGCGCTCTTGGCGCAGCCGCGCCCCGCATCGCGCCCCCTATGGAGAGCGAGCTCGCATGCCCGCCGCCCTCGCCTGCGCTACGGCTGGCTCTCCTTTATCCTGGTCGTGGTTCTGCCCGTCGCAATATCTGCGGTCTATTACTTGCTGATCGCTGCCGACCAATATGTGGCGGAATTTCGCTTTGGACTGCGCTCCGCCGAGCCGGTTCGCGCGACCCCCGGGGCATTGTTGCAGCAAGGGGTCGCCCCGTTGCAGATCGGTCTCGATTCCTACGTCGTCGTTCAGTATATCCGCAGCCGGGCGATCATCGACGATCTGGACAAGACCTTTGATCTGAGCCGGCTGTTTTCGCCCCCGGCGGCCGATTGGTTTTCCCGGCTGCACCCGCCGGTGCCGATCGAAAAGCTGGTGGCTTATTGGCGCGGCCAGGTCGATGCATTCTTCGATCCGACCAACGGCACCATCATCGTGCGCGCGCGGGCCTTTACGCCGCGCGATGCGCTGATTTTGGCACGCGGCATCCTCGCATCCTCCGAAGCGTTGGTGAACGGATTATCTGCGAGGGCGCGGCACGATGCCGTGCGCAATTCCAGGGAGGAGGTGCAAACCGCCGAGCACCGCTTGAGCATCGCGCTGCGACGCCTGCGCGACTATCGCGACCGGCGAGGGCTGATCGACCCGCGCAAGAGTGCGCAAGCGAGTGCGGAGCTCGCCGGCAGGCTGCGTGACGAAATCGTCCGCGCCAACACCGAATTGGCGACCCTCAAGCAATTCGAGCGCGACGATGCGCCCGCCATCCGGGTTCTCGAAGCGCGGATCCGCTCGCTCGAGACGCAGCAGCAGTCCATCGCCGGGGAAGTGACCGAGACCCCGGCGACCGGCGCGCAAGCCCTCTCTCAGGTCATGGGCTCCTACGACGAGCTCGAAGATGAGCGACGCTTTGCCGAGAACGCCTATCAGCATGCGCTCGAGGGGCTCGATCATGCC
>JBOHME010000125.1:0-11070 GCA_050729795.1 Allostellaceae bacterium | reverse complement strand
TACACGCCGAATCCTTGCCAGTTGAGATAAGAATTTGGACTGCCTCTAATCTTCGCGCCGCGCGCATCCTCTAATAGCTTCGCTATTTGCCAAGCGTACATGTACGCTTCAGGATCGCCGCGCTCCCATTCTATTAAGATATCCAATGGAGGATTTAGTTTACCGCGAATTGCATCTACGATGTTGCGGTGCTGTTCCTCGGAAATCGTGCGCCATGCCGTGACACGTTCGATCTCGGCCGTGCGCTCGCGTGCATCTGCGGCCTCCTTTTCGAGTTTTGCTGCGCGCTCGTTTGCGGCCGCGACAGCCCTTTCAGCTTCTGCTACGCGGCCGTCGTCCGCCTCTCGCGCGCGCTTCGCGAACCACAACTCGCCCCAAACCCCCGCTATGATTAGTACATCACCAATAATAGCAAGAACCGTTCGCCATGAGGATTTATCTGAAATGAAGAGTGCCGCGATATCGACAAGCAATCCGACGAGAATCAAAAGCGCGATTCTGTCTGCCCATTCAGAATTAAAGTCCGATACCGATTTAGGGCTGGTACCCTTCGGCCTAAATATCCCAGCCCTCATACGTCCTCGCGGCTAAGGGTCAGATTAGAGCGTTTGTATATGGGGAATTAGATTTGGTTGCCAGCCAGCTTCTCGAATTTCGGGCCACATGGCTCTCGGAACCGACCGAGGGCGAACCAAGCCGTCTTTCGAGCTAGCCGAGTTTCCATAAACGGCATCCCGCGACTTTGCATAAGGGCCGTTCTGCGCTGTTCTTTTGCAGCGCGCGCCGCCGGCTGCACACCTGTTTAGCCATGATCATTCAACAAGACCCGGCCTATAAATTGGGCATACCGACCACTCGCCGCGCGACGCGCGCCGCCGGGTCATGGATGCATCCGCAATAGGAAGGGTCATGGACATGCGTTCGCTTGCCGTGATGTTGGCCGGGCTTTTGATCGGCGCAGCAGCGACTGCCACGATGGCGGGGTGCGCGCCGACCACGAGTGCCGGTCAGCAATACGCGTGCCAGGCGGGAGTGCCCTGGGTTCCTGACGGCTACGCGAACGGCAAGTTTGTCCCCGCCCACTGCCTGGGCCAGGCGGCGCGATAAAGCGCGATCGGTTTCAGGATCAGCGTTAGGCGTCAAAGGGCGGGTTTCCACAGAGCTGGTAAGGCCGCCTTGAAGCCGCGGAGCGGGGTTCGCGGCGCGTATAGCACGCCCCTTGGTCGATTCTGGCGATATCGCCGCGCAGGAGCAGGCGGCGGCCGATGCTCGGCGGTCTGCTCGTGACCCTATGCGCCGGGCCGGCTATGTTCGGCGGGCTTTGCCCGGCGCTGGGGCGCCGCGCAAGGCGCATCAGGGGAGGGATGTGACATGAGGAGACGTGCGCGCGAGATCGCGGTCGGGGTGGTGGCGGGGTTGCCGCGACGTGCGGTGATGCGCGGGGTGGCGGCGGGGCCGCTGGCGGCAGCGCTGACAGCCGCGGCAGGTGGCGCCTGGGCGGCGGACGCAGCGCCGTTCCCACCGCACCCGCGGTGGAAGTTCGTCTTTGTCAACCATGTCACCAGCAACGCCTTTTTTGTGCCGTGCCAGTACGGTATCCACGATGCCTGCGCGCTCCTCGGCTGCGACTATCAGTGGACCGGGTCGGAAACCTCGGACGTGGCGCAGATGGTCAACGCGATGAACACGGCGATCGCCGGCAAGGCGGATGCGATCGCGGTGTGCATTGTCGATCCGCGCGGGTTCGACCGGCCGGTGGCGCGCGCGCTCGATGCCGGTATCCCGGTGTTCAGCTACAATGCCGACGCGCCGCGCGGCAGCGACAACCGCCGGCTCGCCTATATCGGCCAGGACCTGTTCCTCAGCGGGCAGATGATGGGCGAGCGCATCGCCAAATTGGTCAAGGAGGGCGATGTGGCGCTGTTCATCGCCACACCGGGCCAGCTCAACCTGCAGCCGCGGGTCGATGGCGCAATCGACGCGATCAAGAAATCGGGCGCCAGGATCAACGCGACGATGATCGCCACCGACCCGACCGCCAACGCCGCCCTGTCGAAAATCCGCGCCTACTATCTCGGCCATCCGAACATCAAGGGCATGTTCGGCACCGGTGGCGGCGACACCCAGAACACCGGTCTGATCATGCGGCAATACGATCTCGTGAAGAAGGGCGTGCACGGCGGCGGGTTCGACCTCTTGCCGCGCTCGCTGGAGGCGGTGCGCGACGGCTATCTCGATTTCGTGATCGACCAGCAGCCCTACCTCCAAGGCTTTTACACGGTTATGGAGATGTTTGCGTTCAAGGTCTCGGGTGGGCTCGTCGGGCCGGCCGACATCAACACCGGGCTCAAATTCGTTACCAAGAGCTCGGTCGCGCCCTATCTCGATACGAAGACGCGGTACGAAGGCAGCGCCGCGACACCGCAGATCGTCCCGCGCACCGGACCGATCGGCGGCTGAGCCGTCCTTTGGCGGAAGAGAGCCCGCCCTCCTCGGAAGAGACCGAGCCGATGCCGGCGCTGCGGCGCGGCGCGGTGCGGCGTCTCTACGAGCTCCTGCTGCGGCCGGAAGCCAGCGTCATCGTCGTGTCGGCGGCGCTGATCGCCTATTTCGAAGTGGTCAACGCCAACTTCCTGACCAACGACAACCTCGAGACGGTGTCCCAGTTCGTGGCGGCACCGGTGATCATCTGCTGCGGCGAGATCATGCTGCTGATCTGCCGCGAGATCGATCTGTCGGTCGGGCAGGTCTTCGCGCTCGCACCCTTTCTGATGCAGCACGCCCAGGCCTGGGGGCTGCCGGTGGTCGGCGCGATCATCGCGGCCTTGGTGATCTGCGCGCTGATCGGATTGCTGATTGGGCTGATTACGATCGGGCTCAGCGTGCCGTCGTTTATCACGACGCTCGGCATGCTGTTTCTGATCACCGGAGTGACCTTGACGATCTCGCGCGGGTTTCCCGCCAACACGCCGAGCGGGGTGCTGCTCGACGGGATCATGGGGGCGTGGGGCTATTCCGAGATCGTCTGGGGGCTGGCGATCGTCGCGGTGATGCACATCGTATTGCGCCACACGCGCTGGGGGCTCTACACGATCGCCATCGGCGGCAACCCGATCGCCGCGGCCGAGGCCGGCATTGCGATCAACCGCATCAAGATCGCCAATTTCGTGCTGACCAGCACTTTGGGCGGGTTCACCGGCCTCTTGGAAGCGTTTCGGGTCGGCTCGGCCGACCCGCTCGCCGGCGGCAGCAACATCATGTTTCTCGGCGTCGCCAGCGGGATCATCGGCGGCACCGCGATCGCCGGCGGCGCCGGCACGATCATCGGTGGGCTCGTTGGCGGCATCATGCTCGGCGTGCTGCAGGACGGGTTCACCTTGCAGGGCATCAACGCCTTTATGTTCGACACGATCATCGGCGCCGCGATCCTGATCGCGATGGTGGCGAACATCCATCTCGCCCGGTTGCGCGGTGGCGGGGCGGCGCAATGAGCGACACGCCGGAGGCGATCCGCGTCGAGGGGCTGGTCAAGACCTTTGGCAAGGTGACCGCGCTTGCCGGTGTGTCGCTCCGCATCGGGCGCGGCGAGACGCTTGGGATTCTCGGCGACAATGGCGCCGGCAAATCGACCCTGATCAAGATTCTGACCGGGTATCACCGGCCAGATGCGGGGCAGGTCTATGTCGATGGCAAGCCCGTCGATTTTGCCTCGGTCGACGAGGCGCGCGCGCACGGCATCGAATGCGTCTATCAGGATCTGGCGCTGGTCAACGGGCTCAGCATCTATCACAACATGTTTTTGAAGCGCGAACTGACCTGGGGCGGCCCGTTCAAGTTTTTGAACCACCGCGAGATGCGGCGCCGCGCCGCCACAGCGCTCGCCGAGATCGGCATCGCGGTCGCCTCGGTCGATCTCGAGGTCGGCGCGCTCTCGGGCGGGCAGCGCCAGGCGATCGCGGTGGCGCGCGCGGTTTTGACCGAGGCCCGCATCCTGCTGCTCGATGAGCCATTGGCAGCGATGGGCGCGCGCGAGGCGCACCTGATCATCGACTTGATCGAGCGGCTGAAATCGCGCGGCGACATCGCGATCGCGATGATCGCGCACAACTACGCGCAGACGCTCGAAATCTGCGACCGGGTGATCCTCGTCCAGCACGGCGAGATCACCTTCGAAAGCCGGGCCGCCGCGACCTCGGCCGAAGAGCTGTTGGAGATCGTCCGCCGCGAATACCGCGCGGTGCGAACCGGCTAGCCAGGTGGGTAGGTGGTGTCGTGCATAAAGGCGGTTGCTGGTTCGTGCGCATCATCTAATCGCATCGATCTGTCGAGCCGGGTCCGGACTCGGCTGCTCTGCTGCGGGTGCTTTCGCGACGCCGCGAGCTGCGCTATGTCTCCCGAGGCAGCGGCCAACAGGAGGGCGCGATGAGCGACGCGGCGACGATGGTGGCGCTCGGTGAGGATTATCCCGAACTGCGCGACACGATCCGCAAAATCTGCGAGCGCTATCCGGGCGAATATTGGCGCCGGCTCGAAGCCGAGCAGGCCTATCCGAGCGAATTCATCGCGGAACTGACTGGAGGCGGGTTTCTCGCCTCGCTGATCCCCGAGGAATATGGCGGCTCGGGTCTGCCATTGCGCGCCGCCGCGGTCATTCTCGAAGAGATCAACGCCTCGGGCTGCACCGCGAGCCAGGGGCACGCCCAGATGTATATCATGGGAACCCTGCTGCGGCATGGCAGCGCCGAGCAGAAGCAGCACTATCTGCCAAAGATCGCGTCCGGCGAGCTGCGCCTGCAAGCCTTTGGCGTGACCGAGCCGACCACCGGCTCCGACACGACAAAGCTCAAGACCCGGGCGGTGCGCGAAGGCAATCATTATGTCGTCAACGGCCAGAAAGTCTGGACCTCGCGCGCCCGCCATTCCGATTTGATGCTGCTGTTGGCGCGCACCACCCCGGTCGACGAAGTCAAGCGCCGCACCGACGGGCTTTCGGTGTTTCTGATCGATTTGCGCGAAAACCTCGGCAAGGGTGTCGAGATCCGGCCGATCGAGGCGATGATCAACCACAATACGACCGAGGTCTTTTTCGATAATCTGAAAATCCCGCCGGATAGCCTGATCGGCGAGGAGGGCAGGGGGTTTCGCTACATCCTCGACGGCATGAACGCCGAACGCATCCTCGTTGCCCAGGAATGCGTCGGCGACGGCCGCTGGCTCTTAAAAAAGGGCATCGACTACGCCAAGGAGCGGATCGTGTTCGACCGGCCGATCGGCCAGAACCAGGGGGTGCAGTTTCCGCTCGCCCGTGCCTATGCCGAATTGGAAGCCGCCGACATGATCTGCCGTCGTGCCGCCGCCCTGTTCGATGCCGGCGAGGAATGTGGTGCGGATGCCAATATGGCGAAACTCTTGGCGTCAGAGGCGACCTGGCACGCCGCCGAGGCGACGTTTGCCGCCTATGGCGGGTTCGCCTTTGCCAAGGAATACGACATCGAGCGCAAATGGCGCGAGGCGCGGCTCTACCAGACGGCACCGATCTCGACCAACCTGATCCTCGCCTATCTCGGCCAGCACGTCTTGGGGATGCCGCGATCGTACTGAGCCGAACGCGAGCGGTGGCTTGCCCACAGCCGGGCGCCGCGCGATGCCGAAGCCGATAAGGAATCGTATTCGGCGGCGTTTTGGACACCGATCGCGGCCCATCCGGTCCCGATCGCACCGCGGCGAGGCAGCGGGTTCCGTCGCCGCCATCGAATGGGTAGCGCTCGAAGATCGGCACTACCGCCGATTGCCATGAGCCGCAAAACTTGATACTCTGAAGACAGTCACTCGTACCGGGCGGCGCGATCTATCTATATGGGACACCGATAAATGCGGGCACGTACATTGCAGCTCATGGCGCTGGCGGGAGTTCTGGCGCTCGCGTGTCTGGTCTTCGGCGGCGGCAGCCGGGCGAGCGCGCAGATCATCGACTGCACAAACGGCAGTCCGGGCCCGAATATGACGATCGTGATTATCAATAACTCCAGCAGCTTCAACATCTACCCGGTGTTGTTCGCCGGCGCGAAGAGCGACACCGATCAGTGGATGCAGGCGTGCTTCAAGATTCCGTACAACAAAATCGAGCCTACCGACAACTACCCCTACCCGCGGGCCAGCCAATATCGCATCTATGTCAATTGCTGCGCTGCCGGCGAGAACGGTATTCCGCCAAAAGGCGGATCGGTGACGATCAAGCTGCCGTTCTATTCGCCGCTGGTCAAGCAGATCAGCCCGAAGGGGACTGCCCAATTCATCGATTGGTGGCAGGGCGGCGGCATCAACGTCTACCGGGGTGCGAGCAGCAGCACCACTCCGCCGGCGATCCTGCAAAGCCATTGGGCCGCGGACAACAGCAAAGACCGAGGCGTCAAACCGCAGAGCAACCCGCCGACTTGCGGCGCCGGCTGCACCCTGCATTTCTTTGTCACCCCGAACTCGATTGCGAACTGGGAGCCCCAGCAGCTGATCGAATATACCCTCGGGGCCGCCCCGGAAGATACCCAGAGAGCAAGCGTAAGCGATCCATTCTATTTATGGGTCCCGGATAATGTCGATTACGACGTTTCCAATGTCAATTACGCCTATATGCCGGGAGCAATAGAGCCCTACGGCAACTCGCTGAACGGCACCTGTTGCGCCATCGGCTGGGTCGGCTCGACCGACAGCATCGAGACCGTCAGCGCCGCGCTCGACAATTGGCGGGCTTCGTCGCTCGGAAGCGGCTGGCCGTTTTATGTCGATCAGTCGAGCACGACCAACCCCAAGGCCACGGTGCCGGGAAAAGTCCCATCGGCTCTTGAGATCTTTCTCAACTACAACAGCTTTAACAACACCAGCAACTACTCGCCGGCCCCCTCGAATTCGGCGCCGCTAGTCCGTATGAAGGCGTTGTGGGAGGATTGCGCCACCGGCGGCAAAAAATATGATATTTGTGGCCGCATCAAGGATGTCACCGCCTTGATGCAGGCCAATTACGACAATTACGCCAGTGTTTACAAAAGTGACAAGAACACGTGGAATAACGTTTGGAAGTGCAAGACACCGCCGGTGACGCTGACCGCGCAAATCATGCTGGCGCACCTCTACGGCTGGGGTCCCTTCAATGCGGATTCGGGGTGCGCGGCCAATGTCAACCTGCTGGAGCAGACACCTGGCTATACCGACCCGACCAAGGCGCCTCGCTACTACGCCGACGTCAAAACCGAATATGACCAGCTGCAATATTGGTATAACGTCCTAAACAGTCAGTATGGACAGTGGAAGGACACGTCCAAACCCGATTACGGGCAGTTTGATCCTTATGTCGGGCTGGTGCACGGCAAGGAATATATGAATGCGCCTTACACCTACGCGTATTCGGTCGATGATGCGGTCGGCAACATGCAGACCGACGGCACCGGGCTGATCGTTGCGATCGGCGGGCCGCAGCATCTGCCAAACCCGAATCACGTCACGCCGGAAGTCAAGTTCACCTTCGGCTATAAATCATCATACGCGGGCGGCATCACGTTTGCCAAATATGGCCGCTGTGTCACCGCTGCCAACACGCCGACCGTGTCGTATTACACGACCTTTGTTGTGCCCGAGGGAGTGGACAAGGCATCGAACAGCGTCACCAACTGCCAGATCACGCTGAAGGATAGCAAGAATCGGGCGTATACTTTCAAGCTCAAGACGATTCCGTCGGCCTTCCCGACCAAACCCAACCCGGCTCCGAAAATCTGGCCGACCACCGAGCAGATAATACAGTGGAATCCGAAATACATCGACTGCACCGGCAATTCGAACCAGGATGTGCTGTTGAGCTGGTGCCAGAATATCTATGTCTACCAGCAAAAGGACCTGACCAACCCGCACCTGCCGATAAATTATTATGTGATCATGGGTGCGCCGCCGCCATGTGACCGCAACCCGAGCGCCTGTCCGAAACAGGCGGCACGCTGAGGATCATGCCAGGCCGAGGTCGTGCGGGCGGCGGTGGTGAGCGCTGAAACCGATAGGAAAATGAGTTCGCCAGACAGGGCGCCGAGTGTTTGGCGGCGCCCGTCATCTCGCCGGCGCAGCGCTGAGCCAGCGCCAGTGCCGCCTCCGACACGCCGATCTCGCGGCCAGAATGCGCCAATGGTTCGGTCACCCTTGATCGCCAGGGTGGCGAAATCGGTGGTCGGGTTGCGGTTGCACACCCGTGACGATGGCTAAAGCACCGCGTGGCGTACCGTACGCTTGCGAAGATGCGGCCGAGTTCGCATCTCTGATCAAGACACGCCAGGGAGAGGCTGATGACGATCCATCTCGACCACACCATCGTGCCGGCCCACGACAAGGAGGAATCGGCTCGGTTTTTCGCCCGGATATTTGGTCTCGAATATGCCGGCCCGATGTCTCACTTCGCGCCGGTGCGGGTCAACGACCAGCTGACCATCGATTTCGACAATCGGGACGGTTTCGAGCATCATCATTACGCCTTCAAAGTCGGCGAGGCCGAGTTCGACGGCATCTACGACCGGGTGCGCGGCGAGGGGCTTAGCTATGGCAGCGGGCCGCGCTCGGCCGAAGACATGGCGATCAACCACCGGCATGGCGGTCGCGGGTTTTACTTCCGCGATCCGAACGGTCATCTCTACGAAGTTCTGACCGCGTAAATCAGACGCGCCGCGGTCGCCGGAAGCTTCTGTCCGGCAGCCGGTTTGGTGCCGGGTCCGCGACCCGACGCCACTCCCGGCTGTTCACCTTGCCCGGCGATCACCCCTCGGATGGATCCGCGCGCATGACCGGGCTGCCCGAAAAGCGCGACTAGGCTATTTCGGCGATGCTTATATCGGCTTCCATGCGGAGGATGCGGCGGTCGTGGTCGCCGTGTCGGATCAAGCCCAGGCGATGCTATTTGGGTGATGCGTCGGGGCCGTGAACCAGGCAGGGACAGTGAGCTTACACCAGATATTTGACGAACCGGATCATCCCGTGCGCCGGCTGATCGCGCGGCTCGACAATGTTGCGCAGGGCATGAACCCGTTTCTTGCGGTCGCGGTCATCGTGCTGCTGCTGTTTAATTTCGCCTATGCGTTCAGCCTGATAGACTGGAGCAGGGCGCTGCCGCCGACCCCGACGCCAAGTGCTGTTGCGGCCCATACGGTACCGGCAGTTACCGCTGCACCAGTCCCCAATACCCGCTCCGGCTAGCAGTCCGACCGAGACCCCCGGTCCCCGAGTGCTTTGTCGACCGGACCACCAGACCGATGAGCTGGTGATGCGATTGAGCCAGCGGGTGGCGAGCAGCCGTTCGCATCGCATCACCAGCGGTGCGGACCGCGGCATCTGGATCCTGCCGCATCATAGCGTCGCGACCGCGCGGCCACTGCGCTTTCGCGCAGGAGGCCATCGCATGCACCATCGGCGAGCGAGGCTCCTTCCGGTATCTGTTCGCTCGGCCGCAACAGCCGGCCTTTATCCGCCGGCGCATTGCAGCGGTAGCCGATGCAGAGCAAGGTTCGTCAAATATTAACGATAAACCGCGCTCGCAATCTTCATAAATTTTTCATAAAATGAGTTGGAGCGGCAGGCCCTCGCCGCCGCTTTCACTTGTTGTCACCGACGATGCCTGCGATAATGAATCAACCGCCGGATGCCGACACCGGTTGTGGACGGCGCCACAGGAACCGGGTTGCCCAGACCCTCGTCCTGCTGCTGGCAACAGCAATGGCTGCGTCGGTCGGCTTTGGGGCGCCTCCCGCCATCGCCGACAGCCATCTGGAATTCTTTCTGCGATTGGTCAGGACCCGGCCCGGCGCCGGCCCCGGCGGCTCGCCGCCACCGGTCTCACAGACCGCGCTCGAACGGCTGTTGCGCATTCTGCCGCCGGTCGCGGTTGGTCACGGCGCCGGTCCGCCGCTCGAAACCGGGGCGTCGGCCACGCCCGATACAGTCCCCGATCCGTCAGTTTATGGTTTCTGCTACGAGGCCTGCCGGACCGAACGGGCGGTGGGCAGCTGCGGCACGCCATTGCCCGGCGGCTCGCACCCGCCCGAGCGGTTGTGCTCGCCGGTGGAAGACAACCCGACCCTCGATGCGATCATCGGACCATCGCTCGGTTACGGGGTCAGCCCGTTTGTCGACGACAATACCGGACCCGATGGGTCACAGCCGGCGGGCTACACCTTTCTCGGGCAGTTTATCGACCATGATGTGACCCGTACTACGGCGGCGCTGATGGCCCTGGATGAGCTGTCGCAGCAAGCAACGACCGATGCAGGGGTGCGCACGCGCCTGATCGCCGCCGGCATCACCCCGGCCGAGCTTCGCCAGGCCGTCGCCGATGCCACCGCACCAGGCTCGGCGTTCAGCGCCAACACCGGCAAGCTCGATCTCGACAGTGTTTACGGGGTTGCCGATTTTGCTGCGCTGGCCGCGATCAGCGCGCCCTGGTTCGAGCAGAAAGACGGTCTGTACACCGGCCGGTTCGTGCAGCGGGAAGTCGCCGCGCCGGTCTCGCCGGCCGCACCAGGGGTGATCGACGGCTTTGATTACCAGCGCGCCGCCGATGGAACAGCGGAAATCCCCGACGCGCGCAACAGCGAGCACAAGCTCATCTCGCAAATTCAGAATCTGTTCGAGCTCGCGCACAATGACTGCGTCAATCACGCGCTCGCCGGTGTCGCCGGGCCGAGCCAGGAGCAGGTCGCGTCTGCTTTCGACACCTGCCGCCAGAAGGTGCTGTGGACCTATCAAACGATCGTCGCCACCGATTTTCTGCCGCGCTTTTCGGCTGAGGCAATCCTCGACCGGGTCGCTCCCGGCTCGCTCCACGCCTATATTCGCGGTGCCGTGCCGAGTTCGGTGCTGCCGAGGCCAGCCGACATCCACACCTTTCTCTATAGCTGCCGGGCGGGGCTGGGCGGTGCTGCGACGATCCGCATACCGCATGAATTCGCCGTCGCCGCCTTTCGCCTCGGCCATTCACTGGTGCGTGACGATTACGTGCTGCACGCCCCCGTGCGCGCTGCCGGCGGCACGCTCCTGACCGGTCAGGAG
>JBOHME010000124.1:0-11120 GCA_050729795.1 Allostellaceae bacterium | reverse complement strand
CAGGTCGAGAGCAATTATTTTTGAATACCTAGAATACTGTGTTACAGAGGAGCCATTGGCTCTTGAGGGCGATTTATCGTATTTGGTGAAACGGGCAATGTCGTCAGAGGTTCTTCCGCTAAGTCAAAGAGAAATTGAGCTATCGCGACAATGTTTGCGTCTAGGGGTTGCGCTGCTGAGCAGAAGCAGAATCTCACCCGGTGATCTTGATCGATATTGTCGGCAACTGTATGTAAACAATCCTCATGCACTAACCAATTTTCTTTTGGATATGATATCGCGAGTAACCGGGGTATACGATTACACCACCTTTGAGGGGGCAGTTGAGATAGTAAATTTTCGAGCGTTAGAGAGTGCACTAACCATAATGTTAGAGGTAGGCTCAGAGAATTACTTTACAAAAGAAGATGTATTTTCACTCGCAGACTTTTTCATCGGTGCAACGTGGTCGCAGGCACGGGCGGATGGTTTGAAGCATTGCGTTCACTTGTTCAATGAATTGGTACGACCGTTTGGTATCGATTCTTCGGTGATCCGGAACTCCCATTACGCCGAAGACCCCGGTGAATATGTACGAGAGAGAATCACGATGATAGGAACGAAATAACAACCCGATTAATTTGGTAGCCTGAAGTCAGAATACAACGAGCCGAAGGTCGCCGATTTTCAGCGCGGCGCGGCGGCGAGATTGCCGCCGTCGACGGTAACAAACGAGCCCGTGGTGTTGCGGGCCGAGGCGAGAGACAGGAACGCGTCGGCGACATCGCCGGCGGTGACTTCGCGGCCGAGCAGATTGCGCGACATATAGACAGCCTCGCTGATCCGGTAGGCCGCGGCACGCGCCTTGATAAATTCGGGCGTCAACAGCCCGCCGCGGATCCCGTCGGCATTGACCGTGTTGGCTCTTATCCCGTGCGCGCCGTATTCGAGCGCGTATTGGCGCATCAGCGCCAAGGTTGCCGCCTTTGGCAGGCCGTAGGGGCCGAAGTTCGGGCCGGGGTTGACCGCCTGCTTTGACACGTTGAACAAGAGGCACCCGCCGGTGCCCTGCGCCAGCATGATGCGCAGCGCGTTTTGCGCGACGGTCTGGTGAGCAAAGAAATTCAATTCGAAGCTCTGCCGCAGCACCCGGTCCTCGACCTCGCCAATGCGGCCCTCCCAGGCAGCACCGGCGTTCGAGACGACGATATCGAGGCCGCCGAAATGCTCCGCGATACGCTCGAAAGCGGCGCGCACCGCGGCGGGATCGGTCACGTCGCAGGCCAAGCCCAGTGCCGCGCCGCCCAGCGCTGTCGCCGCTTTCGCGACGGTCGAGCCGTCGATGTCGAGGAGGGCGATCTCGGCTCCGTTACGCGCCATTGCCCGCGCGGTGGCGAGCCCGATCGTTCCGGCACCACCGGTGATCACCGCGATCTGGCCGGCGAGCGGCTTGTCGAGGCTCTGCCCGAGCTTCGCCTGCTCGAGCGACCAGTATTCGATATCGAACAGCTCGGCTTCGCCAACCGGCGCGAAACGGCCGATCGCCTCGGCATCGGTCACCGTCTCGATGGTCGACACAGCGAGATCGGCGGCGATCCGCGCGTCCTTGGCGGTGCCACCGAGCCCGAACAGCCCGAGCCCCGGCACCAGGATCACCCGCGGCATCGGGTCGAGCTCGCGTTTCGCCGCCGCCTGGTGCGAATTGTAGCGGGCGAAATAGGCATGGTAGTCGGCGACAAAGCGCTCGACCCCCGCGCGCACCGCGATTTTGAACGCGTCGAGCCGACCGGCCTCGGGCGCCGGCACGACCAACGGGTGGTTCTTGGTGCGGATCGTATGGTCGGGGGTCGCGACCCCGGCCTGGCTGTAGCGGTCGAGCTCGGCACCGTTCACATAGTCGAGCACCGCGGGACCGGTGCGGAAATCGAGGACGAACCGCTTGTAGGCTCCGGTCTCCCCCGGCTGAGCGACCGCGCAGGCGCCGCGCAGGATCGGCGCCACCGCGGCAGCGCCGGCAATCGCGGCGGGGAGCCGGGCGGCGGCGAACACCATCTTGCGGCGCTGCGCCAGCTGCTCCTCGGCCAGCGCCACCGCGGCGATCATGCGCTCATAGGCCTCACGTGCGGTCTCGCCAAAGGTGAAGATGCCGTGCTTCAGCAGCACCAGACCTTCGACTTCGGGATCGGCCTCGAAGATCTCAGCGGCCGCCTTGGCCAAGAGGAAACCCGGCATGATGTACGGCACCAGCCCAAGCCTGCCGCCATAGAGATCGGCGCAGCGCTCGGCGGCATCGGGCTGATCGGCAAAGCTCAGGATCGCGGTCGAATGGGTGTGATCGACAAATTTCTGCGGCAGAAAGGCATGCAGCAGGGTTTCGACCGACGGGTTGGGCGCGCCTGGATCGATCAGGTTCGCGCGCTGGACGCGCACCATCTCCTGATCGGCGAGCGCCACGCGCAGGCGCAATTTGCGCAGCGGCGCCAGCCTGACCGCAGGCAACCCGGCTGGCTCGATCTCGGCCATGTCCCAGCCGCTGCCCTTGACGCACAACACCTCGACCTGCTCGTCGAGAAGATCGCGGACAACCGTCTTGACCGAGGTGTTGCCACCGCCATGCAGCACCAGCCGCGGGTCGCGGCCGAGCAGGCGGGAGGTATAGACGCGCAGCGCAACATCGTGCCCGACGCCCCGCTCCGCGTAATGATCGCAAAGCCGTGCGGCGTCCTCGTCCGACCATCGGCTCAACATCCCAGATGTTCTCCCTGCGCTGCGCGAAGCGCCAGCATCGAGTGCGATGTCAGGTGCGATGTCAGGATCATGGGTCGCGCGGATCGTGCAGGCAAGAAGGCGCGATCTCCGCCGGCATCGCGAGGGCAGAGATCGCAGCAACATCGGGCCGGAAAAGCGCCGGCCGCGGATCAGGTCGTGGTCGCCGTAAAGATGCGCATCACCGCGCCGCTAAAGGTCGCGCTGACCAGCAGCAAGGCCGCACCGACCGCCAACAGCCCGACCAGCAACAGGATCGCCGCATGCGCCAGGATCAGCGACAGGATCCCCAACACGATCACAGCGATGCCGATCAGGATTTCCATACCCCCGGCGGCAGGCGATCCCTGAAACGAGACGACCCGCGTCTCGGTGCCGGGAGCGGCTATCGGCAGGCTTCGCGGACGCATGCTCATCCCACCACCAAGCAGCAACGCAGCACCGAACACGATCAGCGCGGGCGGGAGCAGAAAGACGGCACCCACTCCGACGAGCGCCAGAATCCCCAGAACGATCCCGGTCAAGCCGCACAGGCAGTCGACCGCCACCTCGCCACCGACCTCGGCCCCGCTTCCGGTCTGAGCGACTTTTGCGGTCTCGGCGGCGCTGTTGAACGCCTGCACCATCAAGCCGACACCGATCACGATCGTCGCAATCGAGGCCAGCAGCTCGGACGAGACGCCGGCCAGCGCGATCACCGCGAGGACGATCACTGCGATGCCGGCGGCGCCCTCGGTCAAAAGCCCCACCGGTTCGGCTTCACTGGCCAGCCCTCTGCCCTCAATGTAGATAGCCATTTGACGACCCTCCTATGCTTGCCCGGGGGTGCTTCACGCGATGCGTCACGGCGAACCCCCGTTCCACCGCATTCTGAAAACATTAAAATGGCCCGCGAGTTCCAACTATCGCGTGCTAAAAATCTCTGTGACTAGTTGTTTAATAGCAGACGGCTCCTGAAACTCTGAGGCTATCCGCCGCCCTGGAACAAGAGATTTTTCAATACCCGGAACAGAGGTTGCGAGGAGCTGCGTGATCTCGGACGGCGGGTAGATCGGAGCCCCGGATCGCTTTCTCGCATGACGCGACACACAGGCGCCGGGAAAGGAACACGGCGCGACGCACGATGCAGGGGACAAATTCGCGCGCCGCAATCAGATCTGCCCGCTCAGCCAGTGACGAGAGGTGCCCGCGCCTTTGCTGGAACGACAATATCGGCCGGGGCCGATGTCGGGGTCGCGATGTCGTGCAGATGGCAGGCGACTTGATGCCCCGGGGCGACTTCGCGCATTTCTGGCTCGACCACCGAGCAGCGCGCGAGGGCATAGCGGCAGCGGGTATGAAAGCGGCATCCAGAGGGAGGATCGACCGGGCTCGGCACATCGCCTTTGAGGATGATGCGCTGGCGCCGCAGGCCCGGCTCGGGCACCGTGACCGCCGATAGCAGCGCCTCGGTATAGGGATGCAGCGGGCGGCGGAGGAGGGCCGCCGTATCGCCGATCTCAACGATCTTACCGAGATACATGACGGCGATGCGGTGGCTGATATGCTCGACAATTGCGAGGTCATGGGCGACGAACAGATAGGACAGACCGAATTCCTGCTGCAGGTCGCCGAGCAGGTTGATGACCTGCGCCTGAACCGAGACGTCGAGAGCGGAGACCGGCTCGTCGCACACGATCAACCGCGGCTGCAGCGCCAGCGCGCGGGCGATCCCGATGCGCTGGCGCTGGCCGCCCGAAAATTCATGCGGATAGCGATCGAGCGCATCTTCGCGCAAGCCGACCTTGACGGCGAGCTCCGCGACCTGTTGGCGCAGCGCGCGGCCGCGCGCGATCCGGAAATTGGCGAGCGGCTCGGCGATGATGTCGCGAACCCGGCGCCTCGGGTTCAACGACGAATACGGATCCTGGAACACCACCTGCAACTGGCGGCGATAGGGGCGCATCTGGTGGCGCGACAGCCCGTCGATTCGCGTGCCCTCAAAACAAATTTCACCTGCGGTCGGCTCGACGAGCTTCAGGATCGCCTTGCCTGCGGTCGATTTGCCGCAGCCGCTTTCCCCAACCAATCCCAGGGTTTCGCCCGCTGCCAGATCGAAGGAAATGCCATCGACGGCATGGACCCGGCCGGCGGCGCGCCGCAGCGACCCGTCGCGCAACGGGAAATGCTTGACCAGATTTCTGACCGAGAGCAGCGGCGGCGCCAGGCGTGATGCCGGCGGAGGCTCGATCGCGGTCATCGCGCGCGCGCCATCCCGGCGACCCGCTCGGAATGAAAGCAGGCGGCAAATTGCCCGGGCTCCTTCATTTCGAGCACCGGGGTGCAGCGGCGGCAGATCTCGGTCGCGAGGCTGCAGCGCGGCGCAAACCGGCAGCCGGCGATGGCGGCCGTCGACGACGGCACCGTGCCGCCGATCTCGACGAGCCGACGCGGCGCTGCCGGGTCGAGCGAAGCCCCGAGCCGAGGCACCGAGGCCAAGAGGCCGCGCGTATAGGGATGCAGCGGGCGTCGAAACAGCGCGGTGACCGGTGCCGCTTCCGCCACCCGGCCGGCATACATGACCACAACCCGCTGTGCCATTTCGGCGACAACACCGAGATCATGCGTGATCAGGATGATCGCGGCGTCGATCTTCTGCCTCAATTCGCGCATCAGATCGAGGATCTGCGCCTGGATCGTTACATCGAGCGCGGTCGTTGGCTCGTCCGCGATCAGCAGCTTTGGATTGCAGGCCAGCGCCATCGCGATCATCACCCGCTGCCGCATGCCGCCCGAGAGCTGGTGCGGGTAGGCGCCGATGCGCCGACCGGGCTCGGGAATGTGCACGAGGCGCAGCAGGTCCACCGCGGCGGCGAGCGCTGCGGCGCGGTGCAGACCGCGATGCACGCTCAGAATCTCGGCGATCTGATGGCCGATCTTCAGCACCGGGTTCAGCGAGGTCATCGGCTCCTGAAAGATCATCGAGATCTGGTTGCCGCGCAGCTGGCGCATCCCCCTCTCGTCGAGACCGAGGAGATCTCTGCCGGCGAAGCGGATCACACCGGAAACGATCCGCCCGGGTGGCGGGATCAGGCGCAGGATCGACAGCGCGGTGACCGATTTGCCGCACCCGCTCTCACCCACGATGGCGAGCGTCTCGCCCGGCAGCACGTGAAACGCGATCCCGTCCACTGCGCGCACCACCGCGTCCCGACCAAAAAACCAGGTGTTCAGGTCGGCGACTTCGAGGATTGGCGCGGACGCGGCGGCTGGAGCGGACGCGGCGGCTGGAATTGTCGCCAGGTCGGGCCGAGCTGCGATGACGGTTGCCGGCATCGCTAGATCCGCCGGAAAAAGTGCGGATCGAGCGCGTCGCGCAATCCGTCGCCCAGAAGGTTGATCGCGAGCACGGTCACCGACAAAAATGCTCCCGGAAACAGCACGATGTAGCAGGCAACCTGAAACACGCTGCGCCCTTCGGCCATGATCGTGCCCCAGCTCGGGATGTCGGGCGGCGTCCCGGCGCCGAGAAACGACAAAATCGCCTCGACGATCATCGCCGATGCGGCGACAAAGGTGCCCTGGACCATCAGCGGCGGCAGCGTGTTAGGCACAATGTGGCGCCACAGAACCCACGGCAGAGTGGTGCCGCTGGCAAAAGCGGCTTCGACAAAGGGCAGATCCCGCAGCGTCAGCACGACACCGCGAACGAGCCGGCTCACCCGCGGCACCTGAGCGATCGTGATCGCGATCACCACGTTTTTCAGGCTCGCCCGCGTCAATGCCATTAGCGCGATCGCGATCAGGATCTCCGGGATCGACATCAGCCCGTCCATGATCCGCATCAGGATCGCATCGGCCCAGCGACAAAACCCGGTGACAAGACCGATGGCGAGTCCGAACGCGGTGCTGAAGAGCGAGACGAGGAGCCCGACCGTCAGCGAAACACGCGCCCCGTAGACCGTTCGGCTGTAAATGTCGCGGCCAAGCATGTCGGTGCCGAACCAGTGCTGCCACGACGGCCACTGCAGGCGATCGAGCGGCGCCAGCGCCAGCGGGTCGGTCGTGCCGAGATCGGGTGCCAGGATCGCGATCAGCAGCATCAGCGCCAACAGCCCGCCGCCGCCGACGATCGTCGGATGACGGCGAATGGTATCGCCGAGCCTGCGCCGCGGCCCGGCCGCAGCAAGGATCGAAAGCTCGACCGGCGCCATCGTCATCACCAGCCGCGCCGTCAGTACCGGATCCGCGGGTCGAGCAGCGTGTAGCTCAGATCGACCAGCAGATTCACCAGCACGTAACCCGCCGAAAAGATCAGGATCAGACCCTGGATCACCGGATAATCACGACGCAAAATCGCATCGACGGTCAGACTGCCGAGACCCGGGATCGCGAACACGGTCTCGGTGACGACGACCCCCGAGATCAGCAGCGCGAAACCGATGCCGATGACCGTCACGATCGGCACCGCAGCGTTCTTCAGCGCATGCCCGAGCAGGACCCGGCTGTTTGTCAGCCCCTTGGCTCGCGCGGTGCGGATATAGTCCTGAGCCAGAACCTCGAGCATGCTGGTGCGGGTCATGCGCGCGATCAGCGCGGCAAACACCATGGCCAGCGCCAGGGTCGGCATGATCAGATGCGACAGGTACGGCCACAGCCCCCGCTCGATGCCGACAAAACCCTGGACCGGCAAGAGATTGGTCCGCACCGCGAACAGATAGATCAGCACGTAGGCGATGACGAACACCGGGACCGAAAATCCCAGCACCGCGAACAGCATGATCGTGCGGTCGATCCACGAGCCCGCCTTTGCGGCGGCCAGCATTCCGATCGGGACCGCGATCAGCACCGACACCGCGAGAGTAAGGATGGTCAGGCTCAGAGTCGGCTCGAGCCGCTGGGCAATCAGCGTCAAGACGGGCAGGCCGGTAAAGATCGAAATGCCGAGATTGCCGTGGAGCAGCCGCCAAACCCACTCGCCGAACTGGACGTAGAGCGGCTGATCGAGCCCGAGCGCGTGGTGGATTCGGGCGATGTCGGCGGCGGTCGCGGTGTCGCCGGCGATGATCGCCGCCGGGTCGCCCGGGCCCAGATGGAGCAAGGCGAACACGAAGAGCGCGACCACGGCCATCACCGGCAGCGTCGCCACCACCCGTCGGATGACATAAGTCAGCACTGGCTTCCTCTGCGGCCCGCGAGACCGGCGGGAAGAGACCATCGCAACGATGACCGCGAGGTAAACAGCGCTGCGGCGTCCTGTCGCAGCCGCCTTCCCGCGGCCAGCCAGCACTGGCCGATCGCGTTGGCGGCTTCAGCGCAGCTCAGTCCGGCCGCCGGTTTGCTTCCGCCCGAGCACGATCCCTCGATCGGCTGACCGCAGGGTCCGGGGGAAATGTGCATCTGTCCCCTGTCGGCGCTTTCTTCGCTCTCCCGACCTTACGCCATCGCCTGCGGCGCTCACAGCGCAAAGCGCGAGGCTCGCCGGGTGTATGGTCCATGGCCGGCCGACGATCGCCTGATTCGTGGATCGCCTTGCCGGGGATCACCGGCTCGCCACCGGCCTGCGGAGGATGCCGGCGATCAGGCAGCCTGAACCGGCGCCGCGGGGATAACGATGCCGAAGACCGCGCGAAAACCGTCATAACCGCAGTCCGTCACGGCGAGCGCGCGGCTGTCCCGAACCCGCTCGATCCAGAGAAGGCCGAAGCAGCGCTGCGCCAATGCCGCGCCGACCGCGCCGCCGAGATGAGGACGCCGCTCGCTCCAGTCGAGACAGGGGCGGCAAAAACGGCGGCGGCGGCCGGCGGCGGTGACCAGATCGAGGCCGAACTCTTCGAGAAACCGGATGCCGCTCGCGGTAATCTCGCCGCCATCCTCGTCGAATCGCACCCGACCGTTACGGGCGAGGCTGTCAGCCAGCGCAACCCCGAGCCGACCCGCAAGGTGGTCGTAGCAGGTGCGCGCCGAACGCAGCCGCTCGTCCCGCATCCAGGCCGGCCGATAGCGCGTCGTGCGCGCCATCGCGACCGTCATGATCTGTTCGAGCATGCGCGCGACATCGGGAGAGGCGAGGCGGAAATAGCGGTTGCGCCCCTGCCGATAACCGGCGAGCAAGCCGGCCGCGACGAGCTTGGTGAGATGCGCGCTCGCCGTTTGCGGACTGACATGCGCCCTGTAGGCGAGCTCGCCGGCACTGTGGCTCCCGCCATCCATCAGCGCCGACAGCATGTTGGCCCGCGCCGGGTCGCCGGCAAGCGCAGCGATCTCGGCGATGTGAGGTGCGTCCTCCATTCCGGAAGCCTAGCATGGACAGGCATCGCCGCGGGCGCCAAACGCTTCGGCCGGCAGCGAAGTTATGGTACGACGCGCTGCCGCACAATCGGGCGGTGACGAGCGAGGGACCAGCCGCGACGATGGAAGAAATCTACACCTTTGCAGGCAACCCTCTCGATCGTGTCAGCCAGCGCCGGCAGGATGCCGAGTGGGTTGCCGCTTTGCTCGACGATCCGGCAGCCCGCCTGTTGGCGTTGCGCGAGCTGAAGCCCTTGGTCCGCGACGCAGCGGCCGACGCGCTCGACTGGCAGAGCGTTGCTCCCTGGCGTGGCGCGATCGATGCGGGGGCGCCGCTGATTTTGCTCGGGATCGGCGATGGCCGTGCCCATTTCGCGCTCGATGTCAGCGCCGTGCCGGTAACCGCGCACGAGGGTAATCCGGTCGAAGTGCGCAGCCTGGCCGCCGCCCTGCCTGGCGGGCAGGCCGCGATCCTCGCCGAGGCACGCTCTCTGATCGACTGGCATGCGCGTCACGGTTTTTGCGCGCAATGCGGCACGGTGAGCACGATCGCGGCGGCCGGATGGGGGCGGCGTTGCCCGAGCTGTCGCGCGCATCATTACCCGCGGGTCGATCCGGTCGTGATCATGCTCGCGGTCAAAGGCGAGCGCTGCCTCCTTGGCCGCGGTCGCAGGCGGGTCGGGCAGCGGTTTTCCTGCCTCGCCGGCTACATGGAGCCGGGCGAAACAATCGAGGAGGCGGTGCGCCGCGAGGTGTGCGAGGAATCGGGGATCAGGGTCGGCCGCGTGCACTACCTCGCCTCGCAGCCCTGGCCGTTTCCTTCGACGCTGATGATGGGCGTGCTGGCCGAGGCGCTGAGCGAGGACGTCACGATCGACCCCGAGGAGCTGGCCGAGGCGCGCTGGTTCGGGCGTGACGAGGTGCGTGCGATGGTCGAGCGCTCGCGCACCGACGAGCCGATCCCGGGTCTTGCCACATTGCCGCCGCCGCTGGCGATCGGCCACCAGATCGCCCGGCGCTGGGCATTCGGGATCGACAGCGTGTAGAGTCTCCAGGCGAGAGGCCTCACCCGCCGTCAATGCCGCGGCGATCCCCGATCCGGCTTGGCGGGTGACGGCCGCAGCGGGCGGTGACGGAGCAAAGACGGAACGTGGCGAGCGGCACAAACGAGCGGGTCGCGATCGTCACCGGAGCGAGTGCCGGGATTGGGCTCCACACGGCGCTGGGTCTCGCCAAAGCCGGGATGCGGGTGGTCATGACCGGTCGCCATCCGGCGCGCACCGAGGCGGCGCGGCGGTTTGTTGCCGAGCATGCCCGCGGCGCGCGGCTCGAGACCGCGATCGCCGATTTCTCGTCGCTCGCCGAGGTGCGACGGCTGGCCGACGAGCTCCTCTCCGGGCACCGGCGGATCGATCTCCTCGTCAACAACGCCGGGCTCTTTTCGCCGAAATTCGAGCGCTCGGCCGATGGTTACGAGCTGACCTTCGCGGTCAATCACCTGGCCCCGTTTCTCTTGACCAACCTGCTGCTGGAACGGCTGAAGGCCTCCGCACCCGCGCGGATCGTGACGGTTGCCTCGCGCGCGCATCACGGCAATAAAATCGACCTCGATACCATCGCCGGGCCGCGCAACTGGTCGATGATCAAGGCCTATGGCCGCTCGAAGCTGTGCAACATCCTGTTCACCCGCGAGTTGGCGCGGCGGCTCGATGCCTCGGGGGTCGTCGCCATGTCGCTGCATCCGGGGGTCGTCGCCACCAGGCTCGCCCAGCGCGGCGGCATGATCGGGCTCGGCTGGCAGCTGATGAAGCCGTTTATGATCAGCCCGGAAAGAGGTGCGCAGACCTCGCTGTTCCTGGCGATGGTGCCCGATCCGGCCCCGTTTCACGGCGGCTATGTCGTCGGCCGGGCGCTGACGCCACCCGACCCGACGGCGCGCGACGACACTCTCGCCCGCCGGCTCTGGACCGAGAGCGCGCGCCTGACCGGACTGCGCGACATGCCGCCAGGGCAAACTTGAGAAGAACGCAATCGAAGAAGCGACTGCGATCGACCGGTTAGGAGACCACTCCCAGCGCCGCCGACCGATAGGCGACAGCCAGGTC
>JBOHME010000123.1:0-11480 GCA_050729795.1 Allostellaceae bacterium | reverse complement strand
TTGCGGGGCTGGTCGCCACACCCGGCATGCCGGCCTATGTCGCCTCCAAGCACGCGGTGATCGGGCTGACCAAGACCGCGGCCGGCGAGGTTGCCCGCCAGGGTGTGCGGGTCAACGCGGTCTGTCACGGCCCGGTCGATACGCGCATGATCCATTCGCTCGAAGCCCAGCTCAACCCGGCCGACCCGGCGAGCGTGAGCCGCCGCTACCAGTCCGCGATCCCGCTCGGCCGCTATGTGACACCCGAGGAGATCGCCAATACAGTCCTGTTTTTGTGCTCCGATTTCGCCGCGTCGATCACCGGCGCGCAATATGTCGTCGATGGCGGCCGCACCGCGGTCGGTGGTGCCGTGACCCAGGCGATCCAGAGCTGAGGCGGCGGAACCCGGACCGGATTTTTGCTGCCCGGCCCTCACCTTCGGCCGAGGCCACCCGCTTGGTCCGGTCGCCCGATCGGGCCGGTGACATCAGCGTCAGGGCACCGAGATCGGACCGCCTACCGGATGGGCGGCACAGTATTCGTAGTTGCCCTGGCCGGCCTGGGTGACAAAGCCGGTGTGCGGCGCGACCATTGTCCCGCTCAGCGACTCGCCCAGCGGACAATAGCACGACGCGACCGGGACGCCGTTGATATAGCGCTCGTTGTTGCAGGCGAAGCTGAAGCAGTTGGCAATCTGACTGCCGAGATTGAAGTCCTTGCTGCAATAGAGCAGCGGCGCCTGTGCGGCGGGCCCGGTTGTCACCCAGTGGTTGATCGCCTGCGGGATTTCCTTTTTCGGGGAATAGAGCGACCAGAGCGCGCCCGGCCCCGGCTGCGCGCACGAGCCGCGCATGTTGCCGCCATCGACGTCGGCGATCCCGTCACCGGATTCGATCGGGCAGGTGCACTCGACCTCGGGATATTTCGCCGTGCCGCCGCTGGCGACGTGGACCGTGATCGTCTTGCCGGTGGGCGTGCAGGTCGACGCTGCGCACAGCGCATAATAGCCGTGGCAAATCCTGAAATCGTGCTGGTCGGCTGCCGCCGCGGGACGGTCGATCGCGGTCCCGGCGATCAGCATCGCCGCAAGCCCGAAAACCGCCTTGATCAGCGGGGGATGGGCGAACGCGCGCCCCGCGGCGGCGGCCGGGAGGCGCCCCCGGTTGCCGGTCGATCTGTCGTCTGCATCGATCATGAGCCGCCCTTTCCTTGCGCTGCCGTTCACGCTCCGATAGGCGGCAAACTTGATGCAAAACCGTTGCACAACCGTAAATAGCAACTGGCCGCAACCGAAATCACGACACCGGGGTGGTCGCGGCGGAGATGCGCCTGTCCATTTCCGGCAATCGTGCACACCGGCCGGTTGCACCCAGCTGCGGCACTACCGGACGGCGCTTGCCAGCCGGATGCCCACCGCTATAGTCCTCGGCGCCATTCTTCCAAGGGGCTTTTTCGAGACCGCAGATGCCGATGCCGCTCCGATCCTGTGCCGCATGGGCTGGCGTGCTGATCGTGTGCCTCTTATTTGCGGCACCGGTTCGCGCCACCCTCTTTGTCGACTCGGCCGGGCGCCGGGTTAATGTGCCCGAGCAGGTCGAGCGCATCATGCCGGCCGGCCCGGCTTCGGCGGTATTCGTTTATGTCCTCGTGCCAGACAAGCTGATCGGCTGGACCCAGCCGCTGTCACGCGCGCGGCGGACCCTGCTGCCGGCGAAGTATGCCAGGCTTCCGGTGATCGGCCAGCTCGGCGGGGCGGTCCCAACCGCGAGTGCGGCGGATGTCGCGCGACTGCATCCCGATCTGATCATCGGCTATGGTGTGCCGTCGCCGCCGACCGTGGCGCTCGCCGACCGGATCCAGCGCCAGACCGGGGTTCCCTACATATTGCTCGATGACAGCATCCAGCTGATGCCCGAGCTGTTGACCCAGGTGGGCACGCTGGTCGGCGCCGGCGATCACCGGCTGGCGGTCGCGAGCTACGCCTATCACGCGATCGAGGCGCTGCGCGGGCAGCTCTTGATCAGCTCGAGCACCGATCGCCCGCGGGTCTATTATGGGCGCGGGTCCGACGGGCTGGAAACCAGTTCGCCAGGCTCGCCGGTGGTCAGCGACATCGAGCAGGCGGGTGCGATCAATGTCGCCGCCGGGTTTGGCCATGACCGGATCGTGCGGATCACGCCGGCGCAGCTGTTCGCCTGGAACCCGCAGATCATCATCGCCCAGGAGCCGAGCTTCTACCGTGCGCTGCTGCATGATCCGCGGTGGCGCGGTCTGGCGGCGGTGCGCAGCAAACGGGTCTATCTGGCGCCGGCAAACCCGTTCGGCTGGATCGACGACCCGCCTGGGATCAACCGGTCGATCGGTCTCTACTGGCTGTCGAACGTGTTTTATCCCGATCTTTATCAGGAGGATCTGCGCACCAATGCGCGTGAATTCTATCAATTGTATTATGGCGTTCAGCTGACCGATCGCCAGATCGAAGCACTGATCCGGCCGGCGGAGAGCAGCCCCGGCGAGACGCGGCGCTTTGCCAACATCCCGATTCTCGGCGCCGAACCCTCACCGCTGCCCGAGATCCCGCCGGGAGCGCAGCCGCTGCCGACGCCCGGCATGGCGCCCGGTGGCGCTGGCAATCTGCCACCGCTGCCGCCAATCCCGGCCGGCTCTCCCTGACCAGTCGCTGGGGGACCAGTCGCCGGGACCAGTCGCCGGCCACCGGACGCAGGCCTATGCCAGCCAGCGCTTGCGGCGCTTATAGTGCTTGAGCTCGCGGTACGACCGGCGCGCCCCGGCCTCGTTGAGCCCCAGATAGAATTCCCTGATATCGGAGTTCTGCCGCAGGCTGTCGGCGGGACCTTCGAGGACGATCCGGCCGTTCTCCATGACATAGCCGTGATCGGCGATGTCGAGCGCGAGCGCCGCGTTCTGCTCGACCAGGAGCACGGTCAGGCCGCGCTCCTCGCGCAACCGTCGGATGATCCCGAAGATTTCAGCAACCAGCAGCGGCGCCAGACCGAGCGACGGCTCGTCGAGCAGGATCAGCTTGGGCTCGCTCATCAGGGCGCGGCCGATGACCAGCATCTGCTGCTCGCCGCCCGACAGATAGCCGGCCGGCTGGTGACGCCGCTGCTGCAGCACCGGAAAGGTCGCGAAGATCTCGTCGAGTTCGGTGCGCACGCGTGCAAAATCGCGGCGGATATGAGCCCCGACAACGAGGTTCTCCTGGACCGTCAAATTCTCGAAGACCCGCCGTCCCTCAAACACCTGGCTGACCCCGCGTTTGACGACATCGTGCGGCATCAGCCGGTCGAGCCGCTCGCCATCAAAGGTGACCGTACCCTTGGTGACCTCGCCGCGCTCGCTGCGCAACAGCCCCGAAATCGCCTTCAGCGTTGTCGTCTTGCCGGCGCCATTAGCGCCGAGGAGGGTGGTGATCCGGCCCTCCTCGACATTGAGCGAGATCCCCTTGAGAACCAGGATCACGCCGTCATAGACGACCTCGATATTGTTGAGCGCCAGCATGGCCCGATCGTCCCCGCGATGCCGATCCGCTCGCGCCGGTCCGCCGCCTAGTTGACTTCCGCGGTCTTGACCGCGTTCTCGACGACATCGCGATAGGCGCGGAACCAGCCGGTCTCCTTGACGAACTTGCCGTTGTGGACCTGGAAGACCTGGACCCAGCCGCCGCCCTCGTGATCGGTCGGGGTGATCTGCAACGGCGGGATCAGGCCGCCAAGGGTGAAGTCGTGGATCTGTTCGAGTCCGGCCTTGACCTGCGGGCCGGTCGGCTTCTGGCCGCCGCTGATCTTCAGCGCATTCTTCAGCGCCTCGATCTGGACCGCCGCCTGCAGCAGGCCGCGATTGTAGACGACCGTGTCGTCCATCGTCTTCGGCGGGTTCTTGCCTTCCTTCTTGTACATCGCCTTGATCTGTTGGCGCACCGGATAGTCGTCGCCGGCGCCGGCGAATTGCAATGTGTTGTAGCCCTCGGCGACACCCCAGCCGCCAGCGGCCATGATGTCTGCCTCGGCCGAGGCCCACACCAATCCGATCACATGCGACAGCGGGTAGCCGGCACCCTTCAAGCCCTTGATCATCACCGAGGGCGAGCGCCCGAACAGATGGGCGATGATGAAATCGGGGTGAAAGCGCTGCGTGATGTCGAGGATCTGCGCCCCCATTTCGACGCCCGGCGGCGGCACCGCAAAGGTCCGCATCTCGAAGCCCTCAGTCTTTTGCAGGGCATCGAGGATCGGCATCGGCTCCTTGCCAGCCGGGTTGTCGTAATAGACATAGGCGATCTTCTTGCCTTTGAGGCTGCCGCCGAGCTGGTCCTTGGCAAACTTGACTGCACCCGCAGCCTGCGACCAATAAGTTGCGGCGATCGGGAACAGATAGGGGTAGCGGGTGCCGTCGGCCGCAGCCGAGATGCCAAAGCCGGGCGAGGTGGTCGGCATGTGGTCCTGCTCGAGCCGCTCGTTGAGCGCCACGGTCTGCGGCGTGCCGTAGAGCGTCATCATCACCACACCCATCTGCTTCTGCCGCTCATAGGCTTCGATCGCCGGCGGCACCTGGTACTGGTTGTCGATCTCGTCACCGCGGATCGTCCATCCATCGATCCCACCTTGGGAATTGACCAGCTTGTAATAATCCTGCATCGCCGGGCACAGCACGGTGCCGACGATCTGGGTCGGGCCGGTGCGGTCGCACTGGTCGCCGATCACCAGCTCCTTTGCTTGCGCCAGCGTTGTCGCGGCCAAGGCGAAGCCGGCTGCGGCGCCGGCGGCAAGCCCCCAGATGCGCTTCGACAGTCTCGTCATCCTCGTTCCCTCCCGTGGTTTTCGCCAGTCAATAGGAAAAAGGCCAGATCCGGAAGTAGTTGCGAATGTTGCGCCACAGCCGGCTCAGCCCCTCGGGTTCGACGACCAGAAAAAAGATGATCAGCGCGCCGAAGATCACCAGCCGCAGGTTCGGCACGACGCCGAGCAGTTCGGAGTGGGAAAAAAACAACCCGCCAAGGGAATCGAGAAACCAGCGGGTGGCGACCGGCAGCAACGTCACAAAGACCGCGCCGAAAATCGAGCCCAGCACCGAACCGAGACCGCCGATGATCACCATCGCCAGATAATCGATCGACACGTCGAGCTGAAACTGCTCGTAATTGGCGATACCGAGGTAATAGCTTTCGAGCACCCCTGCGACCCCGGCATAGAACGACGAGATCGCGAACGCGTAGAGCTTGTAGCGGAAGATGTCGATACCGATGATCTCGGCAGCGACATCCTGGTCGCGGATCGCAATGAAGGCGCGGCCGACGCGGCTGCGCACCAGATTCAGTGTGGCGACGATTGCCAGCACCACAAAGAACATCAAAAACAGATAGATCTGAACTTCCCGCTGCAACACGATCCCGAAGAAGGATGGGCGCGGGATCGTGATCGATGCCTGCACCCCGCCGGAAATCCACTGTACGTGGTTGATCGTCCACTCGATGATCAGCTGCGCCGCGAGCGTCGCGATCGCCAGGTAGATGCCCTTGATGCGCAGCGACGGGATCCCAACGATGACGCCGACCAGTGCTGCCATCAGCCCGCCGGCCGGGATCGCGATCCAGAACGGCAGACCGAGCCGGGTGATCAGATTGGCCGCGGTGTAGGCGCCGACCGACATGAAGGCGCCATGGCCGATCGAGACCTGCCCGGTATTGCCGACGAGAATGTTGAGGCCGAGCGCGCCGACGATCGCGATCAGGCAGAGATTGAGAATCGAGACATAATATTCGCTGAAGGTCAGCGGCACGACGACGATGAACAGCACCGCCAGCGCGGCGACACTCCACCGCGCGACCGGCAGCGGATAGAGCGCCATGTCGGCGGCATAGCTGGTTTTGAAGACGCCGGCTTCGCGGTGGAACATGCTTGCAGCTCTCGATCGTGCCGCCGATGCGTCGTGGCTCCCGGACCCAGTGGGCGTGGGCGTGGGTGTGGGCGTGGGCGCAGGCTCAGCTCAGCGCCACCTCGAAACCGCGCTTGACACCGGGGCGGGCCATGATCGCCTCATACCAGCGGCCGACATTCTGGAAATCCGCGAAATCGACCTGGTGGCGTTCGTGCCGCCAGGCCCAGCCGAGGATCGCAAAATCGGCGATCGAGATGTCGCCGGCGACAAACGGCACTTCGCCGAGCCGCTTGTCGAGCACATTGTAGAGCCGGCGCGTCTCTTTTGAGTAGCGTTCGAGCCCGTAGCGCCGGTCCTGCTCGCTGGCGACCTGTAGAAAGTGATGCACCTGGCCGGGCATCGGGCCGAACCCGCCCATCTGCCACATCAGCCACTCCAGAACCGGAACCTGCCGCCGCCGATCGGAGGGCCAGAACTTCCCGGTCTTCTCGCCGAGATAGATCAGGATCGCACCCGATTCGAAGATGCTGATCGGGGCGCTGCCGGGACCGTCCGTGTCGACGATCGCCGGGATCTTGCTGTTCGGGCTGATCTTGACAAAGGCCGGGGCGAATTGCTCGCCCTTTGAGATGTTGACCGGCTTGACCGTATAAGCGAGGCCCATCTCTTCGAGCGCCACGCTGATCTTGCGGCCATTCGGGGTGTTCCAGGTGTGCAATTCGATGGTCATCGGGTCGCCTTTGCTGTCCTGGGCTGCACGATCAGCGAGGAGTATCGCGACCCGTCGGCGCGCTCAAGTCGCAATCGCCGGGCGTTCCATGGCGAATGTCGCGGGGTGCGGGAAAGCGGAAGCTCAGCGCGGTGGCGAGCACGAGTCCCGTGCTCAACGCCGCGACGATAAAGGCGGTCTGCGGCACCTGCGTCGCATCCCACAGCGCTCCGCCCAGCACCGGCACGACGCAGGACAGCGAATAGCCGATCGCGAACATGCCGGCGGACATCCGGTGGATATCACCGGCCGCGGCGATCTGCGGCGGCAGAGCGAGGGTCACGATCAGCGTAAAGGCGGAACAGAACCCGATCATCGCCGGACCGGCGGCGGCGGTCCAGGGCTGCGGCACGAGAAACACCCCGATCCCGACGAGGCCCAGCACTTGCATCAGCACCAGCACCGCCTTGCTGTGGCCGACACGCCGCGCCCACAGCAGCAGCAGCAGCGAGGCCGGCAACTGGCCGATGTTCAGCGCGGCGAGACCCAGCGCCACCAGACCCGGCCGCCCGACCGCATGCAGATAATCCGGGATAAACGCGTTCGAGGCGAAATAGAGCCCGCCGGTCCCGCCTTGCATCAGGCCGAGCTGCCAGGTCTCGCGGTGCCGCCAATCCGGCCACCAGCGTGCCGATCCCGACGAGATGCCGCGACGGGTGGCGCTCGATCCGCATGCCACCAGCAGCAGTGCCGCCGCCGCGACCGGCACCGCCCAGAAGACAAAGGCCGCCCGCCAGCTGCCACCAAACAACGGCAGGATCAGCGGGATCGTCAGCGCTGCCGCCAGCGCCTCACCGACCAAGAGCCCATTGGCGTAAACCGCGGTGGCGAAGCCGGGGCGCCGGGCGAACCATTCGCCGACCAGCGCCGGCAGAGCCGGCTGCACGACCGCGATCCCCCCGGCCATCAGGAATGTCATCGCAAAGAGCATCGGCACCGAGGGCCCGATGCCGCGCGCCGCCGATGCCGCGGCGACGCAGACAAAGCCCGCGATGGCAGCGCCCCGCGCCCCCAATCGCGCGATCAACAGCGAGCCCGGGATCGCCGCCAACCCGAACAGCAGCGGCGGCAGTCCGGAGAGAGCGCCGATCGCGTGCTCGCTCAATGCGAACTGCCGGTGGATCAGCGGCAATACCGGCGGCACCGCTAATACCGTCAGACGCAGATCGGCGCCGGCGAGCCACAGCACCGCGATGCGCAGCACCAGCTGCGCGATCGTCACCGGGGCCGGGGCACCACCGGCGGCGCTAACGGCGCTCGCAGCTGAAATAGGCGATGTTTTCTTCGGCATCGAGAAAGCGCGGCACGCGATCGTAGCGCAGGCAATGCTGCTTCGCCACGGCGGTCGCGGCGACAAGATCACCGCTGTATCCGACCGCAGCGGAATTCGCGTCACCGCTCGACAGATAGGGCTTCTCGACGCAACCGCCTGCGCAGGCGAGACACAGTGCGCCCGCGAGGAGGTGCCGGCAACCACGCATCAGGGTCACCGTGTCGTCTGCGGATCGCCGGCCAATGAGGCGATCCTGGCGAAGTCGCGGCCGCGCTCGGCGAAGTCGCGGTAGTAGCCGTAGCTCGGTGCCGCCGGTGACAGCAGCACGACCCCGCCGGGTGCTGCCAGACGCCGCGCCAGCCCGACCGCGTCCTCCATCGACTGCGCGCGGTAGGCGCTGGCGGCGCAGCCCTCACTTCCCGCGGCGGCGGCTCGGAGGCCGGCCCAGATCCGCTCCCCGCTGTTGCCGAGACAGATGACCGCGCGCGCTGCACCTGCAGCGAGCGCCGCGACCAGCTTGCCGTAGTTGATACCGCGGTCGTAGCCGCCGACGATCACCGCGATGTGACGCCCGGCATAGACTTCGAGCGCCGCCAGCGTCGATTCGGGTGCCGTCGAAATGCTGTCATCGACAAACAGCACGCCGCCGATCTCGCCCAGCTCCTGCTGACGGTGCGGCAGCGCCTGGAAGTCGGCGGTAGCTTCGAGAGCGGCGGCGAGATCGAGGCCGAGCCGTTTTGCGACGCTCAACGCGGCGCACAGGTTCGACAGATTGTGCGGCCTCGACAGATAGCGGTTGGCGACCGTGCCGATGGGCCGGTCGCCATCGAAAATCTCGCGGTCTTTGGCGTGCAGCCCAGTGACGTCGTTAAAGGTCTCGCCGCGCGGCAAGGGGGCGTCATCGAACTCGGCGATGGTCGCCGCCGCCTGGTAATTGACGATCGCGACACGGCTGTGGCGCAACAGGTTGAGCTTGTCATGAAAATAGGCGGCGAGCGTGCGATGCCAGTCGATGTGCTCGGGATAGAGCGAGGTCAGCACCGCGATATCGCAGCATCCGCAGAAATCCGCAGCCTGATAGCTCGACATCTCGATCACTGCGTGGTCGCAGACCCTCGGATCGATTTCGGTGACCGGCACCCCGATATTGCCTGCCAACGCCACCCGCCGGCCGAGCCGACCGAGCAGGTGCGCGATCAGCGAGGCAGTCGTGCTCTTGCCCTTGGTTCCGGTGACGCAGATCGTCGCGATCGCCGGCTTTTCGGCAAACCACAAATTCAATAGCGAGGTGATCGCCACACCACGCGCGCGGGCGATCGCGATCTCCGGCCGGTAGAGACTGACCCCGGGCGATTTCACCAGGACGTCGATACGGCCGAGCGCGCGGGCGATCGCCTCGCCACCAAACGCGCATTCGACACCGCGGAAGCCGTCCGGTGCCTTCGCAGCGGTGTCGTCGTCGAGCAGCAGCAGCGGCAGATCGGGGTGGCGGGCACGCAAGAGGCCGATCGCCGCCCGGCCTTCGCGGCCAAGGCCCCAGATTGCGATCCGCCCGGTGTGCAGATCAACCGCACGCATCGAGCATCGCCAGAAACCGCGCGGGGACGCGGTGCGGGTGGCGCGCTTCGAATAGCGCGCGATATGCGGTCCCATCGAGTTGCCGCAGCGCTGGAAAAGCCGCGGTCAGGCCGCGCACGACCGCGCCGTCGCGCCAGCGGGGATCGTGCCCGAGCTGCGCCATGACCGCAGCACTCTCGCCGGTTTCGCCGACGCATTCGAAGGGCTTGTGCGCATCGAGCCCGCACAGCGCAGCGAAACCTTCGAGCTGGGTTTCGTCGTCGAGCAGATCACGGCTGAAAATCCGGATCAGCTGCCGCCGGTCGAGAAATGGCGCCAGGGCCAGAAATACAAAGCGGCATTTCGCACAGTTGCCGCACCAATGTTGTCCGCGCTCGGCCGGGGATTGGCGGAACGCAGTGTTGCAGCTGCGGAAGATGCCAAAATATTGCGGGTATTCGGCAAAGCGCCGGGCGATCTCGATTTCCGACAACGGCCGCAACAGCGAGAAATAGGCGAGGCTCGGCGAGATGTGGCTCACCACATACCGCGAAAATTTCTCTTCGAACTCCAGCGATTTGCTGAACTGATGATTGATCGCGAGATCGCCGTTGAACAGGTTCGGGGCATTTGCCGAATGCTCGTTGGACATGACGATGGTATCGAGCCCCGCCAGCACCGCGCAGGCCAGCACGATCGCGCTCAAGATCCCGGTGATCGGCACGTGGCCGTTCAGCGCCCCTTCGGTGTTGAGCCGCAGCAGCGCAGGATCGATCCGCCGGCGGACCCGGATCGACGGCAGCCCGGCAGCGGCGATGCACTGGGCGATCGGCTCTGCGTCGCCGAGCGAAAACAGCACCAAATCCTCGCCACCCGCCTTCAGGCATTCGAGGGTGACGACCGAATCCTTGCCGCCGCCGATCGGCACGCAGCTGCGCCGCGGCAATGAGAGCGCCACCGGTGCGGCCGGAGCAACCGGCTCGCTGCGAAACCGGCAGCGGCCGCGCAGTGAAATCCGATTTTTCCAAGCGAATTCGGCGAGGCCTTGCTCGTAGAAATCCTGCAGGAGCTCGGCGGTCTCGCGATCGAGCGGAAACGCCGAGCAGCGCAACATCCCGGGCACGAAGGCCTTGTAATAGCTGACCCCGGACAACAGGAAGATCAGCCGGAAGATGCGATCGAGCACCTCGCTGCCGGCCGGCGACAGCCGACGCTGCGGGATCTCGAAGCTCAGCTGCTCCGCAAAGCCCGGGCCTTCTGCGAAGCGGTAGTGCAGAGACAGAATGGAAGCGGTCGGGTCGTACCGATAGTTCTCGAAGACGAACTCGCTATAGCGCATGCGAGCCCTCGGCGAGCGCCCGGATTTGCCGCAATTTCTGGTGGTGGGTCCCGAGATCGAGATTGTCGATGGTCTGCGCCCGCACGCGCGAGACGCCATCGACCGCCGGACCATCGGCGAGTGTCGCTTCGAGCACCCGGCGGTCGAGCGACTCGTCGAGAGCGCCGAGCATCCCGCTTTGCCAATCGCGGCGCACCGCCGCGAGCGCACCGATGAGCGCATAGGCTCCCCAATGCGAAACGCCGGCGACGATCAGATGGTGTGCCGGTGTGACGCAAGCGATCGTCTCTCCCATGGCGACGTGTTGCGCAATCAGCTCGCGCGGCAATGCGCCCATGCCGATCTCGTTGCCGCCGTCACCGATCGCGATCGTGTCCCACGGCCCGGCCGCGAACAGCTCGTCGAGAGAAGCGGTGTGGGCGGCGATATCCTCGCCCCGCATGTTGCGCGGGCGGCCGTCGGCGCTGCGGCCGCAGCGCTCGATCGCGATTGCATGGGTGATCCCGGCGGCGCGCCACCTCTCGATCAGCGGGACCAGGGATACGCCGACCGCAGTGGCATCGACCGGCACCGCGGCGGCTCCGGCAGCAGCCAACGCGACCGCGCAGGCATTATGGCAGGGCTCGTCGGTGGCGAGGCGGCAGACGATACCGCTGGCGATGAG
>JBOHME010000122.1:0-11496 GCA_050729795.1 Allostellaceae bacterium | reverse complement strand
ATCGCCGCTCGATCGACCGGCGATAGGTGTCGAGATATCCCGTCGGCATCGGCATGTCCTCTCCCGGTTCTTGAGCTCGGCCGCGATGAACTCCCCAGCCGCCTCGGCATGGGCTGCGCCCTGTTTCTGTGATACTCCAGCGTTGCACGGTTCAAAATACCCAACCGCGAATGCCATCTGCTCGGCGCCGCGGCCGGGATCTCGAACAGACGCGTAGCTGAGCCAGACATAATATGGGGATTTATGCGGTCGCCAATTGCCGAGGGCCTCCGGTGCGGCGCCCGGTGGACCCCGCCTCCGACGCAGGCCGCGAAGGTGCATGATCGAGAGGTCTCGCCCCAGCTGCTCGAAGACTGGGCGCTCGCCTATCTCGGACGCTACGCCAGCTCCGCCGCGAACTTGCGCCGGGTGCTGCTGCGACGCATGCGGCGCCGGCAGAGCGACGGAGACCCGGCGGCCAGAACCGCAACCGTCGCATTGGTCGATGCGCTGATCGAGCGCTACTGCCGCGCGGGCCTGCTCGACGACGCGGCCTATGCGGCTGCGCGCGCCAGGACATTGCTGCGTCGCGGCGAGTCGACGACACGGATCCGCGCCAGGCTCGCGGCGAGCGGGATCGAGACTTCACTGGCCACTGCCGCGGTGCGCGAGCTGCGCAGCGGCGAGGCCGATCTCGATCTCGCCGCCGCTTGTGTCTTCGCCCGACGCCGCCGGCTCGGCCCGTACCGCCGCGGCCAGGCCGACCCGGTCCGCGATCTCGGCGCCTTCGCCCGCGCCGGTTTCAGCCGCACCGTTGCGGCCCGGGTGCTCGCCTGCGCCGATATCGAGACGGTCGAGGCGCTGGGCGGCGCAGCTATCAGATGAAGCGCAGTTGCGCTCGGCAGTGGATCATTCGGCTCCCGCGGCAATCGCGATCCGGCGGGCGAGCAGGTCCTCGATCTCGCTCTCGGCGAGCCCCGCCTCGCGCAGCACCTCGCGCGAATGCTGGCCCAGGAGCGGAGCCGGGTAACGCAGACCGCAATTCGCCGCGCTGAACCGCACGGGCGGCCGGACCGTCCGAATGCGGCCTTCCGAGGGATGCTCGCTGACCGGGAAAAAATCGACCGCGGCCAGCTGCTCATCCTGCGGCAATTCGGCGAGCTGGTTGACCGGCCCGCACGGGATATCGGCGGTTTTGAGCTCCGCGAGCCAATGGGCGGTCGTATTTCCGAGCAGGCATTCGGCAACGAGTGCGTAGAGCTCGCCGACATGACGGCTGCGGGTTTGCGCATCGGCGAGGCGCGGATCGTCGGCAAGCTCCGGCCGGCCGGCAAGGCGAAAGAAATCCCGCCAATGCCGATCGGTGTAAGGGAGCACGCAGATGTGGCCATCGAGCGTGCGATAGGGGCGGCGGTCGGGCGTCAGCATCCGCGAATAGCCGGGCGGGCCCAAAGGTGGGTCAAAGGTCAGCCCGCCGAGATGCTCGGCCATCACGAACGCGGTCATGGTTTCGAGCATCGGCACCTCGACCTCCTGGCCTTCGCCCGTCCTCTCGCGCTGCAAGAGCGCCGCCATTACCGCGTAGACCATGGTCAGACCCACAGTCTTGTCGCCCACCAGGGTCGGGACAAACCGCGCCTCGCCGGCGGTCGCCTGCTGGAGTGCGACAAAACCGCTCGCACCCTGGATGACATCGTCGAACGCCGGCCGGTCGGCGAGCGGGCCATCCTGGCCGTAGCCATGTGCCGAGCAATAGACGAGCCTAGGATTGAGCTCCCGCACCCGTTGATAAGCAAAGCCGAGCCGAGCCATCGCCTGTGGCCGCATGTTGTGGACCAGCACATCGCTCTGCCGGACCAGCCGCGTCAGCACCGCCGCCGCCTCGGGGTGTTTTAGATCGAGGCACAGTGAACGCTTGTTGCGATTGAGGTTGAGAAAGACATGGCCCATCTCGCGGTGCCGTGACGGCCCGGCATAGCGCATGATGTCGCCTTCGGGGGCTTCGATCTTGATCACCGCGGCACCGAGATCGCCCAGGATCTGCGTGGCCAGCGGTCCGAGCACGACTGTGGTCAGATCGACGATCTTGATCCCGGTGAGCGGCCCGGAGCGCGGAGTGTGGCTCTGCATCCGCAAAAGCTCACGCCGCCAAGCGCCGGCTTTGCAGCAGCGAAAGGATCTCGGCAGCTGCCTGCGGGATATTGGTGCCGGGACCATAGATCGCGCTGACCCCGGCTTTCCTCAGGAAGTCGTAATCCTTGGGCGGGATCACACCGCCACAGACGACGAGGATGTCGGCTGCACCTTCGCGCTTAAGCGCCTCGATCAGCGCCGGGACCAGCGTTTTGTGAGCCGCCGCCTGGCTCGACACGCCGACGAAGTGCACATCGTTTTCGACCGCCTGGCGGGCGGCCTCTTCCGGAGTCTGGAACAGGGGCCCGATATCGACGTCGAAACCGATATCGGCAAACGCGGTGGCGATGATCTTGGCACCGCGATCGTGGCCGTCCTGACCGAGCTTGACCACCAGCATGCGCGGCCGGCGGCCCTCCTCGCCGGCGAACGCCTCGATCTCGCGCTGCATCCGGCGGAACCCGTCATCGCCCTGATACTGCCCGCCATAGACGCCGCTGACCGAGCGGATCTGCGCATGATGGCGAGTGAACACCTGTTCGAGCGCGAGCGAAATCTCACCAACCGTGCCCCGCGCCCGGGTCGCCTCGATCGCCAGCGCCAAAAGGTTGCCCTGGCCGCTCTGCGCCGCCTCGGTCAGGGCCGCGAGCGCCGCCCGGCAACGCTCCGGATCGCGATCATGGCGCACCCGGTCGAGCCGTGCCATCTGCGCCGCGCGCACCGCGCTGTTGTCGACATCGAGGAGGTCGATTTGCGCCGCCTCACCCGAGCGGTACTTGTTGACACCGACAATCGTCTCCTCACCGCGGTCGATTGCCGCCTGACGCCGCGCCGCCGATTCCTCGATGCGCAATTTCGGCATGCCGGCTTCGACCGCCCGGGTCATACCTCCGATTTTCTCGACCTCGTCGATCAGCTCGGTCGCCGACGCGGCAATCGAATGGGTCAGGTTCTCGAGATAGTAGCTACCGCCGAGCGGATCGATCACATGGGTCAAGCCGGTTTCCTCGGCAAGGATCAGCTGGGTGTTGCGCGCGACCCGCATCGAGGCCGGGGTCGGCAGGGCCAGCGCTTCGTCAAAGGAATTGGTGTGCAGCGACTGGGTGCCGCCGAGCACCGCGGCCAGCGCCTCGATCGTGGTGCGCACGATGTTGTTGTGCGGGTCCTGCTCGGTCAGGCTGACGCCCGAGGTCTGGCAATGCATGCGCAGCGCCAGGCTTGCCGGGTCCTTGGGCGAAAACTGCCGCATCAGCCGCGCCCACAACACGCGAGCCGCACGCAATTTCGCGACCTCCATAAAAAAATTCATGCCGATCCCAAAAAAGAACGATAGACGCGGTGCGAACTCGTCGATCGCGAGCCCGCGCGACAGTGCCGCGCGCACATATTCGAGACCGTCCGCAAGCGTGAACGCCAATTCCTGGACCGAGGTCGCACCAGCCTCCTCCATGTGATAACCGGAAATCGAAATCGAATTGAATTTAGGCATGGCCCTCGCGGTGTATTCGATGATGTCGGCGACGATGCGCATCGACGGGCCAGGCGGGTAGATATAGGTGTTGCGAACCATGAACTCCTTCAAAATGTCGTTCTGGATCGTCCCCGAGAGCTGGGCCTGCGGCACCCCCTGCTCCTCGGCGGCGACAATAAAGCCGGCCAAGACCGGCAAAACTGCCCCGTTCATCGTCATCGACACGCTCATCTTGTCGAGCGGGATGCCGTCGAACAGGAGCTTCATGTCCTCGACCGAGTCGATCGCCACCCCGGCCTTGCCGACGTCGCCCTCGACCCGCGGATGGTCGCTGTCGTAGCCGCGATGGGTGGCGAGATCGAAGGCGATCGACAGCCCCATCTGCCCGGCCGCGAGGTTCTCACGATAGAAGCGGTTTGATTCTTCTGCGGTCGAAAACCCGGAATATTGCCGGATCGTCCACGGCCGGTTCGTGTACATCGTCGCCCGCGGCCCGCGCAGATAGGGCGGAAAGCCTGGCATCGCATCCCCCAGCGGGAACCCGGCGGCCTCGATCGCGGCAAGATCGGCGGCGGTATAGAGCGGCTTGACGACAATGCCCTCGGGTGTCGTCCAAGCGAGGCCGTCGATCGGTTTGCCGTTGAGCTCTGTCTGCGTCAACCGGGTCCAGTCGGGGAGGCTTTTAGCTGCGAAGGTGCCGTCATCGGCCATGCTGTTCTCCCGCACGCAACACGGGATTTATATGGCGACAGCGGTGCGAGCGTCCAACTTTGGCGGCGATCCCGGCAGTCTACCGCCATGCGGTGCCGCGCCTGCTACATCGCCGATGCGGCTCTGCCACGGCGCATGGTGTGGCGCAGGACGAGTGCCGCACTGAGCAGCAGGACGGCGTTGCCTTGATGGGCGACGGCAAGCGGGATCGGCACGACCAGCAGCAAGGTCGCGATGCCAAGGCCCACCTGCAGCACCACTGCGGCGAGCAGCGCCAGAAGCGCGATCCGGGCCGGCCGCGGCAGCCGCGATCGCCAGCCGACGGCGCAGAGCAGCACGATTGCGGTGGCGGTCGCGATTGCCAGCGCGCGGTGATCGAATTGCACGGCGGCGACATTGGAGAAGAGGTTGCGGATGAACGGGTGCAGCCGGGCGTAGTCTTCGGGAATGAGCCGTCCGCCCATCAGCGGGAACGTATTGTAGACAAAGCCGGCGCGGGTGCCGGCGGTAAAACCGCCCGCGGCAATCGTCACGGCGACGAGGATCAGCACGCCATCGCCCGCCCGCCGCCACGCAGCCCCCGCATCCTCGCGGGCGGGGCCGCGCGTCAGACCCAACCCGACCCACAGGATCGCAGAATAGATCAGCAGTGCCAGTGCGAGATGGGCGACGAGCCGATACTGGCTAACCTCGACACGGTGCACGAGCCCGCTCTCGACCATGTACCAGCCGAGCGCGCCTTGGGCGAACCCGAGCGCCAGAATCCCGGCCAGCACCGGTCCGAGCCGCCGCGGCAGCCGGCCGCGCAGCCAGAACCAGATCAACGGCACGGCGAAGGCAATCCCGATCAGCCGGCCAAGCAAGCGATGAATGTATTCCCAGAAATAGATGCCCTTGAACTGGGCCAAAGTCATGCCGGCGTTGAGGAGGTGGTATTGCGGGATTGTCTTGTAGCGGGCAAACTCGGCAAGCCACTGTGCGTGCGACAGCGGCGGGATGACGCCGATGACCGGGTTCCATTCGGTGATCGACAGACCGGAGAGGGTCAGCCGGGTGATACCGCCGACCATCACCATCAACAGGATGAGCCCGCAGCACGAGAACAGCCACGCTGCGACCACGCGCGGACGTTCATCCCCGGCTGCGAGCGGTGCGGCGGGAGCGGCGTGTGTCGCGGCGTTCAGAAGGGACATGAGGGGCAGCCCCCTGCAAATCTGCCGATGCCGGCAAGGTGAGGGCAAAAAGCGGGAATGACAATGCGGCGAAACGCGACCCCGATCCCGGCCCGGTGAAGACAAACCACCAGGTCGATGGACCGCCGTCGACAAACGTGGTACGATATAATTAACGATATAAAACCGGGGGTGCCATGCCGGGATGCCGACGCGTGGGGTTCGCCAGAAGCGCGGTGATGCTGGCCGTTGGACTATGGTGCGCGGCGACGGTTCCGGCCTTAGCGACGACGTTTGTCTTCGACCAGACCGGCTCCACCGTGCCCGGATTCGTCGTCAGCGCAACGATTTCCGTCGGCGGCACGCTCGCCGATCTGCCGTCAATTTCCAACCAGAACAATCCGGGCCCTTACGATTTTTCTCCGCTGTCGGCGCTGGACATCACGCTGCCGACCTTGGGTGGGGATTACACGTTGGCCGATTTCACGCCCCGCGGCTCGGTGCTCGACTACCCGCAATGGTCGATCTCGCGAAGCGAGATCAGTTTTATCGATCAGCTCGACAACAACGAATTCAACATCGCGTTTGGTCCAGCCAGCACGATCCTGTTTGAAAGCGACGCACCGACCGAGCCGCCCGAATGCCATTTCACCGGCCGCTGCATCGCGTCCGGCAATTGGGACCCGGTTCCGGAACCGGCGAGCAGTCTTCTGCTTCTTGCCAGTTTGATCGGCGGCGCCCTGTCCCTGCGCCGCCGGCGGCAGTTGCAACACCAGCATTGAGCCGACGATCCCGTCCGCGGTCACACTGCCCCTTTTTTTGGTGGCCGCAGCGTATGGTGGTAGGCGTCGGAATAGAGCCGGCTTTCAGGACCCGGGCCGCGGGCCAGCGCGCGGCCGACCAGAATCAGCGCGGTTCGGGTGATCCGGGCCACCGCAGCGCGGTCGCAGATATCCGCCAGCGTGCCGCAGATCAACCGCTCGTCGGGCCAGCTGACGCGAAAGGCGACGACTGCCGGACAATCGGCGCCATACCAAGGCAGCAGCGTGCCCACGACCGCGGCGATATTGGCGATCGACAGGTGGATCGCCAGGGTCGCCCCGGTGGCAGCGAAATGCGCGAGATTCTCGGCGGCCGGCATCGGCGATGACCGCGTCGCGGTGCGCGTCAGGACCACGCTCTGCGCAATCTCCGGCACCGTCAGCTCGCAGCCGAGCGCGGCCGCGGCGGCGGCAAAGGCCGGGACCCCGGGGATGACGGCAAACGGAATGCCGAGCGCTTCGAGCCGTCGCATCTGCTCAGCCATCGCGCTGAACACCGACGGATCGCCCGAATGGAGCCGTGCTACATCGAGCCCGCGGCGGTGCGCCTCGGCCATATGGAGGATGATCTCGTCCAAGGTTAGCGGCGCCGTATCGATCAGCTGCGCATCCGCTGGTGCCGCAGCGAGGATCTCGCGCGGGACCAGCGAACCCGCGTAGAGACAGACAAGACAGCCTTCGATCAGCCGCAATCCGCGCAGCGTGATCAGATCGGGCGCGCCGGGGCCGGCACCGATGAAGTGCACGGTCATAGAAGGCCGGCTCCAACAGGCTGTGGTGCGCGCTGGTCCGGGCGGGCACAGCAGCAAATCGCTCCGGCCCACGCGACGACGCCGCAGCAGCACTGCTCGAACTGGAATTCGTCGGATCGGTGGCTATTCATCGCGGGAATTCTGCCAACTTTGTGTATCAACGTCACCGGCTCAAATCCGGCCACCGCGCGATGGGCCAAATGATTTCCTGGTAGCACCGCGAATACGGCACGGGATGCCGGGATTAGCGGTTGCCGCTGTCGCCGAATTGATGGAGCTTAATCGAACCGCATCGGCATGGGGGAAGCCATGCGACTCTTTTGGGGCTGCGCCTTTGCGGCGAGCTTCGCGATCGCCAACACGGCAGCCGCACGACAGCTCGCAACGCCGCCGGCGCATGCTGGCGCCGCATCGCAGATGGCGCCAGCACTGTCCGCAGAGGTGGGTCGGGTCAGCTTCGTTTCCGGCAAGGTCTTGTTTCGCGGTCTCGGCGAAATCGCCTGGTCGGACGCCGCGGTCAACGACCCGGTGTCGGCCGGAGCGGGATTGCGCACCGATCCTGCGGCCCGCGCCGAAATCCGCATCGGCGCCGACACGATTGATCTCGCCCGCGGCACCGAAATTTCCGTTGCCGGGCTCGATGACAGCACCGCCGAGATCGCCATAGCTCACGGCCGGATCGATCTCGATGTCCCGCTGCTTGGCGCCGGCGAAAGCATCGCGGTCGATTTCCCGCGCGGCCGGTTGCACATATTGCAGCCGGGCCGCTACGACGTCGATGCCGGGTCCGATGACCAGCCACCGCGGATTGCCGCATATACCGGAGGTGCGCGGCTAGTCGAGGATGGCTCCGGCACGCCGCTCAAAGCCGGGGACGCGCTCGTGGAGAGCGGCGCCGACATGGCTCATGCGGTGATCGAGCCGGCGACGGCCGACGATTTTGCGCGATGGTGCGGCGCGCGCGCTATCGCACTGTCGAAGCTCGCCGCACCCTATTTCGTCTCCACCGCGATGACCGGGTTCGCCGCTCTCGACGCCGCCGGCCACTGGCGAAAGGACCTCGAATTCGGCGAGGTCTGGGTGCCGGACAATTTGCCCGCCGGCTGGGCCCCGTTCCGCGATGGCCATTGGCGGTGGGTCCCGCCATGGGGCTGGACCTGGATCGACGGCTTGCCCTGGGGTTTTGCGACATCGCATTACGGCCGCTGGGTGTTTGCCGGCAGACGCTGGGCGTGGATCCCGGGCCGATTCAGGGCGCTGCCAGTCTATGCGCCGGCGGTCGTCGCCTTTCTCGGCACCGCGGGTGTGGGCTTGAGCTACGCGGGCGGCCCAGGGCCGGCGATCGCCTGGTTCCCGCTGGCTCCGGGAGAAGCCTATTGGCCGAGCTACACCGCGGATATCGATGCGATTCGTGCGCTCAACCTGGGCGACATCGCGGATCTCGGCGTTATTCGGGTGCGCTCCGACGGCGAGCCGCCATTCGCGATCGCTGCCGCGCATTTTGCGAACCGGCTGTTCGCCAGCGTCGTGCCGCGGCCGGTGTTTGTTGCTGGAGAGGCGGTAGCGCCTTCTGTGCTCAAACTGCCGCCGCGGCGCTTGCAGAACGCGCCCGCGATCCTCGGCTCGCCGCGGATCGGCCCGCCGCCACCCCCAGCCATGCCCGTCGCGGTCGCGGCAGTGACCCACGGCAGCACCCACCCGCACCCGCCGGCCCCGCGCCAAAAGGCGCTCGCCGCCAAGCGCGCGGCATGGGCCAGAACCGTGCGTGCGGCGATGCTTCGAGTGCGCATTTATCGCCATTCCTTGCTGGTTCGGGCCGCCCATCTGCGTCTGCCGGGCTATGCAGCGCTGCGGCTGCGCCATACGATCGTGCTGCGCGTGGCCGGCCCGGTTCGTCTGCGCCATCCCGCCGAAGGGCGCCGAAAAGAGTTCGCACGATGATCGATTTTCGCAGCGATAATACCGGGCGCGCAGCCCCGGAAATTCTCGAAGCGCTGGTGCGCGCCAATTGCGATACCGCCCTCGGCTATGGCGGCGACGCCTGGACCGTGGCGCTGCAGCAGCGTTTCCGCGACCTGTTCGAGACCGAGGTCACGGTCTTTCCGGTCGCCACCGGGACTGCGGCAAACGCGCTGAGCCTCGCCGCAATCGCTCCCTCCTGGGGGATCGTCTATTGCGGGGAAGGCGCGCATATCGACACCTCCGAAGCGAACGCCGCCGGCTTTTTTGGCGGCGGGCTCAAGCTCTCTCCGGTCGCCGGCGAGCATGGCCGGATTGGCGCCCGGCAGCTGCGCGAGACGCTGGCGGCGATGACACCGGGACAGCTGCATCGCGGGCAGCCGGCGGCGGTCAGCCTGACCCAGGCGAGCGAGCTCGGCACGGTCTATCCACTCTTGGAGATCGCCGCGGTCGCCGAGGCCGCCAGGGCGCGCGGCCTCAAATTGCACATGGACGGAGCGCGTTTTGCCAACGCCGTGGCCCGGCTCGGCTGCAGCCCGGCCGAAGCGAGCTGGCGCGCCGGGATCGACATCATGTCGTTCGGGGCGACCAAGAATGGCGGTGCGCTGTGCGATGCGATCGTGGTCTTCGCGCCCGGGCTCGCGGACGCGCTCGCGGTGCAGTTGCGACGCGCCGGCCAGGTCTGGTCAAAGATGCGTTTCGCCTCGGCCCAGCTGATCGCTTATATCGAAAACGGATTGTGGCTCGAGATGGCGCGCGCCGCGAACGCGATCGCCGCGCGCGTCGCCGCCGGGCTCGGCGCGGGTTCGGCGGCCAGGCTGCTGGCTCCGGTCGAAGCCAACGAGATTTTTCTCGAATTGCCGAGCACCACCATGGACGCGCTCGAAGCGGACGGCTTTCAATTCTACCGCCGCAGCGCGAGCCTCGCGCGCTTTGTCTGCCGGTTCGATGCGACCGAGGCCGAAGCCGGTGCCCTCATCGCGGCTCTCCGCCGGCATCTGCCGCGTTCGGGAGCAGCTCGCGCCGCCGAATAGCACGGATCAGACGAGGCTGACATCTTCTCCGGGCCAAATCGGAACGTTCATCTCGTCTTCCCTCCGGTCAAGCAGACATCCGGCAACGGCACGAGGTCCGATATCGGCTTTGCAGCGCGATCGGGGGGATAGGCATGCAGGGCACCGGCACCATCCTCGACGAGCCAACCGCCGGAAGCCGAGTCGGGAACGGCGGCGCTTTCGGCGAGCGGCACCTTGCCCCAGCCGCCCGGGATATCGAGCACATAAGTCGGCTGACACAGGCCCGAAGAGCGCGCCCGCAGCTCGCGCGCGAGACGCTGGCCGTCGGCGATCCCGGTGCGGAAATGCGCGGTGCCGCGGGCAAGGTCGGCGTGGTGCAGGTAATAGGGCTTGATCCGCATCGCCACCAGCGCGCGGAACAGAGCTTCGAGCACCGCCGCATCATCGTTGACCCCACGCAGCAGCACGCTCTGCGATAACAGCGGTATGCCGGCACGGGTCAGCCGGGTCACCGCGTCGCGGACGGACGCCGTCAGCTCGCGCGGGTGGTTTGTGTGGACCACGACATAGAGTGCCTTCTCGGTGTCGAGCGCAGCGACGAGATCCGGGCCGACCTGTCCCGGCGCGACGATCGGAACCCGGCTGTGAAAGCGAATGACCGCGACATGCTCGATCTCGGAGAGGGTGCGCACGATCTCCCCGATGCGGCGCGGTGCCAGCATCAACGGGTCGCCGCCGGTCACGATGACCTCCCAGATCTCGCGGTGGCGTCGGATATACTCGAATGCCCGGACCAGCGCCGGTCGATCGAGCACCGCCGCGGTGCCGCCGACGACCTCGCGGCGAAAGCAGAAGCGGCAATAGACCGGGCACAGCAGGATCGGCTTCAGCAAGACCCGGTCGCGATGGCGATGGACGATGCCGGGCACCGGCGACCAGCGCTCGTCGCCGATCGGGTCGGCTCGCTCTTCAATGGCGACCGCGAGTTCGGCTACCGTTGGCACGAACTGGGCGGCGATCGGGTCGGCCGGGTCGGCGGTATCGATCAGCCCTGCAATATCCTCGGTGACGGCGACGGCGAAGCGATCCGCCACCCGGCGAATCTCGTCGCGCCGTTCCGGTCCGGCGAGCCCGGCGGCAACGAGGTCATCGGCACGCAGGGTCAATAGTGGTCCTCGATCAGTAGCGGCGGGGGAATTGCTTCGCAACACCGATCATAGGCGAATTGAAACGGCCCGCCAGCCCGTCGGCGCCGGGACGTTCAACGCCGGGCGAGTTCGGAGCCGCGTGGGCCGGCGCAGATGAGGCGGCGCCGCGAGCGAGCCGGACGCGGCGGCGTGCAAGTGGCGCCCCTCCGGAGCATAATGATGGCCCAGCCGCCCGATGGCCGGCACTAGGAGGAGCCGATGAAAAAAGTTGAGATTACCGATTACGGCGCGCCGGAACATGTCGCCCGCTGCGTCGAGGCGCCCGATGTCGGAG
>JBOHME010000121.1:0-11497 GCA_050729795.1 Allostellaceae bacterium | reverse complement strand
GAGTGGATCCACACCGCCCGCGACCAGGGTGCGCTGATCCGGAATTTCAGCAAATGGGATGACCAGCCATCCTCGATCGGGGCGGTGCCGGAGGCGGTGCTGCGCGCCAACATGATCGCGCAAACTGCGCCCAAGGGTCCGGTCTATCTGAATTTCGACCTCGCCTTGCAGGAGGACGAGATCGACACCGTGCCGGCGATGCCGGACATCGCCCGCTTCGCGCCGCCCGCCTCGCCCGAGCCGGGGGGCGCGCTGGTCGATCGGGCAGCGGACCTACTCGTGCATGCCGAGCGGCCGGTGATCCTGATCGGCCGGGGCTCGCGCGACCTCGAGGCGTGGCATCGCCGGGTGGCTTTGGCTGAGGCGGTGGGTGCCAGAGTGCTGACCGACCGTAAGACCGGTGCCGTGTTCCCGACCGACCATCCGCTGCACGCCCCCGGCTCGGCAGGCGCCGAAATGATCGCGGCCGCCGACGTGATTCTGAGCCTCGACTGGGTCGATCTCGCCGGCACGCTAAAGCTCGCCTGCCACGGCCGGCCGCCCGCCGGCAGGGTGATCCAGATCTCGCCCGACCAATACGTGCACAATGGCTGGAGCATGGATTATCAGGGCCTGCCGCCAACCGATCTTTATCTTCTGGCCGCGCCCGACGCCGCGCTGTCGCCATTGCTCGCGGCGATCGGAAAGCGGCGGCCGAGCCAGCCTGCCTTGCCGGCAGCGCTGCCGCGGCGCGCGCCGCCACTAGCGGTGCTCGACACCGCCGAAATCATCGAGGTGCCGATGCTGGCGACCGCGCTGAAAGCGGTGCTGGGCGACGCCCCGGCGACGATGATCCGGCTGCCGCTGAGCTGGTCGGACGGGTCCTGGGAGTTCCGCCATCCGCTCGATTTTCTCGGCACCGATGGCGGTGGCGGGATCGGCTCGGGACCGGGCATGGCGGTCGGCGCGGCCTTGGCCTTGCGCGACAGCGGCAGCGATCGGCTGCCGGTCGCGGTGCTCGGCGACGGCGATTTTCTGATGGGCGTGACGGCGTTGTGGACCGCGGTGCACAACTCGATCCCGCTCTTGGTCGTGATCGCCAACAATCGATCGTTCTTCAACGATGAGTTGCATCAGGAGCGGGTCGCGCGCGACCGGGGGCGGCCGGTCGAGAACCGTTGGATCGGGCAGTCGATCCGCGATCCCGACATCGACCTCGCCACCCTGGCGCGCGGCCAGGGTTGCATCGGCATCGGCCCGGTCGGCGATCCCAAAAAGCTGGTCGCGGCGATGACGGAAGCGGTCGCTGCGGTGCGCGCCGGCAAGGTCTGCGTCGTCGATGTCCGCGTCGCGGTCGGCTACGACCCGGGCGGCACCGCCGGCATCCTGCGGCGCTAGGTTCTGTACTCACAAAGGGCCCGCCGTGCGGGTTGAGGACCGGTCAGCCATCAATCCTGATGCTCGACCGCCGGCAAGGCGTGCTTGCATCCTTCAGCTTGGGACCTGGTCTATTGACCAAGGCAGGCCGTTCCGCTGATCCATGATGGGCGAGCCATGCGTCCTCTCAGCCGCATCGCCGCGCCCCTTGAAAAGCGCGGTTTCGAGGTTGCGTGCGGTTTTGCGCGCTCGATCATCAATCACACTCGCCGGTGCTTCCGCAAAGCACTCGGCAACGGCCTCCCGGAAACGGGCGAGCCAGCGCGGAAAGAGGGACGGTTTGAGCCTGCCGATCGTCTGGTGCACGGCGAGCATATCGCCGCGATAGCCAGGCTTCAAGCGTAAGGCGGAGCACCAGAATTTATGCATCGTGGCAACATGGATGTCCCAGCGTTCACCAAGGGTTTCGCTATAGATCGGGGCAAGCACGGGGTCACGGCGGATCTTCGTATAAAAACACCCCAGCAACGCCGCAACCGACTCCTCCGTTATGCTTTCATACTTCATGGTGTTTTCCGATCTTCATGAGATGCAGGTGACGATCTCGAATCTCCTGTTTTGATGCAGCGGCGTCCGGCGGTTACGAGAGACCATGGCTTCCACCAACCGTGGGCCAAAATGCCGAGCAAGGAGAGCGACAACACGGCGCGGTGTGAGCCACTATGCCTATGCGGAAGCGAACAGGTTGCTAGGGTCCGTGCCAAACAGCGCCTCTATTCAGCTGACTACCGGCAAGTCGTCAGAGATGTGGAAGGGCGGCGGTGAGGACAACACCCATTCGAGCATCGCTCCCTCGCCCCACGGATTGGCCTCGGCGCGGCGGCCGGCAGAGAGGGTGTGGAAGATCATGAAAATGACGAGCAGGGTCGAAGCGCGGCTGAGATAGGCACGATCGAACTGGCCCGGCCACAGGAACTCTTTGATCAAGCGCAACGCCCGGGGCGTCCGCTTTCGCGCAAGAAGGACCCGCGCGGCGGGGTTGTTTTTTGGACGCTGCGCTATAAGATACATATCATGTGAATGTTATGTGTCAACCGGTCAGCTTGGTCGGGTTGACGCAGCGCGGCGGGAGCAGCCCATGAGCTATGTCGTCAATGAGGCCTGCATCAAGTGCAAGTACATGGATTGCGTCGAGGTCTGCCCGGTCGATTGCTTTTACGAGGGCGAAAACATGCTGGTCATCCACCCCGACGAGTGCATCGATTGCGGGGTGTGCGAGCCGGAATGCCCGGCCGAGGCGATCCTGCCCGACAGCGATCCCGGCGGCGCGCCGTGGCTGGAGCGCAATCGAACCTATGCGAGCCAGTGGCCGAATATCACGCGCAAGGGCACGCCGCCGGACGACGCCGACAAATGGAAGGACACGGGCGACAAGTTCGCTCGGTTCTTCTCTCCCAAGCCGGGAGGAGCTGCCCGGTAAGGGCCTGCCGCGCCGAAGCATTCGGCTGTCCTGTCGCCGGCGCCTTTAGCGGGTCGGGTTGCTCGGTTCGGCGCTCACCGTCCGCGGGCAGGCTCACCGCGCGACGACACAGTCCGGGGCGCTGGCCCCAGGCGCCGGTGCGAGCTTCGCGGCGCGCTCGATAAAGGTGAAGTCTTGTCGAGCTCCAGCAGGCGGGCGAGAGCGCGCCGCGGCCGCAGCAGGTCTTCGAGCGTGTAGCCGTCGAGCGTGGCGAGAAACGCGTTGGTCGCGTCGCGCAGGGCGCTGCGCAGGACACAGCATCCTTCGATGCGGCAATAACCCTCGCCCCCTTGCAGACAGCCAAGCACGCCCAGCTCTTCTTCCATGTCGCGCACGACCGCACCGACCGCGATCTGCGCGGATTTTCTTGCCAATCGCATCCCGCCGCCCTTGCCGCGGATCGTCTCCAGATACCCTTGTCGCCCGAGCTGATGGACCACCTTCATGATGTGCCCCTTGGAGATGTCGAAACGGGTGACGATCTCGGGGATCGTGGCCAGCCCGTCCTCCTTCGCACCGACATACATCAGCACGCGCAGCGCATAATCCGTGTGCAGGGTGAGGCGCATCGCAATCCTTCAGGCATACCTAGAAAGATACACAGCATTCATATGATATGGGACATGCATCCGGCAAGCGGGTCGGCTGTCAGGAATCGCCAAACGAGAGATCGGGCACCTGACAGCGCGTGCGATCGGCACCATGAGACGCATCCCGGCCGATGCATCCTTACCAGAGGATCGGGATCGGCTTCATGAGCCGGCACGGTCCTGGTCATGCCGTCCACGCCTTCGGCTTCAGGCCGCAATCCCGAAATGCGCCTTGGCCTCGTCGCTCATCCGGTCGGGCGACCAGGGTGGCAACCAAGTCATGACGACGTCGACCGCCGCGATGCCTGGAACCGCGGCGGCGCAGTCTTCGACCGCCTGGCGGATGTAGGCGGTGGCGGGACAGCCCGGCGTCGTCGTGGTCAGCAAGATGCGGGCATGTCCGTCCGCAACTTCGAGATCATAGACGAGACCGATATCGACGATATTGAAGCCGAGCTCGGGATCGATCACGGCCCGCAGCGCATCGGCCAAGCTCTCGACCGGATCGTCGCTCATGGCGCGCTTTCTCCTTCAGGGCGGCGAATGGTGGTGTGAAAGCCGTCCGAACGGCTTTCGCTGGCATAAGGATGTCCGCGGCGGGCCAGTTCTCGATACAACAGCAAGGGATCCCGATCGGTGATGACCTCCAGCACGCCGCCATGGCCCAGGGCTTCGACTGCTTCGAGCGCTCGCTGCATCGGCTCGGGTGGATCGAGGCCCCGCAAATCGAGCCGCTGCGCGAGACGGGTCTCGGCAGGTCCGTTCATCGCTTCGCTCCAGCGCCGGCTGCCGCGGCGGCATTGCGGATCGACGACGTGAAGATCACCTCCCAGTCGCCGCCGCCGATCTGGCGCTCGGCGTGATCAAAGCCGCGCTGCGCCATGACACCGAACAGCGGGACCGGCTTGAAGGTCGCCAGCAGGCGCAGCCCTTGGCCCGGCGCCAGCGCATCGACGGCCTGCATGATCTGCGAGAACGGCTCGCCGCCGGCCTTGAGGATTTCACGTACATCGAGGGTCGTCAGGGAGGGGGTGGTCATGGATTGTGCTCCACAGTGGTAACTCGTGGGCAGTGGTAATTCATCTGGCCGAGGGTGGCCGCGCGGCAAGCGGCAGCCCTACGGGCGCCGCTTCCCGCTGTCCGTGCCGCGGCACGCCGCGGCGCGCTAGCCAAAGAGCGCGGACGATCATCAGCGTCGCCGCCAGCTGGCCAAGGACGGCGACGCGCCAAAGTGCGGGCCAAGCCAACGCGGCAAAGACGGTGCCGACGGCGACGGCAGCAAAGTAAAGAACAAACCAGGGCCGATCGTGGCGCTCATCGACGAGGTCCTGGACGCGCGGCACGGTCTTTTTGCCGAGAACGCTGCCGTAGCACTCGAGCCAGGTCAGAAACGGCACAATCTTGTAGAGCTGGCTCAACCCGAGGCCCGAGAGCCAGCCGCACAGGAAAAGATAGCCGAGCGCGCCGAGGGCGGTCTCGCTGGTGCCGCGGACCCCGAGAGCGAGCGCGAACAGGATCGAGAACGCGAGAGCGGCAAGCGCCGGAATGGCCATGCCCGTGTTGAGCTCGAGCTTGCGGCGCCGCCTCGCGCGATAGAGCCGCACCATGTCCAAAAGGTAGAGAGCGAGCCCAATGCCCGCTGCCGCGGCGGCAAGCACGATGACCGCACTCGGCACGGCGGCACCCAGCGCCGCCGCGAGACCGAGCAGCCACGTCGCCGCCAGGCCGCCGGCGCTCAGGACAAAAACGGCGGTGCCGAGCGCGCCGCGCTCCTCGGGGGCGAGCGTGAACATGCTGAGAAGCCGGTAGCTCACCCCGATCGCGGTCAATGTAAACCAGCCGACGAGACCGGCGAGGAGGTGAAGCCCCAGCCCGTCTGTAAAGGCGCCTGGCCACGGGACCCATTGGGGGATGGCAAAGGCAAGACCGAGAACAACCCCCATCGCGAGCGCAGCGAACAGAAAGGCGAGGCCCGTCGCCACAAAGCGGGCGGAAAACGGCAGCGGGCGCGCTCGCCACAAGGTCTGCGACAGTGAAACGGCGGCGATTGCTGCTCCGGACAGCACCAGAATTCCGCCGATCGGGAGGGCGACCAGAACAGCAGGCGGCAGCTGCCCGTCCAGTGTCAGAAACCCCGCCTCCATCCCGCCAAGACCGGCGAGGATCATGATCAAGGAGACGAGGGCGGACGTTCCGGCGGCGGGTCCCTGCGCGGTCATCACCGGGACGAACTGATGCAGCGCCCCCAGCATCAGAACCGTTAGCCAGCCGATCGTGAGCAGATGCACGGTGGCGAGTGTCGTCGGCGCAAACAGGGGTACCGTCGGAAAAGTGACGCCCGAGACCATGGCGAGCTGGGCGAGGAGGAAAAGGGACAGTGCCGCCCCGAAATGGAGCATCGTCCAGCGTGAGACTGCCGAACCAAACATGTGCCTTGATTCCTCTGCCGCCCGGCACGCGCGTTCCAATAAAATATAAATCCAATATATGTTTGCGATGCGGCAACTCGACACAGGCGCAAAGCATCCGGCGAACCTCACCACGAGTGCCGCCTCGTGCCGCGGCTCTCGTGCGTAGCCAGCTTCTTCGATCTTTGGAAGCCGTGCCAAACGGCGGTAGTGTTCTAGCCTGGATTTCTCACGGCGCGGCACAGGTTGGGTTGGTAGAGCGGGACAACTCGCGCTTTTGTTGTTGAGCGTCTGCGATACAACCGGGGCGAGTCCTGGCGGGCGCAGTTCGAGCGCCGCTGTTGCGGTGCTTGCGGGATATGCAGATTTGCGTGCTGCGTCAGCGCGGTGCGGGGCTGGTCAGAGCGGCGTGGAAGCATACCGAACCGCACCGGGTTTGTCGGAGGCTCCAACTCTTGAGAGGATGGAGCGATGACAAGGCGAGCTCCCCCGTATTCCCCTGAGGTCCGTGCTCGGATAGAGATAAATCCCGCCTTATCGCTGATCGAGCGAAATATCCTTGCGTTCCTGCTGCGCTTTCACCCCCCTTATGCAGACGTTCCTTAACGCACGCCGGAAAGCTGGCTTGTGGTAGGCGTTGCATCACTGCGCGCCGCTACCACCAGGCTTGGCCCGCCTTCACTTCGGCCGGCGCTGTCCGCTCTCTTGTCATCGGTCTCTTTTTCCTGGTCTTTGCGAAGATTGATCAGCGCATCCTGCATCCGCTGGGTCCAGCCGCCGAGCTCGGTCGCCAACACCTGCTCGGTGTGCTGAACCAAGGCGTCAACATTTGATGGATTACCTTGCTCGTCCGGCTGCAGAGCCGTCCACCAGCTTTTGATGTTTTCGAGATCGATCGCGGTCTGGTTGTAGTTCGTCAGGGTCGAGTCCACGCCGCGATAGCTCAGATAGGTTCCCAGCGCCGCGGCGATGGCGGTGGTCAGCGTCACCCACAGATCGAAGCCGATCGCGGCCAATAGAGTGCCCAACCCGCCGACACCGAGGATCCCCCACTGCAGCCGCTCGAGCAGGGTGTCCAGTGTGACGGCCTTCTTGCGGAAGAACCTGAGCTGATCATCGAGACGCACCGCGATATAACGATCGGGCGCCAGCGGGCTCATGCCGTCGTCGCCCTCCGCGGTCGCATATTGCGGGGGGATCGGGCCGCTATTGACCGGCAAAGCCGTCGTGTTCGCCTCGCTGCGGGCGAGAGGTCTGGTCACGTCCTCGATCGCCTTCGCCAGGTCTTTTTCGCGCGTCGCCCCGTCACGATACCGCGCGGCACCGGTGCGAAATTGAAAGATCTCGCGCTTGATCGCCTCCGCCGCCTGACGGGTCAGAACCCAGCGCTTGCCATGATGGAACCGGTTGGTCCAGCCGATAAGGACCGACAGGACGATCGGCGCGATGATCACGAGATAATGCAGACCGCGCCCACAGCCAAAGTCGTGACCCAAGATTGGGATTGGGCATGATTTGGGGACCACCTGGTGCAGCACGACCAATGCGGTCACGCCGACCGACAATGCGAGGATCAGGCCCTGCATGCGGCGAAAGATCTTTTGCTGGCCGACGGCCGCTAGGTCGAGCGCCCCAAACCGGGCCCACGCCTGTCGCAATGTGCTGTCTGCGCCCAGATCCCGACCGATCCGGCGCCCCAGGGCTTCGGGCGGGTCGCCGATCGGAAAAGCGTGCAGGTCGCCATCGGCGAGGATTTCGGCGATCAGCGGATCGTCGTCTTTGGCGACCTTAGCGGTCCATTGCGCCAGCAGTTCGTCGGCGGTGCCCTTGCTCCCCGCGATGATCAGAACGCGCCAGTGCCGGCGAACGGCGTGCAGAATCTCGGATAGCGCCACCTGCCCACCGCCGATCATGACCACGATCACCGGAAGCTTTCCGGCAATCGCCCGCGCCAGATCGAACATCACCGGCGTCTCGGCGCCCCACGCCTCGCCCTGCGTCAGAACAAAGTGCGTGTGATTGGGTGCGAGCGGTACGCGACCGCCGCCCGCTTCCATGGGCGAAACATCCGGGCGCTGCACCAGCGCCTCGGGCGCCACACCGATCAAGGTCATGGGCTGGGCCATCGCCCCGGCGGCGCGTCCGATCAACGCCATCACGCCGGCGTCGGTGCCGCCATCGATGATGACAGCGCCGGCCGCCCGACCCGCTCGGATCAGGCCTCGGCCGATCAGCTGGGTCAGCTTTGGCGCGATGGCCTGGTCGAATGTGTCCGCTCCGCCACTGACCAGAATGACAGGGGCCGGTGTTGCGATACCGAGCGCATCGCGCAGAGAGGTGATGTCTTGGCCAGCCTGCCGGATGATCTTCGGCACGCTTCTCAGTCCCGCTGCACTATCCACCCCTGGCCACTCCGTGAATCGGCAACGAATGGAAAAGAGATTTGAAGAAATTGAAAATATTGATATCCGGTGTCGAGGCGGCCGACCTGTCGCGGGCCAGCTCCTGTCGGTTCAGCCGAGTGGTCATGTCTCCGGTTGGAGGCCGCGTGTTACCGTTTGAGGAGGTGTAGATAACGTGTTGCGGGTGGTGCGCAAGGCGGGGCAAAGGGCGCTTCGAGGTTCCCGGCGTGGCGGCCTCGCGCTCACCGTGATCCTTCGGATCCTCGAAGACCGGCGCCGGCGCGGGCGACGTCTTCTCGCCGGTGAGTCGTCCGGCGGGTGGCGAAAAAACCGGCAGGGCGGCGGGCCGACCCTTGCTGGGCGTATTATAGAAGATCGTGTAGTTCTGGATCGCTTCGACCGTCGTCCGCCAGTTTGAATGGTTGAAGCCGACGGCATCGCAGCTCGCCTGCCAGGGAACACCACCGCCGATGTATTCGTCCCACTCACCATAGCTCCCCTTCGAAAGGTTGCGGCCGGAACGATCCTTACAGAGCGCGGCGACTATTTTCCGCTCATCCGTGAGCCACAGCTTGATACCATCGTCGCCGCCGCTTGCCAGCCGCCCATCCGCAAGCACCGCCAGTGAGGTCACCCCTTTACCTTGCGAAGGTTCCGTCTCTTCAACCGGGACTTGATTATCGGAAAACCACCAAAGCTTGATCGTGCCGTCGTCGCCGCCGCTAGCCAGCGACCCGTTTTTCAGCCATGCCAGCGACCAGACCGGACCGCCGTTCGGGAGCACCAACGGCTGCGCGAAACTTTCTTTCCAGAGCTTGATCTTGCCGTCTAGACCGCCGCTTGCCAGCAGCCCGTTCGCGGCCACTGCCAAGGACAAGACCCGGCTGCCGTGCTGGAGAACCACCGGCTTGCCTGCAAATGTTTTCGGCCAGATGGCGATGTCGCCGTCCTCGCCGCCGCTGGCCAGCCGTCCGTCCCACACCGCGAGGGACCAGACCGCGCTGGGCCGCGAGCGGACCGCGCTGGGCTGCTGGAGCGAAACGGGCGTGCCGGTAAAGTCCTTGGGCCAGATCTTGATCGAGCCGTCCTTGCCGCCGCTGGCCAGCCGCCCGTCAGGCAGCACCGCCAGCGACAAGATCGGCTGACTCCGCGGGAGCGCCACCGGCGCGCCACTCCCCCAAATCTCGATCGTGCCGTCCGAGCTGCCACTGGCGAGCCGCCCGTCCGGCAGCGCAGCCAGCGACCGGACTGGGTGGGGCTGCCGGAGCGAAACGGGCGCGCCGGTAAAGTCCTCGGGCCAGATCTTGATCGCGCCGTCACTGCCGCCGCTGACCAGCCGCCCGTCCCTTAGCACCGCCAGCCTGACCGCGCCGCCACCATGCGTGAGAACCACCGGCTCGCTCGCGTCCTCGCGAGGTGCGTCCTCGCGAGGCCAGAGCTTGATATTCCCGTCTTCGCCGCCGCTGGCAAGCCGCCCGTCCCACACCACCAGAGACCAGACCGAGCTGCCCTGCGCGAAGACCCGCAGCGCGTCCTTTTCCCAGAGCTTGATCTTGCCCACGTAGTCGCCGCTGGCCAACCGCCCGTCCCACACTATTAGAGACCCGACCGAGCTGCCTTGCGAGAGGTCACGGGGGGCACCCCTAAAGTCCTTTGGCCAGAGCTTGATCCAGCCGTCCTCGCCGCCGCCGACCAGCTGTCCGTCCCACACCGCGAGGGACAAGACAGGGCTGCCCTGCCGCACCTTCTCCGGCGCCCCTCCACCGCCCTTGGGCCAGAGCTTGATCACGCCGTCCCCGCCGCCGCTGGCCAGCCTCCCATCCGGGAGCACCGTCAGCGACCTGACCGGACTGCCCTGCGGGAGGGTCTTCTGCGGCACCCCTCCACCGTCATCGGGCCAGAGCTTGATCGAGCCATCCTCGCCGCCGCTGGCCAGCTGTCCGTCCCACACCGCGAGGGACAAGACAGCGCTGCCCTGCTGGAGCGAAACGGGCGCGTCCGTAAGGTCCTTTGCCCAGAGCTTGATGTTGCCGTCCGCGCCGCCGCTGACCAGCCGCCCGTCCCACACCGCGAGGGACAAGACAGCGCTGCCCTGCCGGAGGGTCTTCTCCGGCACGCCTCCACCGTCCTTGGGCCAGATCTTGATCGAGCCATCCTTGCCGCCGCTGGCCAGCATCCCATCCGGGAGCACCGTCAGCGACCTGACCGGACTGCGTTGCGGAAGAACCTCGAGGGGCAGAAGGCTTAGTGCCCAGCTTGCGGCCTCGATCGCGTATGGCTGAAGCTCGATCTTTTTGGCGCGCGCTTCCGCGATGCTGGCCAAAGCCAGAGCGCCGGCGCGCTCGGTGTCATCTGCTGACGTTACCTCCCTTGCCGCTCGACTGGCTTGGAAGGCGAGGAGCTGCACCTGCGCTCGGTCGCGCGCCGTTTGAGCCTCGTGCATTTTCAACGTTACCACCACCGCGAAGCAGGCCAGAACCACTGCCGCGGCGATCGAAGCACGCGTGACGATGCGGCGCTGGCGCACCTTGCGCCGTTCTTCCGCATCCCCTTGCTCGATGCTGGCCCTGCCAAAGTCGCGCTCTTGGGGCGTCAAATCCTGCGGACGCGTTTCCAGCCAGGCGCGCATGCGGCTCAATTTCAGACCGGTCAAGAGCGCGCCCTTCTTGTCCGCCGGCTTTGCCTCCGCCCAATCGCGCAGGTCGTTCTGCAGTTGCTGTTTGCCGACCAGGAACTCGCGATCTTCCTCCAGCCACTCGCTGAAAGGCGGCTGGCGCAGCAATGCCTCGTGCGCGACTTCAACGACGTCGGCATCCTTCCCGTCGGCATCCTTGCGGCGGTCCTTGATCAGCAGGCGCTGTTCGGCAAAGCTGTCGATTAGTGGCCTTGCCTCGGCGGGGATCTGGTCGCGCGTCGCTACCCGGCGCACGAACAGCCCGGCGGCACTGACCTGCGCCAAATGCGGAATAAAGGCGGCGCGCGCGAGTGCCAGCTGAGCCTTTGCCTCTTTCGTCAGTTCGCCCTTTGCGACGCCCGCGGCAAAAGCCTGCTTGACGGCGGTGTCGATCACGCCCCTGACGCGTCCGAGCTTGTCGTAGCCCGATAGGGTGAGCTCGTGGTCCGCGGCGTAGTTCTCATGGAGATGGGCCAGCGTGAAAGCGAGCAGCGGCAGCGCGTCCTGGCCCGATATGTCCTCCAGCAGTGCATCGGTGAGCTGCGGAT
>JBOHME010000120.1:0-11597 GCA_050729795.1 Allostellaceae bacterium | reverse complement strand
CCTTTGGCGCGCTCCGGGTTCCCGCCTCTGCGGGGATCATGATCCGAGGGTGGGGTCCCGACTGCGAAGAGGCTGCTGCTCTGCCGCTTCGCTCGGTGTAAAAACTCGTCACATGGGCGGATGGTGTTCGAAGCGCGGGCCGCAGAAATGAGCTGGTCGGGCAGGGGGCCGGACGGACGCCGCGGCTATCATCATGGCAATCTGCGCGAAGCGCTGATCGAGGCGGCGCTCGATCTGATCGCCAAGAAGGGGCCGGCCGGGTTCACCTTTGCCGATGCGGCGCGCTCCGCCGGGGTCAGCTCGGCGGCGCCCTATCGTCATTTCCGCGACCGCGATGCGCTGATCGCCGATATCGCCCGCCGCGGTTTCGAGCTGTTTGCGGGGCATCTCGATCGCGCCTGGAACGACGGCTCGCCCGACCCGTTCCGCGCCTTTGAGAATGTCGGCCGCGCCTATCTCGCCTTCGCCGGCAACGAACCGGCTTATTACTCGGCGATGTTCGAGGCCGGACTGTCGTTTGACGACGACCCGGCACTGCGCCAGGCCGCCGACCGCGGCTTCGCGGTGCTGCGTCGCGCCTCGGAACTGTTATGCGCGCGTCTGCCGCCACAGCGCCGGCCGCCCTCGCTGATGATGAGCCTGCATGTCTGGGCGCTGTCGCACGGCATCGCCTCACTATTCGCGCGCGGCGATGGCGGTCGGCGCCGCTTGCCGATGACCGCCGAAGACTTGCTCGAAGCGGCGATGCTGATCTATCTGCGCGGTCTCGGGGTCATTGCCGAGCCGGCTGCACCCGAGCACTGAACCGGCGGCGCGTCGAGCCCGCTGCGCTCGCGATCGACCGGACGAAGCCGCTCGTGCTTGACAAGCGGACGCAACGCCGCTATGTAAATGTTAAATACATTCACATGGTGCGGTCATGCGTTCCTTGGCGGCGCATCTCGATGATTTCGGCCGGCCCGCGTGGATCGGGTTGACCGTCCTGAGCTTTATCGTGTGGTGGCCGCTCGGCCTCGTGGTCCTCGGCTTTCTGATCGGGAGTGGACGAATGGCGTGCTGGGTCGATGGGAGTGGGATGCGCTGGCAGCGGCGCATGGAACGGATGCAGCAGCGCATGAGCCGGATGCAGCGGGCGGCCGAGCGCTGGGGCTGCGGTAGTGCGGCGCGGCACGCCGCCGCGACCAGCGGCAACCGTGCCTTTGACGAATATCGCGCCGAGACTTTGCGCCGGCTCGAAGAGGAGCAGCACGAGTTCATGGATTTTCTCGACCGGCTGCGCCATGCCAAGGACAAGGCCGAGTTCGACGAGTTCATGGCCGAGCGTCGGCGCCGCTCCGAAGGCCCGGTCACACCGCCGCAAGGTATGTGAGGTGTTCGAGCCGGACAGCGCGGGGCACCGGCGGCGGCATTGCCAGCGGCCGGCGCCAGGTTCGCGCTCAAGCCGAACGGAGCACCCGGCCGAACGGGACACTCAAGCCGAGCGGAACAGGCGCTGGCCGATGAATTCGCCCGCGCCGATCCCACCCGGACAGGCGAACAGCCCGCCGCCGGTATGGGTTACGAACTGGTTGAGCATGTCGAATTTCGACATCCGGTCGAAGATCTTGATAAAGCCGGTCCGCGGATCGCGCTGGTAGCAGATGAAGAATAGACCGGCGTCGTATTCCATCCCCTGGCGCCACGGCGGCCAGCGCTCGGCGGTGAAATCCACCCCCTCATTGTACGCATAGGGCCGGCGCAGGATCTGCGCGCCATCGTTGCTGGCCGCGGCGGCGAGACGGACATGGGCGCTCTCCGGAATGACCGGGTTGCCGTCCTTGTCGGTGGCGGCGAGGTCGAGCAGGTCGCGCTCGTGCTGCCTGCCGAGTGGCGCCCCAGAATATTTGTGCCGGCCAAAGGTCTGCTCCTGGAATTCGACCTTCATCCGGTCCCAGTGCTCGAGCGCCATGCGAACCCGGCGCACGACGACATAGCTGCCGCCGCGCAGCCAATCCGGCCCTTCGTCGCCGACCCAGACGAACTCTTCCATGACCTTGGCATCGGCTACTGACGGGTTGATCGTGCCATCCTTGAAGCCCATCAGATTGCGCGGTGTGCCGGTGCCGTCGGCAAGTGTGCAAAAGCCGGTCTGCGCCCAGCGCACCTCGGCAGCCCCGCCGGCCAGCCGCGCCAACTGGCGCACCGCATGAAAGGCCACCTGGGGATCGTCGGCGCAGGCCTGCACCGATAAATCGCCACCGGTGCGGCTGGCCAGCATCTGGTCGCCATTGAACCGCGGCAGATCGACGAGCGCTGGCGGCCGCTGCGCCAAGAGGCCGTAGCGATCCTTGCCGTCCTTGACGAACAGCCCGGCGCCAAAGCCAAAGGTCATGGTGAGCCGCGCCGGCGGCAGCCCCAGCGCTTCGCCGGTGTCGGGTCCCGGCTGCGCCACATCCTGCCCGACCGGCTGTGCCGGCTGCCCCCGGGTCATGCGCAGCGAGGCATCCGTCCAGCTCCCCAGCAGCCTGATCACATCGTCGCGCCGGGTGGTGACGAGATCGAGTGCCGCGAAATAGCTGTGGGTTTGCGCAGGTGTGGCGATGCCGCCCTGATGTGGCCCCAGGAATGGCTCGACCCCGGTCTTGCCGCCAGCCAAGGCCGCGGCCGGCGTTCTCGCTTCCGCGAGGGCCTCGGCGGCCCCGGTCAGACCGAGCCCCGAGCCCGCTACGGCGGCGAGCCCGGCTGCGGCACGGACCAGACCGCGTCGGGTCGGGCCCAGGCCGTCCTTGGTGTGGCGGCTCATCGGGTTGCCTCGACCAGCGTGTTCATATCGTCTTCGACGTAATAAAAACCCTTGCCGTCCGGCGCCAGCGCCAGCCCGAACAGATCGCCGCTGCCCGGTGGCGACTGCGCCTGGTTGGTGTCGATCCACTGGCCATAAAGCTGCTTGCCGGTGGCCGGGTCGATCTCGACGACCTGCCCGTTCAGCCCATTGCATGCCAAGAGGTGCCCGCTTGCCGTCATCACCAGGGTCAGCGGCCGCTTCAACAGATCGTCCTTGGTGACAACGCGGCCGGTGCCGGCGCTGGTGGTTCGCGTTGTTGCATCCGGAATAGCGACGATCCGGTTGCCAAGCGCATCCGACACGTAAAGCGTGCCATCCGAGCCGAGCGCCAGACCGGTCGGGCCGATCAGAAAGACATCCTTGTCCGCGCGCTGGCCAAAGCCGTTCGCCACCACGGTCTGATTTGTGATCCTCGGCTGCTGCCCCGGAGGAATGGCGAGATCGAGGCGCAGCACGGTTGCCTTGTTGACGACGACCGGGTTACCGGAGGTGTCGGTGACCTGCGGGCCCGGCACGTCGAAGCCGGCCATGCTGATGAACAAGGTGGCGGTCGAGCCCTGGTCGATGACCGCCATGTTGCCCCATGGGTCGTTGATCGCCGGACCGGCCCATACCGTGGCCAGCCGGCCATTGGCGTCTAGCACCAGGAGGCAGCCATTGCCCTTGGTGCGAGTCGTTCCGTCGGTGCTGGGGGTGCTGCCGACAACGACCCAGCCGCTTTTCAGAACCGCCATCGCCGTGCTGAGCCCGACCCCGCCCGGGCACTGGGCCAGCTTTTGCGGCAATTTGGCGAACAGTGCCACCGCCTTGGTCGCAGGCCGGTAGCTGACGATCGTCGTGCCGGTGCCCTGCAGGTTCGACACATTGTTGAAATTATCGACGAGCACATCCCCTTGCTGGATCTTGCCGATCGAGGTGGGGACAACCGCGACCGCATAAGGATTGAGATCGCCGTTGGTGGTGACGGTGCTGGCCGCGGTGACGTGCCGGTGGATCGTGCCAAGCAGGCCGGCCGCCGCGGCAACCCCCTCGGCCGCTCGCGCGCGGGGGGTTGCGGGCAACAGCAGCACCGCCAGCGACGCAAGCGTCAGAGCCGCCTTTAGTGATTTCGCCGGCAAATCGCGCGTCATCGTCTCGCTCCTCTGGTCCGCCAGTATGTCCGCGACGCTAGTGCGATTAAGTCGCAATCTGACTACTCTGGCCGTCTGTAACCGTCAAGCGCCCACCCCGGCGCCATGCGCATGGCTGATACGCCAGTCGGAAAGTCAGGCTCTGGAAAGCCGGGTTGAGAAAGCCAGGTTCAGAAAGTCAAATTGACGCGCAGACCGAGCACCGCCTCGTTCTCGACCGATTGGTTTGGAACGTTCGGATTGGTGATGCCGCCACCCGGGTTGAACACGTATTGAAAATCCGGCTGCAATTGCACCGCCGGGGTCAGCTGATACTGATAGGTCAGCTCGATCACCGTCTCGCCGGTCTGGATCGGGACAGAGCTGCCGGTGAAGAACGCCGTCTCCTGGTCGAGCGCTGCGCTGGAGCCGCTGACCCGCGCGTATTCGATCGCGAGACCGGCGGTGTCGTCCGGCCGGCTGGCGAGTGGCCCGTGCAGGGTGAGGCCGGTATTCAGGCTGAAGACGATCGGGTTGCGATTCCCCTGCGGCGTCCCCATCACCCTGGTGAAGAAATTCAGCGTGCCGCCATTGGGCATTTCTCCCACCATCTGGTCGACGACGCCATAGATGCTCCAATCGCCATGATGCTCGATCGGCATCCCGTTGCTCAGCGGATTGGCGAGCGACAATCCGGTGTTGTCGAACGCCAGATCGTCAAAGCTTTCGCTGTTGTACCAGAACCCGATCTTGTAGGTCCCTTGATGCACCTCCTCCTGCCCCGAGGTGACCATCACGCCGATCGCGGGATAGCTATATTGTATTTCGCCGATCACCAGCGCGCCGCCATTGAGTGGAAAGCTGGTCCCGGAGGGGTTTTGTACCTGCGGGTCGCCAAGATTGTTGGGGGCGGGGTTGCCGTTTGTTACCGCGAGGAGCCCGGTCAGCGAGTCGGTGGGTCGCAGCCGCAGGCGCACGCCCAAGGCCGAGAGCGGGTAGGCGGGGCCGCCGCCGGGCAGATCGGCCGACGGCACCATCGGCCAGCCGAACATCGTGTTGACAAACAACAGCGCGTTCTGGCTGACGATGAACTCCTGGTCGAGGCTCTGCTGGCCGATCTTCACATCGGCCCAGTCGTCGGCGAGAAATTTCTGCTGGTACCAGAGCTCCCACAGGCGGGCGCCATCATCGGCCTCGATCCCGCTCGCGGTCTGCAGGCTCAGCAGATTGTCGGCGCTGAGGTTGCGGCCTTGAATTTGCAATGCGCTGACGTGGAACGTGCCGCCATGCCAGCCGAACGCCTGCTGGGTGTCGAGCTGCACCGCCATCTGGGTCAGCCCATCATATTCGAAGCCCTGCCGGACGCCGCCGGTCACATTGCCGAGCACCTCGCTGGTCTCCGACAGCGCGAACGAAATTCCGTATTGGGCGAGCAGCGGCCGCAGGCCCCACATGTCGCCCAGCAGATTGCTGCTCTTCTCGATGCCGGTCAGAAACCCAAGCGGCTCGAAACCTTCGGCGGGGGTGGTCTGGAGCGTTTCGGCACCCCCCGGAACCAGGAGCGTCGGCGGCGCGGCGGCGGCGGGAGCCGTCCCCAGCCAGGTTGCCAGCCAAGCGCCGGCAAGCCCGCGACCGAGCGATGCGACGGGCAGGCACGACCCGGCGGCGGCCGGCAGGAATGGCGGGTGCCGCAGTGTCAATTCAATCTCCCCCTCGCATTGGATGTCTCGCCTTGCTCGCTGTTTCGGCGAGTTGCATCTTTCAAGGTTCAGCCTTGGGCAAGTGATAATGCGAATGACTCGTAACAATCAGGCAAATGCGAGTTAGTCGCATCAGCTATGCGTCGGCCTCGGAGAGGGGACCCATCCTGGCGGCGGATCACGGGCCGGGGCGACCGGCTCGCCAACACAGCGTTGCCGTCGGCTTGCGCTTCGGCTACGTCGTACTACGTTCGAACCTCGGCGCAGCGGGGCGAGGCTGCGGCCGAAATCCATCATTCAGGATCCCGGTCGGTCATGAGCGCAGACAACGCCGTTGAGAGCCAAATGCGGAATGATCGGCTGCCGGTTGCGATCGTCGTCACGTTGCCCGACGGCCAGCGCCGCGAATTCGCTGGCCCGGTCAGCGGTGCCGAGGTCGCCGCCGCGATTGGGCCGGGTCTCGCCAAGGCGGCGATCGCGATCCGGGTCGATGGCAAGCCGCGCGATCTTGCGAGCCGGATCGACCATGATGCCGCAGTCGCGATCATCACCCGCGACAGCCCGGACGGGCTCCAGCTCCTGCGCCACGATGCGGCCCATGTCATGGCCGAGGCAGTCAGGGAGCTCTACCCCGAGACCCAGGTAACGTTCGGTCCGGCCACGGACACCGGGTTCTATTATGACTTTGCCCGTGCCGAGCCATTTACCCCGGATGATCTAACCCGCATCGAAGAACGGATGCGGGCAATCGTGCGCCGCGCCGAGCCGATCACCCGCGAGGTCTGGGAGCGCGATGCGGCGGTCGCGTTCTTTGCCGGCATCGGCGAAAAATACAAAGCGGAATGGATCAAGGAAATCCCGGCTGAGGAAGAGATCAGCCTCTATCGTCAGGGCGGGTTCGTCGATTTGTGCACTGGACCCCATCTGCCCTCGACCGGGCATCTCGGCCAGGCCTTCAAATTGATGAACGTGGCCGGCGCCTATTGGCGCGGCGACGCCAGGAACGCCCAATTGCAGCGCGTCTATGGCACCGCCTGGGCCAGCCAGAAGGAGCTCGATCAGTATCTCTATCGGCTCGAAGAGGCCGAGCGGCGCGATCACCGCAAGCTCGGCCGCGAGCTCGAATTGTTTCATCTCGGCGAGGAGGCGGTCGGCAGCGTGTTCTGGCACCCGAAGGGCTGGACGCTGTTCCGCATCATCGAGGATTACATGCGTCGCCGCCTCGACGCTGCCGGCTATCTCGAGGTCAAGGGACCGCAATTGCTGGACCGCAGCCTGTGGGAGAAATCCGGGCATTGGGAAAATTTCCGCGACAACATGTTTGTCGCCGAAAGCCGCGATGACCGGGTGCTGGCAGTCAAGCCAATGAACTGCCCGGGTCATGTGTTGATCTTTCGCGACCGGCTGAGGAGCTATCGCGAATTGCCGATGCGGCTCGCCGAGTTCGGCAGCTGCACGCGCAACGAGCCCTCGGGCGCATTGCACGGCATCATGCGGGTGCGCGCCTTTACCCAGGACGACGCGCACATCTTTTGCACCGAGGACCAGATCACCGGCGAATCGGTGGCGTTCTGCCGATTGCTGTTGAGCATCTACCAGGATTTCGGGTTCGACGAGGTGGCGATCAAATTCGCCGACCGGCCGACCCCGCGCACCGGCAGCGATGCGATCTGGGACCGCGCCGAAGAGAGCCTCAAGGAGGCGGTGGCGGCGGCCGGTCTCGACTATACGCTGGCACCGGGCGAGGGCGCGTTTTACGGACCAAAGCTCGAGTTTCACCTGCGCGACGCGCTTGGCCGCGACTGGCAGTGCGGCACCTTGCAGCTCGATTTCAACATGCCCGAACGGCTCGGCGCCTCCTATGTCGGCGAGGATGGCGCGCGTCATGTTCCGGTCATGCTGCATCGCGCGATCCTCGGCTCGATGGAGCGGTTTATCGGCATTCTGATCGAGCATTACGCCGGGCGGTTTCCGCTGTGGCTGGCGCCGGTGCAGATCGTCGTCGCGTCGATCACCGAGGAGGCTGCCGATTACGCCGCGGCTGCGGCGCAGGCCTGCGCCGCAGCCGGGCTGAGGGCGGTGCTCGACCGCGGCAACGAGAAGATTTCCTACAAGGTGCGCGAGCACAGCCTCAAAAAGGTGCCGGTCATGCTGGTCGTCGGCCGGCGCGAGGCCGAGAACCGGGGGGTCGCGCTGCGCCGGCTCGGCGGCAACGCGCAAGAAGCTCTTGCGCTCGACGAAGCGGTTGCTAGATTGCAACGGGAGGCGACGGTTCCGTCGTCATCCTAATGGAGGGGGCGAGACCGGGAAGACGGAGATTAACCATGGAGAGGAGATTTTAGATACCCAGACCACCGATGAACCTGACCCCGACCCGTGACGGGCCGCGGATCAACGAAGAGATCGGCGTGCCGCGAGTGCGCCTGGTCGATGACCGCGGCAACATGGTGGGGGTCGTCGGGCGCAACGAAGCGCTCGCAATGGCAGCCGACGCCGGTCTCGATCTGGTCGAGATCGCACCCAATGCCGATCCGCCGGTTTGCAAAATGCTCGATTTCGGCAAGTACAAGTATGAAGAACAGAAAAAGAAAAACGAAGCCCGCAAAAAGCAAAAAATTATCGAAGTCAAAGAAATCAAGCTGCGCCCGAGCATCGATGACCACGACTACGACGTAAAGATGCGCAGCATGGTCAAGTTCCTCGAGGAAGGCGACAAGGTCAAGGTGACGATGCGGTTTCGCGGGCGCGAATTGGCGCATCAGGAGCTGGGGATGGACGTCCTGGTGCGGGTTCGCGACAATCTTCAGGAACTCGCCAAGGTCGAGCAGATGCCGCGCATGGAAGGCCGGCAGATGACCATGGTCATGTCGCCGAAATAGCGGATTTGCCACGCGCCCGGCTTGCGTCAGCGGGAAGCCGTCGCTATAAGGCGCGGCCGATCGGGCCGCTGCCACATGGTGCGCGGCTTCGGCGGTCACAATTTCTACTGGATGTCGAATGCCCAAGCTGAAGACCAAAAGCGGGGCCAAAAAGCGGTTCGGCCGCACCGGCGCCGGCAAGATCTGGCATAATTATGCCTATAAGCGCCATCGGCTGATCAGCAAGCCGCAGCAGGGCAAGCGCAAGCGGCGCGGTACGACGCTGCTGGAAAAGGGCGATGCGCAGCTCGTCCTGACCTATATGCCTTATCTGCGAGGGTGAGAGATGGCGCGCGTCAAACGCGGCGTGACGGCGCACGCCCGTCATAAAAAGGTCCTCGATCTCGCCAAGGGTTACCGCGGCCGCGGCTCGACGGCGTATCGCGTCGCGATCGAGAAGGTCGAAAAGGCGCTGCAATACGCCTATCGCGACCGCCGCAACAGAAAGCGCGATTTTCGCGGGCTGTGGATCCAGCGGATCAATGCCGGGGCGCGCGAGCACGGGCTGACCTATTCGCAATTCATGCACGGCCTCAAGCTCAGCGGGCTCGATCTCGACCGCAAGGTGTTGTCGGATCTCGCGATCCGTGAGCCCGAAGCGTTTGCGGCGATTGTCGGCACCGCGCGTGCGGCACTCGACACGGCACCGATGGCGGCGGCAGCCTGAACCGTGCGGCCAATGAGACCCACCGCGGCAGCTCCGTCGATCCGATTTACTCCGGGATCAGGCTAGCCGCGGCCCCGAAAGCAGCGCTATCGACAGGAGGGGCCGCCATGCACGGCCCTTTTTTAGTTCCCGGATCGCGGGTGAACGAGAACTCACAATGGAAGACGCCAGTCAACTGAGCGGTACCGCGATCGACGAGATCGGCGCGGCCACATCGCCTGAAACCCTCGAAGCGGTGCGCATCAAATATCTCGGCCGCCGCGGCATCCTGACCCTGGCAATGCGAGCGTTGGGCGGGCTCGAAGCCGAGGCGCGGCGCCGGGCTGGGGCCGAGATGAACGCGGCCAAGGAGCGGATCACCACCGCCCTCGGCGAAGCCGGCGAACGCCTCGGTCACGCCGCGCTCGCCGAGCGCCTTGCCGCCGAGCGCGCCGATGTCACATTGCCGGTGCGGTTTGCCCGCGAGGGGCGGATTCACCCGATCAGCCAGACGATCGACGAGATCGTCGCGATCTTTGGCGAGATGGGTTTTGTCGTCGCCGAGGGCCCGCATATCGAGGAAGATTTATACAATTTCACCGCGCTCAACATTCCGCCCGAGCATCCGGCGCGGCAGGAGCACGACACCTTCTACCTCCCGGAACGTGCCGACGGCACCCGCCTCGTCCTTCGCACCCATACCTCGCCGGTGCAGATCCGCACCATGCTGGCGCAACAGCCGCCGATCCGGATCATCGTCCCCGGGCGGACCTTTCGCTGCGATCATGACGCGACGCATTCGCCGATGTTCCACCAGGTCGAGGGGCTAGTCATCGACCGGACCACCCATATGGGCCATCTGAAGGGCTGCCTGATCGAATTCTGCCGCGCCTTTTTTGGGCTCGACGATCTGCCGGTGCGCTTTCGCCCGAGCTATTTCCCGTTCACCGAGCCGTCGGCCGAGGTCGATATCGGTTGCTCGCGGCAGGGCGGAAGACTTGAGATCGGCAATGGTGGGGACTGGCTGGAAATTCTCGGCAGCGGCATGGTGCATCCGAACGTGCTGAAGAATTGCGGTATCGACCCGGCGGAATATCAGGGGTTTGCGTTCGGCATGGGCATCGAGCGGGTGGCAATGCTGAAATACGGCATCCCCGATCTGCGCGCGTTCTACGATGCCGATTTGCGCTGGCTGCGTCATTACGGGTTTCTGCCGCTCGATATCCCCTCCCTGGTGCGCGGCCCGTTGGCCGCAGGAGGGGCAGGATGAAGACTACGCTCGGCTGGCTCGAGACGCATCTCGACACTGCGGCGCCTGTGGCGGAGATTGTTGCGCGGCTCGTCATGCTCGGCCACGATGTCGAAGCGGTCGAGAACCGCGCCGCCGGGCTCGAACCGTTCACGGTGGCGGCGGTCGTCTCGGCCGCGCCTCATCCGAATGCCGACCGGCTCAAGCTCTGCGTCGTCGATACCGGCGCGGGGCAGGTTCAAATTGTGTGCGGCGCGCCCAACGCCCGCGCCGGCATCAAGGGCGTCTTCGCCCGTCCCGGCACGGTGATCCCGCGCAGCGGTGCGGTGCTGAAGGAGAGCATGATCCGCGGCGTCGTCTCGCAAGGCATGCTGTGCTCGGCCGACGAGCTCGGTCTTGGCGACGACCATGACGGCATCATCGAGGCTCCGCCGGATGCGGTGGTCGGCGCGAAATATGCCGAGCTCATCGGTCTCGCCGACCCGGTAATCGACGTCAAGGTGACGCCAAACCGCGCCGATTGCCTCGGTGTCCACGGCATCGCCCGCGATCTCGCGGCGGCCGGGCTCGGCCGGCTGAAGCCGCTCGATACGACCCCGGTGGAGGGCCGCTTCCGCTCCTCGATCGCGATCGACATCGCCGATCGGACCGCCTGTCCACTGTTTCTCGGCCGCCACCTGCGCGGGCTCAGCAACGGACCAAGCCCGGATTGGCTGCGATGTCGACTCGAAGCAATCGGGCTGCGGCCGATCTCGACGCTCGTCGATATCACCAATTTTCTGACCTTTGACGTGAACCGGCCATTGCACGTCTTCGACGCGGGCCGGCTCGTCGGCGATCTCGTCGTGCGGCTGGCGCGCGAAGGCGAGAGCTTGCTGGCGCTGAACGGGCAGGAGTACCGGCTCGACCCGCAGGTGGCGGTGATCGCCGATCGCCGCGGCGTGCAGAGCCTCGGTGGCGTGATCGGCGGCGAGCCGACCGGCTGCACCGCGGCGACGACCGAAGTGTTTGTCGAGGCCGCCCTGTTCGATCCCGTGCGCACGGCCGCGACCGGTCGCCGGCTCGGTATCGCGAGCGATGCGCGCTACCGCTTCGAGCGCGGCCTCGACCCGGCCTTTGTCAAAGACGGGATCGAGATTGCAACCCGGCTG
>JBOHME010000119.1:0-11661 GCA_050729795.1 Allostellaceae bacterium | reverse complement strand
GGGTGATGCTGGCGCTGCGCCGCGGCGGCGGGCACGGGCCGATCGCCACGGCAGCGGCGCTTGCGGCAGCGTTTTCGCTCACGGTCGAGTTCGGCCGCTGGTTCAAGCCCGGTCTGCAACCCGATTTTTCGAACGCGATCATTGCCGCAATCGCCGCCGGCCTCGCCGCCCGATGGAGCCCGCTCTTCTGGCAGGCTGTCGCCGACCGGCCACGCGCGACGGCCGCCAACGTCACGCCGGTCGCGCCGATCCGACGGCGAGCGAGCGGGCAGGATAGGGCGCCGCCGTTTTCTGGCGATCGTTCGCGCATCGACGGCGACGCAGCGAGTGGATCGGCAGCGACGGCCTTCCGTCTCGCGATTGCTGCACTTTGTCTCTCGGCTGCGGGGCTTTTGACTGGAGCCTTTCCGCTGGCGCCATGGTTGCTCGGCGCTGTGCTGGCTCTTTACGCCGCCGTGCTGTGGCGCTGGCCCTCGGCTTGGCTCGCGGTGTTGCCGGCGGCGCTGCCGGCATTCGACCTGACGCCCTGGACCGGCTGGATGTATATCGGCGAGCCGGACCTGCTCGTGCTCGTGACGCTCGCGATCCTGGCACTGCGCGCGCCGCCGCGAGCGGCTGATTTCCGCCTGCCGGGCGCAGCCGCCGCAGTGGTGGCGCTGACCGTTTTTGCCTGCGCCGTGAGCCTCGCGATCGGGCTCCTGGCGCCGGGCCCGGCTGCGGGATCGGACAATCCCTATCTGCGCCCCGACAACGCCGCGCGGCTGGCCAAGGGGCTCTTGACCGCGCTCGTGCTGCTGCCGTTTCTGCGTGAGCGGCTGCGGCGGCGGGCGGATCCATGGCCGTGGCTCAGCGCCGGCATGGTCGCAGGCCTCGTCCTCGTCGCCGCCGCGGCATTGTCGGAGCGCGCATTATTTCCGGGCCTGTTCGACTTCTCCAGCGACTATCGGGTCGTGGCGACGTTTTCGAGCATGCATCTCGGCGGCGGTTATGTGGGCGCCTATATCGCGATGGCGCTGCCGTTCCTGCTGGTGTTTCTGCGGCGCCCGCGTGCCGGCTCGCTGCTGACCATGGGCGTGATCGCACTCGCCGCCGGCTACGCGCTGCTCGTCAGCTTTGCACGCGCCGCCTATGCGAGCGCCGCCATCGCCATGGCGGTCGCCTGCCTCGGCTGGGCATGGAGCGCACGCGGCACTTCCGGCGGCCGGGCCGGCCGTCTGCTGCCGTCGATCGTGCTCTTCATTCTCGGCGGCATGCTGCTGACCGGGCTCGATACGACATTCATGCAACAGCGGGTACGCACCCTCTCGGCTGATTTCGCCGCGCGCGAGAGCAATTGGCGAGGCGGTCTTTCTTTGCGCCGGGGTGGCGCCGGGACGACGTTGTTCGGCAATGGGCTCGGGACCTATCCGCGCCGTGTTCTCGCGGACAAGCCGGGCGGCCGCTTTCCGACCAATTTTGTGATCGGCCATGACGGCGGCTATCGCTTTCTGCGGCTCGATGCCGGCTCCCCGACCTATTTCGGGCAGAAGGTGGCGATCGAGCCGAACACCCCATACCGGCTCTTTTTCGCTCTGCGTTCACCCGACGGGCGGGGTGCGTTGACCGTTCTGCTGTGCGAGAAGCTGCTGCTGTACTCCGATCATTGCCGCACCGTTATGTTCCGACCACGCATCTCGGGGCAATGGGAAGAGATGGGGGCGGCGTTGTCGACCGCCGGCCTCGACCGGTACTCCCTGTTCGGCTGGCTGCGGCGGCCCATCGAGCTCGACCTTTACGACCCGATCGTCGGCACGACGATCGAGGTCGGCCGCCTCCGCCTCTTCGATCCGAAGAACCACGACATTCTTGCCAACGGCGATTTCTCGCATGGGACCGAGCGTTGGTATTTTACCGACGACGACCACATGGTCTGGCGGATCGAGAACCAGTATCTGATGCGCTGGTTCGAAGGCGGGGCACTTGGCCTTGCGGCATTTGTCGTGCTGGCCGCGGCGGCGCTGTTCGGCGCGGGGCGCGCGATGGTCCGCGGTGAGCCGATCGGCGCGTGCCTCGCCGGCTCGCTCACTGCGTTTCTCGTCTCGGGGGTTTTTGACGATCTGCTGCAGGTGCCGCGTCTGGCGGCACTGTTCTACCTGATCGCGTTCGCCGGCTTGACACTGATCGCAGCACCATCGCCGGCGTCGCCGACCCACCGGGGCCTGAAGTCTCCTGAACCACGCGAGGCGAGGCGGCCATCGCGCGGGCTTGGCGTCGCCCGGACGATCGGCCACATTAGCCGGGCGATCGCCATGTCGGGCGATCACGGCGGTTGGTCGGAACGGGGAATGGAATGGCGAGCGAGACGGCGAAGACGGCGGCAGGACGCGATTTCATCCGCGACATTATCGCCGCCGATCTCGCCGCGGGGCGCATCGGCGAGGTCGTGACGCGGTTTCCACCCGAGCCCAATGGTTATCTGCATATCGGCCACGCCAAGGCGATTTGCCTGAATTTTGGCGTCGCCCAGGAATATGGCGGGCGTTGCCATCTGCGTTTCGACGACACCAATCCGACCCGCGAGGCGCAGGAATATATCGACGCGATCGAGCGCGACGTGCGCTGGCTTGGCTTTGACTGGGGCCGCCATCTTCATCACGCGTCCGATTATTTCGAGCAGCTTTACGAATGGGCGCGGCACCTGATTAGTCGGGGCAAGGCCTATGTCGATGATCTGACTGCGGCGGAAATGCGGGAGATGCGCGGCACGCTCACCGAGCCGGGCCGCAACAGTCCCCATCGCGAGCGGAGCGTTGCCGAAAATCTTGATCTGCTTGCTCGGATGCGCGCCGGTGAATTTCCGAACGGAATGCGCGTGCTGCGTGCCAAAATCGACATGGCCTCGGGCAACATCAATCTGCGTGACCCGGTGCTGTATCGCATTCTTCACACGCCGCATCCGCGCACCGGCGACAAATGGTGCATCTATCCGAGCTATGACTTCGCCCACGGCCAGTCAGACGCAATCGAGGGTGTGACCCATTCGCTGTGCACGCTCGAGTTTGAAGACCATCGCCCGCTCTACGACTGGCTCCTCGACAATCTGCCGGTGCCGTCGCATCCGCGGCAATACGAATTCGCCCGGCTCAATCTCGATCACACGGTGCTCTCGAAGCGCTTTCTGACCGAGCTCGTGCGGCAGGGTCACGTCGATGGCTGGGACGATCCGCGCATGCCGACCCTCGCCGCACTGCGCCGGCGCGGCGTGCCGGCGGCGGCGATTCGCGACTTTGTCCAACGCGTCGGCATCGCCCGCGCCAACAGTCTCGTTGATGTCGCGATGTTCGACCATGCGGTACGCGAGCATCTGAACAAGACGGCGGCGCGGCGGATGGCGGTGCTGCGCCCGCTGAAAATCGTGATTGCCAATTACCCCGACGGCGCCACCGAGCAGCTCGACGCCGCCAACAACCCGGCAGACCCGGCGGGCGGCACCCGCTCGGTCCCATTCGCGCGCGAGTTGTATATCGAGCGCGACGATTTCATGGAAAATCCGCCGAAAGACTTCTACCGCCTCGCACCGGGCCGTGAAGTGAGGCTACGCTATGCCTTTTTCGTCACCTGCCGCGAGGTCCTCAAAAATGCCGCAGGCGAGGTGATCGAGCTGATCTGCAGCTATGACCCGGCGACCCGCGGCGGCACCGCACCCGACGGGCGCAAGGTCCGTGCGACCCTCCACTGGGTCGCGGCGGCAGCGTCGCGACCAGTCGAAATCCGCCTCTACAACCCGCTGTTCCTGCGCCCGGACCCCGGCGCCGGTGCCGACTTTTTTGCCGATCTCAACCCGCAATCGCTCGAAGTGCTGGTCGATAGCCGAATCGAGCCTGCGCTCGCCGACACGATGCCGGGCGAAACCGTGCAATTCGAGCGACAGGGATACTTTTGCCTCGATCCCGCGAGCCGGGCGGAACGTCCGGTGTTCAACCGCACCGTCGGGCTGCGCGACAGCTGGGCCAGGATGCGGTCGGTCGGCGAGTAAGAGTGCGGCACCGACATCGCTGTCGGCCGGCCTTTTCTGGCCAACCGCCCGGCGATCGACCAGGCTCACGGTGTTCCGGCTGGGGATGATCGCGGCGGGGCTGCCGGATAATTTCTGACCCGGCAATCCCGCCGGTAGCGTGTGGCAGCAAAAGAAGCGAGCGGGTGTTGGTCCGGCGGAAAGAGTGATGAGAGCTGGCCGCAAGATCCTGATTGTCGACGACGATGGCGCGTTGCGCCAGTCGCTGGCGGAGCAGCTCGAGCTCAATGAGGAATTTCTGACGACCGAGTGCGAGACCGCCGCGCAGGCGCTGCAGATCGCCACGACGGAGCGCTTTGACGCAATTCTGCTTGATGTCGGTCTGCCCGATATGGACGGCCGCGAATTGTGCCGGCTGCTGCGCCGTCGGTCGGTGCAGGTGCCGATCATGATGCTGACCGGTTCCGACAGCGACGCCGATACCGTGCTCGGCCTTGATTCGGGCGCCGACGACTATGTGGTAAAACCGTTCCGCCTGAGCGTCCTGCTGGCACGGCTGCGCGCGCATCTGCGGCAGAGCGAGCACAGTGATGACGCAGAGTTTACGATCGGCCCCTATACGTTTCGGCCGCAGGCCAAGCTGCTGATCGATCCCGGTGGCTGCAAACGGGTCCGTTTGACCGAGAAGGAGGCGGCGATCCTCAAATATCTCTACCGCGCTGGGGACCAGGCCATTGGCCGCGACATGCTGCTCGGTGAGGTTTGGGGCTACAATGCCGGGGTGACGACGCACACGCTCGAAACCCATATCTACCGCCTGCGGCAGAAGATCGAGCGCGATCCGGCCCGCGCCGAGATCCTGGTGACCGAGCCCGGCGGCTATCGCCTCGTCCCTTGAGGCGGCGAGGGGACGGGTAGAGCGCCGATGACGGCGCCGACGGGTCTGCTGATCGTCAGCGCCGCCGACCGGGCGTATTTTTCGCTGCTGCGCGACACGGTGGCCTCGATCCGAGCGCTGCGCCCGAATGCGGCGATCGGCATTCTCGACGTCGGGCTCGACGAAGCCCAGCGCGCGTGGCTCGAGCCGCGCGTCACCCACCTTGTCCAGCCCGGCTGGGACCTCGATTTTCCCGGCCGCGAGCGCATCGCCGAAGCGCGCAAGGCGCAATTCGCCCGCCCTTTTCTGCCGCGCCACTTTCCCGGCTACGACATCTATCTTTGGATCGATGCCGATGCCTGGGTGCAGGATTGGAGCGCGGTGGAGCTCTATGTCGCGGCTGCTGCCGCGGGCCGGCTGGCGATCACTCCCGAGATCGATCGCGCCTATAAGCGCCACTACAAGCGCCCCAAATGGCTCGGCCTGACACTCACCTGGAAGAATTACCGCGAGGCGTTCGGCTGGCGCGTCGCCGACCGGCTCGGCCGCAACCCGATGGTCAATTGCGGGGTGTTTGCTCTGCGCGGTGACGCCCCGCATTGGCAGATCTGGGCGCGGATCATGACGGGAGTGGCACAGCGTACCCGGTTTTTCTTTGTCGAGCAGACCGCCCTCAACTATGCGATCTTCGCCGAGCATGTGCCGGTGGATTTTCTGCCGGCCTATTGCAACTGGATGCCGGGCGATGCCGCACCCGCGTTCGACGCCGCGCGCGGCCTGTTTGTCGAGCCCCATTCGCCGCATCAGCCGATCGGGATCATGCACCTCGCCGGGCGCGAGCAGAAGCAGCACACCTTCCAGCTGAACCGGCTCGATGGCGGGACCGTCGAGACCTCGCTGCGCTATTGCGACAGTCGCCGGCTGTGCCGGCCCGGCCCGAGCGCCGCGGGAATACCGGTTGCTGCCGCACCGGAAGCATCGGCCGAATAGTCCGCATTGCGGGGGCCGTCGCGAGACAAAGCGGCCACCGTCGCAGCAATGCCGGCTCAATCCACCCGCGCTCGGAACACGATCGCGCCGCCGATCGCCGCGGGCAGCCGCAGGATGATTCCGCGTGTCACCGGCTCGTGGTCGAGCCCGGTGCGGTCGAGGGCGCGGCGCAGGTGATCAAGGCTCTCCACCGCGATCTCACAGGCGGCGAGATAGGGCGGCGGCGGTCCGGGTGCGATGGCAAGCTCGCGGTGAAGGAATTCCGCCGTGGCGAAATGGAGGCTGCCGCGATCGAGCGCGATCGTCGTCACCGCGCCGTCGCGATGCGGAGGGCGGCCGGTAAATTGCGCGAACCGCTCCGCCGGCTCGGCCGGGTCCACGGCAGCAATCCAGACCGCACCAAGCGCCCGCGCTCCGTTCGGGTGATCGAGATCGGGCTCTCGCCAGACGAGCTCCGGGGTGTGATGGGTCAGAAACTGCGTGCGACCCTCGGCCATCGTATCCGGAGCGACCCGAGCGATCGTAAACTGCGCTTCTTCCTCACCGCGCGTGCCGGCCACCGCCCGGCGCATATCGACGAGCGGCAGCACCGGGAGGCCGGCAGCGAGCAGTCGGGAATGCTCGGCCGCGGTGTCGGCGCTGGCGAAAGCGGCGAGATGCAGGCCGTGATGCCGCGAGAGGCGTTCGCGCAGCTGGCCGGCCAGCGGCGTGTCGCCGATCGCTGTCAGGATTTCGATATAACCGCGATGCAGCATCGCACAACGATTGCCGGTTCCCGCAGCGATGAGTTGGCCATCGACCCGGTTCGAATGAGCGGTGAACGGCGTCAGGCGAAACCCGCTACGCTGCAGCACCATTGCCGCCGGCTCGAGCGACGGCACGAAGAAACCCAGATGATCGAGAAAAACCTCACCCGGGGCGGGCAGTTGCGCCGGCTCGGCCGGATGCAGCTGCGCCCCTGTCGCGATGGACATCGGCTCCGTGTCCTCCATCACCATGCCCGCCGGCCGGTAGCCCCGCAGATCGCCGTCGGATCTCGTCTCGGCCCGTCACGGCTCGGTAGAATCCCGCGCCGGCCTGGACAACCGGACAACGCCGCGATATTATTAGACTAGGCCCCGGCCGTGTCTGTGGCATGAGCTTTGCGTTCGCGCGAATGTCGATTTCGACCCGCAGGAAGCTTCTCTCGATCCTGCTCGCAGTGACGATATTCACGGTTCTGGCCGGATTGTCCACCCTCGCCAAAGGCCGCCCTCTCCCGTTTGGCATACTGAACGGAATATTTGTCGGCACCGGGGTCGGTCTGTTCGAAGAATATTATGTGCAGAGCCTGCGCGGCCGCTGGTTTCGCAACATTCACCCACTGCTGTCGATCGTCATCTACACGGCTGTGGTTGTAGCTCTTTTTATTGCTGCGGTCAATCTGACCCATTTTCTATTGCATCACATCTACCCGTCGCCGATTTCCTATACCCGGCTGCCGTTGGTGCTGCCAAACGTCATCTTGTACTCGGTCATCGGCATCGTGGCCATGCGCGCGGTGCATTTCATCGGCATCGATACCTTGTTTCACCTGATGATCGGGACTTATCACCGCCCGGTGGTCGAGCAAAAGGTGCTGGTGTTTATCGACATCAACAACTCGACCGGGCTCGCGGAGCGACTCGGCGCGCTGAAGATCAAGTCGCTGGTCGGCAAATTCCTGTTTGATATCTCAAAGCCGATCACGGATTTTGGCGGCGAGATCTATCTCTATAAGGGCGATGGGTTGATCGCGATCTGGGATTGGCAGGAGGCAATCCGCGACAATCGGGTCCTGCGGGCGATCGATGCCGCATTTGCTGCGGTTGTCCGCGAGCATGGACGCTATCTGGCGCAATTCGGCGTGGTGCCGAGCTTCCGCATCGGCGTGCATGGCGGCGATGTCGTCGTCAGCGAGCAAGGCGACACCAAGCGTTCGATCGGCATATACGGCAGCACGATCAACATCGCCTCGCATCTCGAGGAAGCAGCCAAGACGCATGGCGTTGCTTGTGCGATCTCGGGAGACGTCGCGACAGCGCTGGCTGACGGCGAGATGCAGCTGCACTGGCTCGGCTACGAACGAATCAAGGGCATCTCCGCCGAGATCCCGGTGTTCGAGTATCGCTGCGAACGCGGTGCGAGGGTGCGGCCCATCGACTTGGCGCCCGCCCGGGGTGCAAAGCGCGTCCAGCGGCATGTCGCTGCTCTGATCAGAGCGCTTTACGGAAAGTCAGATTGATCCGGCTGCGGGCGGTCAGCGGATGCACGCCCTCGCCGAGGGGCGCCACGCCATGATAAACGAGCCGTGACGGGCCGCCCCAGACTACGACATCGCCGTTTTCGAGGCGTACCCGCTGCGCCCGTTCGTTGCGGGCAAGGCCACCCCACAAAAAAACCGCCGACAGCCCGAACGAGACCGAGACAACCGGTGCTGTGAGATCGCGCTCGTCCTCGTCGCGATGCAGCGACAAGCGTGCACCGGGCTCGTAGCGGTTGATCAGACAGGCATCCGGGCCGAAGTCGCCAAACCCCGAGGCCGCGGCGGCGCGCGCCGCCAGCTGTCGCATCCCGGCCGGCATTGGTGGCCAAGCCAGACCGGTCAGCGGGTCCTCGGCGGCATAGGAGTAGCCGCTGCGATCGGTAACCCAACCGGCCTTGCCGCAGCTGGTCATCGCCACCGACATCTTCCAGCCACCCGGTGTCACCATGTGGCGGAAGGGGGCCGCGGCGCTGACCTGTGCCACCGCCGCGACCAGTGCCGCGGCCTCGTTGCGGGCAAACCCGCGCAGGAGCACTGCGCCTTCGGCGAGCTGCTCGATCGCCTCGCGCGCCGGCGCGACGTCGCCGAACAGATCGCCGATCGCAACCTCCGCCCTAGCCGCAGGCGACCGCGTAGACGTCGCGCACACCTTCAGGCAGCCGGGTCTCGCTCCAGCTCTCTCCGCCGTCCTGGGTTCCGAACACCTGGCCAAAGCGCGAGACGCCGAAGATTTGGTTCGCATCCTGCGGATGCACCGCGACACCCATCATCGTCGCTTCGGCTTTGATCCCATGATCGAAGCGCTTCCAGCTCTGGCCGACATCGTCGCTCCGATAGATCGAGCCGTCGGTGCTGCGCGCCGCCGGGCTGAGGCAGGCGTAGAGCACCTTTGGGTCCTGTCGCGAGACGCGGATGTCGCGGCCATAGGTCAGCGGCGAAAACCGCCCGATCTCCATGTCCTGCCAGCTCTGGCCCTTGTCGTTGCTGCGGAAGAGCCCCATGCGGTTGGCCAAAAACACGGTCCCCGGTGCAGCGGCGCTGCAGGCCAGCGCATGGCCGTCGAGCATCCCTTCGATCTCGGTCTGGCTGCCGATGCGGCTTTTGTATTTGGGCTGCTCGCAAAACCGGATCAGATCGGCCGTGCAATCCTCCCAGCTCTCACCGCCATTGCGGCTGCGCATCGCGCCATTGGCTTCCAAGGTCGCATAGATATCTTCGGGCGAGTTCGGATCGACATCGAGCCGCATGACCCGGCAGGCGAATTGCATGATGACACGGTCGGGCAGACCGGGATCGGCCATCTTGCGCCAGCTGTCGCCGCCATCCTCGCTGCGGTAGACGCCGGGTGGTGTCGCACCGGCATAGATGATCCGCGGGTTTTTCGGGTGGATACAGATCGACCAGATATCCGCTTCGGCATCAGGCAGGGCGAGCCGTTCCCAGCGGTCGCCGCGATTGGTGCTGCGGAAGGTGCCCTTGGTCGTGCCGAGATAGACCGTGTCGGGATGTTCCGGGTGCACGGTGATCGCATGCACCTCGGTGCCTTCCGGCAGGCCGCTCGTCAGATGTTGCCAGTTCTTCTCGCCGGCGGTCTGGCGGAACACTCCGCCCAAGGTGCCGCCCATCGAGCGCGCCGCGCCGGCGTATACATGTGTCGCCGCCATGCTCTCCTCCCTCGGCTGAATCCTGCCGCGATCATACGCCGCTTTCCGGGCTGGCGACAAAGCATTAGCGATCGCGGGTGCGTTCCGCCGAACGGATCGGCTATGGTGCGAAGAAACCACATCAGCAACGGATGAACAGCATGGCGGTTAGCGAAAAGCGCGCGCTCGGCAAGGGTGGACCGCAGGTCTCGGCGATCGGCCTCGGCTGCATGTCGCTGTCCGGGGTCTACGGCAAAAGCGATGATCAGGCCGGGGTGGCATTGATCCGGCGCGCGATCGATCTCGGCGTCGATCATTTTGACAGCTCCGACGCCTATGGCTGGGGCCAGAACGAGGAGTTGCTCGGGCGGGCATTGCAGGGCCGCCGGGACGGTGTCGTCGTCGCCAGCAAATTCGGCCAGACCCGGCGCCCGGGCGGCGCCAACGGCGTCGATGGCAGCCCGGGCTATATCGCGCAGGCCTGCGCGGCGAGCCTGAAACGGCTCGGGGTCGATGTGATCGACCTCTATTACCAGCACCGGGTCGATCCGACGGTGCCGGTCGAGGAGACGGTGGGCGCGATGGCCCGTCTCGTCGAAGCGGGCAAGGTGCGCTATCTCGGTCTCTGCGAGGCGGCACCCGAGCGCATCCGCCGTGCCCACGCGACCCACCCGATTGCCGCGGTGCAAAGCGAATTCTCGCTGCTCTATCGCCAGGAAGCGACCGAGACCCGCGAACTGACCCGCGATCTCGGCATCGCCTTTTTCGCCTATGCGCCGCTCGGCCGCAGCCTCTTGGCCGGAATCGTCCCCGATCTCGGCAATCTGGACGAGGGCGACACGCGCGGCCGGCACCCGCGCTTTATGGGCGACAATTTCGCCAGGAACCGCGCTTTGGTCGAGGAGATCGAGACGATCGCCAAGGAAAAAGGCTGCACCCCGGCGCAGCTGTGCCTCGCCTGGCTCTTGGCGCAGGGTCCGGACGTGATCCCGATCCCCGGCACCAAGCACGCGGCACGCCTCGAGGAAAATCTCGGCGCCCTCGGCGTTGAGCTGACCGCCGCCGAGATCGACCGCATCTCTGCCGCGATCCCGATCGGCGCCGCCGCCGGCACCCGCTACCCCGAAGGCGGCATGCGCGGGGTGTTTATCTGATTACGGGTTACGACGGTTTGACATTCTGGAAACCCCCTTTCGCTACGTTGGAGGATTGCCGGCACCTTGGCTGGCAAGCTTCCGGAGGGAGGGGATCACGATGGCGAACAGTTCGCCGGAGGAGCGACCGCGCACCTTTTTGATCAAGGTGAACCCAGACGACGCTCCCGGAAAAATCGGGGTGCCAAAAGACGCCTCTGAATGGGAGGGCGGGGCATTCTCTACGAAGCACCCTCGTAAAACCCGGCAGAGGATAGCGTTGACCTCAGAAGAAACCGAAGATCCAAAATGCGGAGATCGATTGTACATTTGGATCAGTGAGAAGCATGGCGGAAGTGGTCTCACCGCGAGCGCGCGGGCGGCAGGAGATTCTGTCCCGATGGGTGCTGGATTATCGATTTCTGTGAGCGACGTTGAACTTTTGCTCGAAGCCAGGATCGATAGAGCCGAAGCGAAGCAGCTGGCAAGGCGAGGCAATGTTTTCGATGATATTGTGAAATCGACTTCTCGCACGCCTCTTCGCTGGATCTCCGAAGCGGACGCAGGAGAAATAGACGAAGCGGTTCAACGGTATTCGAGTGGGAGTGCTCCGACGCCAAGTCCAGGGTCCGGCGCGAGCGGCGGCCAAGGGTTTCGACGGTGGGCGACAGAGCGTCTCGCAATAGAAAAACGGGCTATGGATGTTGCCCAGAGATTCCTTCGGGAACAGGGTTGGACGA
>JBOHME010000118.1:0-11728 GCA_050729795.1 Allostellaceae bacterium | reverse complement strand
GCGCCGCGGCGGAATAAAGATAGAGGGGAGTTCCGACAGCGGCCGCGATCCGGCCGACCGGGACGTCCTCGGCATGCAATTCTCCGCCGCGATGGACAAAGAACTCACTCACGCGGGTAGGACCGGGGATAGGTGTTGGTGCTGCCGGGCGGCGGTGTCGGCGCGTTCTTCTTGCCGCAGGCGGCGAGAACCGGGGCGAGCAGAAGGAGGGCGAGGAAAAACCGCAGCGGAGCGCGGGACCCGAACCGGTGCGCCGCCGCTCGCCCGCGCGGATCAGGCCTCGCTCCGATGGGTTGCGCACTTGCAAAAAAAAGGAGCGGCGGGAGCGAGCTCAAGAGCACGCGTGCCGAGCGGATCATTCGAGATACTTTTTTCGCGCCGCAGCCACCGCCGCGCGCACCTGCTCGGGCGCCGTTCCGCCGAGGCTGGTGCGGCTGTTGACCGACCGCTCGGGGTCGAGCACATCGTAGACGGCGGCGGTTATCGCCGGCTCGATCTGCTGCAATTCGGCGATCGGGAGCTCGGCAAGACCGCGCCCGAGCGCCTCGGCCCGCCGCACGATCCGGCCCGTCGCATGGTGCGCCTGGCGAAACGGCAGTCCGGCGACCCGCACGAGCCAGTCGGCGAGGTCGGTGGCGGTGGCATAGCCGCGGCCGGCGGCAGCGCGCATCCGGCCCCGGTCGGGCTGCAGATCGCGCACCATTCCGGTCATTGCGGCGAGACACAGTTCGAGCGCGTCGGCTGCCTCGAACACCGGGGCCTTGTCCTCCTGCAAATCCTTGCCATAAGCGAGCGGTAGCCCCTTGATCACGGTCAGGAGTGCTACGAGTGCGCCGTTGAGGCGCCCGGTCTTGGCGCGCACCAGCTCGGCGGCATCGGGGTTGCGCTTTTGCGGCATGATCGAGCTGCCGGTGGTGAAGGCGTCGCTCAGCACGACAAAACCGCAGGCCTCGCTGCACCAGATCACGATCTCCTCGGCCAAGCGCGACAGGTGCGCACCGGCGAGCGCCGCGGCCGCGAGAAACTCGACTGCGAAATCGCGGTCGGAGACGGCATCGAGCGAGTTGGCGGCGGGTCGATCGAAGCCGAGCGCGGCTGCGGTCGCGTCGCGGTCGATCGGGAACGCGGTGCCGGCCAGCGCCGCAGCACCCAGCGGCGACTCGTTCAGCCGGCACCGGCAATCGGCAAACCGGCCGCGATCGCGGCCGGCCATCTCGACGTAAGCCATCAAATGGTGGCCAAAGGTCACCGGCTGGGCGATCTGCAGATGGGTGAAGCCCGGCATCACCGTCGCGGCCTCGGCTGCGGCGCGATCGAGGAGCGCCCGCTGGAATTCCCGCAGCGCCTCGTCGAGCCGGTCGATCGCGGCACGCAGCCACAGCTTCAGATCGGTCGCGACCTGGTCGTTGCGCGAGCGTGCGGTGTGCAGGCGGCCGGCCACCGGGCCGATCAGCTCGCCGAGCCGGGCTTCGACATTCATGTGAATGTCTTCATTCACATCGCTGAAGACAAAACGGCCGGATTCGATCTCGGCGTGGATTTGCGCTAGACCCGCGGCGATCACCGCGCCATCCTCGGGCGACAGGATGTGTTGCGCCACGAGCATCTCGCAATGTGCCTGCGAACCGGCGATGTCCTCGGCCCACAGGCGCCGGTCGATATCGATCGACGCATTGATGCGGCGCATGATCTCGGCCGGGCCGGCGGCAAAGCGGCCGCCCCATTGCGCGTTTGCCCCGCTGACAACTTGATCGGGGCGTTGTGACGAGGTCATGGTCGGGCGCGATCGGAGCCGAGGGATGGATCGATGAGGTCGGGCTGTTCCGTGCTCGCGGCGTTGCTGCTGCTCGCCGTGGGATCGGCCGCCCATGCCGGGCCGCCCGCTGCCGGCCCCGCGGACCCGCCGCTGGGGGTTTTCGTGCCTGCGCCAGCGCCGCGCCCGGCGCCGGACATCACCTTCGCCGATGCCGCCGGCCACCAGCTCACCCTCTCTGACTTCGCCGGCAAGATCGTGCTGGTCAATCTCTGGGCCACCTGGTGCGCGCCGTGCCGCAGCGAGATGCCGTCGCTCGAACGGCTGCAGACCCGGTTCGGCGACAAGCTGACGGTTCTGGCGATCTCGGAGGATATCGGCGGCGAGAAGGCGGTGGCGCCGTTTGTCGAAAAGCTCGGGCTCAAGGCGGTCAAGACCTATCTCGATCCCAAAAGCATGGTGGCCCAGGCGTTCAAGGTCGATGGCCTGCCGACCAGCTTTCTGATCGACCGCGAGGGCCGGGTGCTGGGCCATGTCGTCGGCGAAGCCAAATGGGATTCGCCAAAGTTGCTGGCGGTGATCGCGCCGCTCTTGGACGAAAATGGCGTGGTCAAGATTTCGGCCCCATCGGCACGTCCTTGACGGTCAGCACCTCCTTCAGAAATTGCCCGCCACGGCGCAGCCCGTTTTCATCGATCGAATGGCCGATACCGGGGCAGCTGAGGCTCTCGACCGGGATGCCCGCAGCTCGCAGGCCCGTCTCGGCCTCGGTGAGCGCCGCATAGGGCACGAGCGGATCCTCGGTGCCGTGGACCAGCAGGATGCGCGGCCGCGAGCGCAACTCCGCCGGCAGCAATTCGGGCGCTACCAGCCGGCCCGAATAGCCGAGGACACCGGCGAGCTGCGCTTCCCGCCGCGGCCCGGCATAAAGCGACATGACCGAGCCCTGCGAAAACCCGACCAGCGCCAGCGCATCGGCATCGAGCCCGCGCTCGGCCAGCGCCTCGTCGATAAAGGCGTCGAGGATTGGTGCTGCCGCCCGCACCCCGGCGAGCTGCGCACCGGGACTGCGATCCTGCGAGCTGTACCACTGGTAGCCATAGGGGGCCATGTCGCACGGAAACGGCGCATTCGGCGACAGGAACTCGGCTTCGGGCAAGAGCCGCGCCCAACGGGGAGCGAGCCCGATCAGATCATTGCCGTCGGCGCCGAGCCCGTGCAGCAGAATGACAAGGCGGCTGGGCTTGCCGCCCGATGCGGGCGGGTGCCGTGGGCCGGACAATTTGGGCAACATCGGTGCGGTCTTTCGAACAACGGGCGCTACCGCGCAGGCATAGCCGAAACACCGCCCTCGTGTCACCCGCAGCGGTGCCGGTGACTCTTCTGACGACCGTGACCCGGTTCGCGCCGAGCCCGACCGGGTATCTGCATCTGGGTCATGTCCGCTCGGCGCTCGCAGGCTGGCGGGCAGCGCGGGCCGCAGGCGGGCGGTTTCTGCTGCGCCTCGAAGACATCGACGGCGGGCGTTGCCGCGATGAATACGCGGCGGCGATCGTCGCGGATCTGGCCTGGCTCGGCCTCGGCTGGGATGGTCCCGTGCGCCGGCAATCCGAGCATTTCGACGATTACCGCCGCGCGCTCGATCGTCTCGCGGCGCTGGGCGTGCTCTATCCCTGCTTCTGCACGCGGCGCGAGATCATGGCCGAGATCGCCGGCGCCGGAGGGGCGCCGCAGGACGAGGCGGGCCCGGCCTATCCCGGCATCTGCCGTCGCCTGACAGAGGCCGACCGGGACCACCGGCTGCGCGCCGGGCAGGATCATGCGCTGCGGCTCGATCTCGCCCGCGCATTCGAGCTGACCGGGCCGCTCGACTGGATCGAAGAAGCGGGCGGTGCGCCCCGGCGTATCGCCGCCGATCCCGCTCCGCTCGGCGACGTCGTGCTGGCGCGCAAGGATGTTCCGGCGAGCTACCATCTCGCGGTCACGGTGGATGATGCGATCCAGGGCGTCAGCCTGGTCACCCGCGGCGAGGATCTCACACCGTCGACGCATATCCATCGCGTGCTGCAGGCGCTGCTCGGTCTGCCAACGCCGCGCTATCACCACCACCCGCTCGTGACCGACGCGGTGGGCCGCCGCCTCGCCAAGCGCGACGCCGCGCCGACGATCCGAGCGATGCGTGCCGCCGGGATGCAGCCGGAAGAGGTCATCGCCCGCGCCGGCACAGCGGCAGATGGCGGTTCAGACGGGCTCCCCGGCGGCGTTGCGCCAGGCATCGTGTGACCACCAGAGCGGCAGGCCCAGGGTCTGGTCGAAGAAGCTGTCGCCGTCAAAGCGGCCGGCGGCCGGGCGCCCGGCGGTAGGACCCGCGGGCGCTAGCGGGCGGAAGCCGAGATCCAATAGCTGGCGCAGCCAGCTGGTCTCAACCGTGCGGGCAACGGGCTCGAACACACCGGGATCGCCCGGCATCTCGAGCGCGCTCGGGATTTCGACGATGCCGCCGGGCGGCACCGCAAGCTGGATGCCTCCGGCGAGCTCGATCGTGGTCGGGGCCATGCCGTCGGGCGCGATCACTCGATGGTGCAGCATAGCCGGCCTCACGAAAGGGTTGCCTTGGGATCGGAGGCGAGCGCGGCGAGCAGCTGCCGTCCGGCCTGCGGATTGTGCCGCACCGCGGCTCCACGCTTCACCTCCACGATCAGCTCGCCGATCCGCGCGGCGGCGCTTTGATCGCCGCGCGCCAGCAGCGCGCTGCGCAGCCCGTACAGCACCGCCTCGTGCTCGAGCGCCGCAATGAGCGCCGCCCGATAGATCGCTGCATAGTGGCGCGCGGCCTCGACCGCCGCAGCACAGATGGCGGCATCGCGACGGCTCTGCAGCGCGCGAACCCGAGCCGCGTGGCGGCCAAACGATTGCTCGGCTTCGGGCAGCGCAAGACGGGCCGCGGCGGCATCGCGGTGCAGCATTTCGCGCCGCTCTGCCGCAGCGAGAGTGGCCGGGCCGGGTTCCGGGCGTGGAGCGCCGGCATCGCCCGCGAGCCAAGCGCCGAGCCGTTCCCGCTCGGCGGTCACGAGCGCCGCCTGCTCGGTCTCGTGCCGGGTCCACTCGGCCACGACAGCATCGAGCCGCCCTGCCCGTTGCTGAGCCGCAGCCAGCTCCGCGCCGGCGACCTCGAACTCGGCGATCGCCGCGGCGAGCTCACCGCGGGCCGCGGACGGGCCGCCGCCCGCAACATCTTGCGCGGTCTCCGGCATCAAGGTGATGGGTGGTGAGGGGGATTGAAGGATCATCGCGCCAGCCACAGGCATCTGCTCCTTTTTCGGGTGACCCGCGAGCAGAAATGGGCGGGAGTCGAGGCGGGGTCGAGCCGCCAACTCGCAAGCTCGCAGATTTGACAAGCGGGCTGGCCGCCGCCGACCCCGACGCCGCTACCCGGGCGCCGCTAAGCCGACGCCGCTACAGTCACATCTTCAGCTCTTTTCTGAGCTTGCGCACGGTTTCGGCGCTCTTGAAACCGTAAGGCGGATTGGCGGGCGACAGAGCGAGCTCGCGCAGAACCAGCGCCAGCACCCGCTCATTGCCCGTGCCGACACCGAACGCCTGGCGCTCCCACAGCGTGATCAGCGCCTGGCGCAGCATTGCCCGAGCCGGACGCTGAGGTGGCCGCCGGTTGGTGTCGCCGGGCATGACGCCCGCAGCGTGCGGGGCACCCCTGAGATCGCGGCATGGCGAGATCGAGATGCCGGCGATCGTCGAGCCATCGGGCAGCCGGATCGTGTTTCCCGCAAAATCGAAGACCGCATGGTCGAACCAGTCGGCGGCGATCTCTACCCGGGCGCCGTGGTGAAACCCGGCGGCGCGAAAGCGGCCGGTCCGGCCTGCAGCGGCGAACGCTTCAACCAGCTGCTCTTCGAGCGTGTCGAGCTGCGCCAGCAGCGCCGGAGCGCCGCGATGGGCGGCGAGAAACCGATCATAGGCGTCGCCCGCGGCAGCGCCGAACGGCGATGGTGCCCCGGCAAAGGGCAAGGGCACGCCGCGCCGCGCCAGATGGCGACGCCCGGCGGCGAGTGCCGCGGCGGGAAGCGCCGGGTCCGGCTGCGGTACCGGCTGGTCCTGCCGCCGCTGCCACTCGATCGAGCCGGGGGCCGCCATCGGCTCGACAGCAGGGCCGCCGGCCAGCTCGGCTGCGAGGCGGCAGTAGCGCGCCCACACCGCCGGCTCCGCGCTGGCGATCAGCGCATCGATCAGGGTGCAGGTTGATGCTTCGAGATCGGACGACGGAGGCTCCCGTTCTGGCAGCTCTGCCCGAGCCAGCGGGTGCAGCGCCGACGGGCTGGACGCGGGCAGGTGTGGCGCGGACGATTTCGCCCCGGGATTGTGCGGCCATGAGCGGCCGCGGGCAAGCCAAAGTGCCGTCCGGCCAGCCGGTCTCGTCATCGGCAGGCCCGGGCGGCGGACCTGTTCAGCCATCGAATTCGCGACTGCCAGCCACGCAATTGCGCCGCGATGCGGGTTTTTGGGTTTTTCTTGCCGGCTCCTATGATCAGCCGCAATTTCGCAATCGGGTTTGCATCGGAGCAAAACCCGTCCACCCCGGAGAAAACCCGGCTTTGCCAGCGCGCTTTGAGAGCGATCGCCATCCCGCCCGGGGCCGATCAGACCCGGCGGCGCCGGACCACGCGGCTTGAGGGGCGAGCCGCGACCATCGATCGCCAATCGCGGGGCGCTCACCCTGGCGATCATGCTGGCCAACATCATGCAAGGGCTCGACACCACGATCGCCAACGTGGCGCTGCCGCATATCCGCGGCAGTCTGTCGGCCTCGCTCGACCAGATCGCCTGGGTGCTGACTTCGTATATCGTCTGCGCCGCGATCATGATGCCGCTGACCGGCTGGCTCGCTGGCCGCTTTGGCATCAAAATCGTGTTCATCCTCTCGGTCGCGGGCTTCACGCTCGCCTCGGCGCTGTGCGGCAGCGCCACCAGCCTGACCGAGCTGGTGCTCTATCGCGGCCTGCAAGGCATCTGCGGTGCGGGGCTGGTGCCGCTGTCGCAGGCGGTGCTGCTGCAGATCAACCCGGTCGAACGGCATGGCCAGGCCATGGCGGTGTTTGGCATCGGCACGATCCTCGGCCCGATCTGCGGTCCGGTGCTCGGCGGCTGGCTGACCTATGACTACAGCTGGCGCTGGTGCTTTTACATCAACCTGCCGGTGGGCGTGATCGCCGCCCTCGGCATGCTGATCTTCGGGCGCGACACCCGCCCGGCGCATCGCGAGCCGTTCGATCTGCTGGGCTTCGCGACCCTGAGCCTGGCGATCGGGGCCCTGCAGATGCTGCTCGACCGCGGCCAGCTCAAGGATTGGTTCGGCTCGACCGAAATATGGATCGAGGCGGCGGTCTGCGCCGTCGCGGTCTATTTGTTCATCGTCCACACCGCGACCACGACCGACCGCTCGTACGTCAGCCGCGACCTCTTGAAGAACAGCAATTTCGTCGTCGGCACCTTGCTGATGTTCCTGGTCGGGCTGATCATGAACGGGACCTTGGCATTGCTGCCGACGATGCTGCAGGATTTGATGAACTACCCGGTGCTGACGACCGGGCTGGTGACGGCGCCGCGCGGCATCGGCTCGATGATCGCGATGTTTGTAATAGCCCGCGCGATCAACCGGGTCGACAACCGGCTCTTGATCCTGCTCGGGCTGCTTTTGACCGCGTTTTCGCTGTGGCAGATGACCCAGTTCTCGCTGGCGATGGGCATGGGGCCGATAATCAGCTCGGGGCTGATCCAGGGCTTTGGCCTCGGCTGCACGTTCGTGCCGCTGAACACGATCGCGCTGTCGCATTTGCCGCGCCACATCCTGACCCAGGGAACCGCCTTGCGCAGCCTGATGCGCAATCTCGGCGGCAGCATCGGGATCTCGGTGCTCGAAGCGCTGCTGACGCAAAATACCCAGATCGTCCATTCGCGCCTGATCGAGGGGCTGCGCCCCGACAACCCGCTCGCCCGCGCGCCCTATCTGATGGCGCCTTACAGCCTGACAACGCCGCATGGCATCGCCGCTCTCAATGCCGAGGTCACGCGCCAGGCGGCGATGGTCGCCTATCTGAACGATTTTTCGCTGATGATGATGCTGGCCGTGGGCTCGACCTTGCTGCTTGTGCTGTTGCGGTTGAAGCGGCCAAAGACCGTCGCTGCGCCGGCGGCGCTCGCCGGGCGGACGATGCGGCCGAGCCAAGCCGATTAGCGCAACGGGCGGGCAGAGGCAGGCGTTGAGGCTCGATGGCCCATAACCCGACCGAGCCCCATGGAGAAAGCTCATGGATGCTGCGACGCCGGATTCCGCGAGCCGGGTGTTGGCCGGGCTCGATCGCCTGCTGCCGGATCTGGAGGCGCTGTACCGCGATGTGCACGCCCACCCCGAACTGTCGATGCAGGAGACACGGACAGCTGGTTTGGCTGCAGGCCGGTTGCGCGCCGCCGGGTATGACGTGACGACGGCGGTGGGCAAGACCGGGGTCGTCGGGCTGCTGCGCAACGGCGACGGGTCGACAGCGATGCTGCGCGCCGACATGGACGCGCTGCCGATCGCCGAGGCAACCGGACTCCCCTACGCCAGCAAGGTCGAGGCCGCCGACCGCGACGGCAAAATGGTGCCGGTCATGCACGCCTGCGGCCACGACATGCACGTGACCTGGCTCGCCGGCGCCGCCGCCTTGCTGGCGGCGAACCGGGAGGCGTGGCGCGGCACGGTGATGGCGGTTTTCCAGCCGGCTGAGGAAACCGCCGAAGGCGCCCAGGCGATGATCGATGACGGGCTCTTCGACCGTTTTCCAAAGCCGGATGTCGTGCTCGGCCAGCACGTCATGGTCGGGCCCGCCGGGGCTCTCGGCGGGCGCGCCGGGGTCATCACCTCGGCGGCCGACAGCCTCGAAATCCGCCTGTTCGGTCGGGGCGCGCACGGCTCGATGCCGCAGGCCGCGATCGACCCGGTGGTGATGGCGGCGGCGGTGGTGATGCGGCTGCAGACGATCGTGTCGCGCGAACTCGCCGCGGCCGAACCGGCCGTCCTCACGATCGGGTCGCTGCAAGCCGGCACCAAGGAGAACGTCATCCCCGATGAGGCCGTCATCAAGCTCAACGTGCGCAGCTTCGACGAAGGGGTGCGCAGGCGCGTGCTTGCCGCGATCGAGCGCATCGTCAAGGCTGAGGCGGCGGCCTCGGGCGCTCCCCGGCCGCCAGAGATCACACCGCTCGACCGCTACCCGCTCGCGGTCAACGAGCCGCAGGCCGCGGGGCGCGTCGCCGCCGCGTTTCGCCGGCACTTTACGCCCGACCGTGTGCAACAAACCGGGCCGACTTCGGCCAGCGAGGATTTCGGGTCGTTTGGCGCCGAATGGCACGTTCCATCGGTATTCTGGTTCGTCGGCGGCACCGACCCCGAGACTTACGCAAAGGCCAAAGCGGTGGGCCGGCTCAACGAGATCCCGACCAATCACAGCCCGCGTTTTGCCCCTCTCATGCATCCGACCCTCGAAGCCGGGGTCGAGGCGATGGTGGTGGCGGCGCTCGCCTGGCTCGCGCCGTAGCCGATCGCCGGCGGCTGACCGCCTCGGGCGGCGCGTGATAGAGTGTCGGCGCCCCAATCACCGGCGAGCGAGCCCCAGCGATGCAGACGCTTCTCCTGGCGCTCAACCTCGCCGGCACCTTCGTCTTCGCCCTGAGCGGCGCCACGGCCGGGGTCCAGCGCCGGCTCGACCTGTTCGGGGTGCTGGTGCTGTCCTTCGCCGCCGCCAATTCCGGCGGGATCGCTCGCGACCTGCTGATCGGCGCGGTGCCGCCGGCGGCGCTCAGCGACTGGCGCTATCTGGCCGTGTCTCTCGGCGCAGGGGTGCTCACCTTTTGTTGGTATCCCGTGATCGACCGGCTGCACGAGCCGGTGCTGGTGTTTGACGGCGCCGGGCTCGCGCTGTTCGCCGTCACCGGCACGCAAAAGGCGCTCGGCTTCGGGCTCGGTCCGGTCATGGCGGCGCTGCTCGGGATGCTGACCGGGATCGGCGGCGGCATGGCCCGCGATATTCTGCTGGCCGAGGTCCCGACCGTGCTGCGCGCCGATCTCTACGCGGTCGCCGCGCTGGCCGGTGCCGCTGTCGTTGTCGGCGGCGAATGGCTGCGGTTTCCGTCCGCCGCGGTCACGCTCGCCGGAGCGGTGCTGTGCTTTGGGTTGCGCCTGCTGGCGATCCACCGCGGTTGGCACCTGCCGATCGCCCGCCTTCGAGCGGGGCGGTCGCAGGGCACGGCCCCAACCCGGGACGATCGCGGCGACGGCGGTGCGAGGAGGCGCTAAACCGGCGAGCCATCGAATTTCCGCCGGCCAGCCGCGCGGGCGGCAGCAGAGCCGGCGCCGATCTATGTAAGCATATATTGAGCATGGCCGATCATCGCCCGTTGGCAGCTTTCCCCGGCAGCGCGCGCGCCCCGCGGTGAGGAGTGCCGCGCTTGGACCGGTCGCCAGCCGCAGGGCGATCACCGCGTCGATCATGCTGGCGACGATCATGCAGGGCGTCGACAACACGATCGCGAATGTCGCCCTGCCGCACATCCAGGGCAGCCTGTCGGCGGCGCAGGACCAGATCGCCTGGGTGCTGACCTCCTACATCGTCGCCGTCGCGATCATGACGCCGCTGACCGGCTGGCTCGCCGGCCGGCTCGGCATCAAATATGTGTTTTTGTTTTCGGTCCTGGGGTTCACCGCTGCCTCGGCATTGTGCGGCAGCGCCACGAGCCTGAGCCAGCTCGTGTTCTATCGTTTTCTGCAGGGCATGTGCGGTGCGGCGCTGGTGCCGCTGTCGCAATCGACCTTGTTGCAGATCAACCCGCCCGAGCGGCACGGCCAGGCAATCGCGGTGTGGGGCATCGGGGTCATGCTTGGACCGATCTGCGGCCCGATCCTTGGCGGCTGGCTGACCCAGGTCTACAGCTGGCGTTGGTGCTTCTACATCAACCTGCCGCTCGGCCTGCTGGCCGCCTTGGGCATCCTGGTGTTTATTCGTGAGACCCACCGGACGCACCGCGAGGCGTTCGATTTCTTCGGCTTTATCGCCTTGAGCATCGGCATCGGCGCGCTACAGATGATGCTCGATCGCGGCGAGCTCAAGGACTGGTTCAACTCGACCGAGATCTGGGTGTATGCTGGGATCTCGGGAATCTTTTTCTACCTGTTCATTGTCCATACTGTAACCGCCGGGGACCGCTCGTTTCTCAACCGGGATCTGCTGAAGAGCCCGAATTTTGCGGCCGGAACGGTCCTGATCTTCTTTATCGGCGGGATTCTGAGCGGCACCTTGGCGCTGCTGCCGACCATGCTCGAATCGTTGATGAACTATCCGGTGTTCACCGCCGGCATCGTCACCGCACCGCGCGGTGTCGGCACGATGCTGGCGATGTTCCTGGTCGGACGCATCATCAACCGGGTCGACAACCGCGTGCTGATCCTGTGTGGCCTTTTGATCACCGTTGCTTCGCTGTGGATGATGACCGGGTTTTCGCTGCAGATGGGGATGGCGCCGGTGATCATTTCCGGTCTGCTGCAGGGGTTCGGCCTCGGCTGCACCTTTGTCCCGATGAACACGCTGGCGCTCTCGACCCTGCCACGGAACCTCTTGACGCAGGGGACGGCAATCAGAAGCCTGATGCGCAACCTCGGCGGCAGCATCGGCATCTCGATTTTCGAGGCGGCGCTGGTCGAGAACACCCAAATCGTCCATTCGCGTCTGATCGAAGGGCTGAGCCCCGGGAACTGGCTGGCGCGCGCACCGCAACTGCCTGCGCCCTATAGCCTGACGACGCCCTCGGGTATCGCGGCGCTGAATGCCGAGGTGACACGCCAAGCCTCGATGGTCGCCTATATCGACGTCTACGCGCTGATGCTGGTGATCGTGCTGCTGACGATCCCATTGCTGCTCCTGGTGC
>JBOHME010000117.1:0-11927 GCA_050729795.1 Allostellaceae bacterium | reverse complement strand
ACTGCTGGCGCACGCGCAATAATCAAGAAAACGGGGAAACGATGCCGAGCGACGAGAACACCTACGATTTTATCGTCACCGGGGCCGGCTCGGCCGGCTGTGCCGTCGCCGCGCGGCTGAGCGAGACCGGGCGCTACCGGGTGCTGCTGTTCGAAGCCGGCGGCGAGGACCGCTATCCGTGGATTCACGTGCCGATGGGCTATGGCCGGCTGTTCAGCAACCCGCGGTTCAACTGGATGTATCAGAGCGAGCCCGAGCCCGAGCTCAACGGCCGCACCCTCTACCAGCCGCGTGGCAAGGTGCTGGGCGGCACCAGCTCGATCAATGGCATGGTCTATATGCGCGGCAACCCGGCCGATTACGACGAGTGGCGGCAGCGCGGCTGCACCGGCTGGGATTGGGACAGCGTGCTGCCCTATTTCAAGAAGGCGGAGGACCAGGAGCGCGGACCCGATGATTTCCACGGCACCGGTGGGCCGCTGCGCGTGTCCGATCAGCCGGCGCGTTACGAGCTCGCCGAGCATTGGATCGCTGCAGCGATTGAGGCCGGGCTGCCGGCCAATAACGATTTTAACACCGGCGAGCAGGAGGGGGCCGGGCCATTCCAGAGCACAACCAAGGGGCGCCGCCGCTGGAGCACCGCCGCCGCCTATCTGCGCCCGGCGCGCAATCGGCAAAATCTGACGGTAGCGACCAATGCGCTGGCGACGCGCGTGCTGATCGAGAGCGGCCGAGCTACCGGCATCGAGTATCTGAAAAGCGGAGAGCGCCAGACGGCACGGGTGCAGGGCGAAGTAATCGTCTGCGGCGGCGTCTACAACTCGCCGCAGCTGCTGCAATTGTCCGGGCTCGGCCCAGGTGCGCTGTTGCAGAGCTGCGGCATTCCGGTGGTGCGCGACATGCCGGCGGTCGGCGCCGATCTGCAAGACCATTTCTATGTGCGTCTCGCGTTTCGCTGCACCAAGCCGATCACCCTGAACGATGTCGCCAACCACCCGCTGCGCAAGATGGCAGCGGGGCTGCAATACATGCTGTTCAAATCAGGGCCATTGGCGACCAACGGCATCTGCGCGGGCGGCTTTGCGCGCAGCGACCGCCGTCTCGAACGGCCCGACATCCAGCTCAATTTCAGCCTGTGGAGCTTTGCCGAGCGCACCCGCAAGGGGGCGTTTCCACATCCGTTTCCGGGCTTCAGCGTCAGTGCCGTGCATCTGCGTCCCGATGCCCGCGGCGAGGTCCGGATCAAATCGGCCGACCCGCAGGCCCCACCCGCGATCCGTTTCAACTTTCTGAAAACCCAGTACGATCTGCAGGCGCTGACCGCCGGCATGCGGCTCGCCCGCAACATCGTTAACCAGCCGGCGCTCGCCGCTTATGTGGCCGACGAGCTGGTCCCCGGCAAGGATGTCAATAGCGACGCCGAGTTCGAGACCGCCATCCGCAAAAATGGGCTCTCCAACCTGCACCCGGTCGGCACCTGCCGGATGGGCGGCGACGAGGCCGCAGTGCTCGATCCGCGACTGCGGGTGCGCGGCATCGCCGGACTGCGCGTCGCCGACGCCTCGGTCATGCCCTCGGTCCCGGCCGGCAACACCAATGCGCCATCGATCATGATCGGCGAGAAGGCCGCCGACATGATCCTCGAAGACGCCCCCGCCTGATCGACCGGACTCGCGCCTGATCGTCCGAACCCGGAGCTATTCCGCCGCAAAATCCTCGGGGGCGAGCTGGATCGGGGTGCCGTGCGGGGTGCGCGCCGCCGCGCGACGCCAGGCGGCACCATAGCGGGCGAGGGCGGGGAGGTCGGCCGCACCTTTTTGGGCCACCAGCCGTTCGAGCGCGGCGAGCCAGTGCCGGTAATAGGTGTCGCCGCGGTCCGGATCGCCCGAGGCTTGCGCGCGCCGGATCTCTTCGGCGAGGGCCGCGGCCCATTCCGGCCAGGTGAAGAGCCCGCGCTCGTGCAACGACAAGGCCATCGCAAAGGCGTGCGCTTCCCATGGCGCGCCAAACACGGGCCCGTCGGGACCGCGCGGTATGCCCGGGACCGCCGCGGCGATACGGTCGACCTCGCTCATGCCGGGTCGAGGTAAGGCTCGAACGCTTCGATCGACACGGTGACCGCCGGGTCGGCGTCCTCGCCCCATAATTCGCGCGCAGGAAACACGACCGTGTAGAGCCATTGCGGATTGTCACCGGCGTCGAGTGCGGCCGTATCGGGAAACACGTGGCAGCCGCGCACCGCCTCGACCGTGCCAATTTTGCCACGGGCGTAGCGCGGCAGCCGGGTATGGGTCGCCGGGTTGATGTTCCGGGCGCGGATCCGGTCGCCCGCCTTGAACCGCGCGGACTGGTTGGTCGGGCGGGAAAATTGGCCGCGGGTCTGCCCCTTGGCGACATCGGCCTGGGTCAGGGTGCGCGGCAATCGGGCGCCGGCGCGCAGCGAATGGCCGGCGGCGATCTCGTCCGTGCCGATGAGGCCGCGCCGCAGCAGCCGGCTTTCGAGACCGAGAAACCAGCGCCGGTAATAGGAGGAGCGGAGATATTCCACCGGTGGCAGCGCTTCGAGCGAGGCGCGTCCGCCATCGATTGTCCACAGCCCGGTAAAGCCCATCGCCCGCTGCATCGCAAAAACGCGCCCCTCCCATTGCGCATGGAACGGCGGCTCGTCGGGCTCGGGCTCGACCTGGCCAAAGCCGTGCATGCCGCCCATGTCGTGCACCGAGTTGGTCATGGCGCCGGCACCTCCCCGGGCCGCTTTGGCAGCCCGCTGCCGACCATGCTGTCGCGCGTGACGAGTTCGGCGAGCCGCTCCTCGCTCCAGCCTTCGGTGCCGGCGGGCCGCATCGGCACGACCAGAAACCGCGTCTCGGCGGTCGAATCCCAGATACGGATCCGCGTCTGCGGCGGCAGCCTTACGCCGAACTCGGCGAGCACACCCTTGGGGTCGATGACCGCGCGCGAGCGGTAAGGTGTGGATTTGTACCAAGTGGGCGGCAACCCCAGCACCTCCCACGGGTAGCACGAGCACAAGGTGCAGACGACAAGGTTGTGGGTCTGCGGCGTGTTCTCAACCGCGATCAGATGGCTGCCGACCCGGCTGAAATGACCAGCCGAGTTGACCGCCTCGGTCGCGTCGGCGAGGAGCCGGCGCTTGAATTCCGGATCGGCCCAGGCGCGGGCGACAATATGCGCGCCGTTACGCGGCCCGATCTTCGTCTCGAATGCCTCGACGATCTGATCGAGTGCGGCCGGATCGACATAGCCCTTCTCGGTCAGGATGGTTTCGAGCGCCCTGACCCGCACCTCCATCTCGGACAGTTCCGACCCGCTCGCCGGATGGGAATGGACATGCTCCTCGGCCATCGCTCGCCTCCGCGATTAAGTGCCCGATGCTATGGCCACGACCACCCGGATGTCGAGCCCGCTCCGAAAACGAGGCCGCTTTGGAATAGGCACGGTCAGAGCTGTGGACCGGCCCCACCCTGTGCTCATGGTACTGTCGCGCGAAATCTCATCATCTATTCTTCGAGGACGCAGGCATAGATCATTTTGATTGTCATTCGGCGGCTTGTGCCACGGCGTCTGCGGGATGGCGCCGGGTGGCGAGGTCGGCCCAGCTTTCCGCTTCCATGAATTGCGCCCAGCGGGCGTAGAGGTTGCGCATCGGCTCCTCGCTCGATTGCGCCTTGGTGATGTCGATGACGCGGCCCGGGATGCGCAACCCGTCCCACTCGAAATTCTCGGTCGCGGTGCCGAGCCCCATCTCGTAGCAATATGGGTGGCGCCGGGCGATGACCCCGCGGCTCGCGGCGTGCGCGTAGTTCCAGTTTTCCATGTCGTCCTGCTCGGTCATGCCGGCCGGTCCCGAATACCGGATATAATAGTCGCGCAGAAAATCCTTGACCTCGGCCGGCGCCTCGCGATCGACGAGGAACCAGCGCCACACTTCGGTCTGATGCGCGCCGCGTGGGTGCCACACCGCAATCGTGCGCGGCTGGCGCGGCAGCAATGCGACATTGGGAAAGATTTCGCCGGGTGCGCCCAACAGTCGCGCTTCCTTCCCGCGGGTGCGGCGCCGCTCCGCTTCACAATAGGCGAAATATTCGGACACGACCGGCGAATGCTGATAGGTCGCGGGCGGTGGCAAATCCTTTGGCAGGACATAGACGATCGTCTGATGACCGCGCTCCGGGATCGCAACGTGCAGTTTGCGGGCGATCAACAGCTCGGACATGTCGCGCCGGCCGGCGCCCGAGGGCCCGATGCCGGCGAGATCGACCGAGCGATGCGAAATGTTGTGATAGCTGTCGCCGCTGAAATTCTCCGCCGGGAATTTCCAGTTGCACGGGATCAGCCATTTCTGCACGCCGCCCAGCACCTCTGCCTGGCCCTCGCGCCCGTCGCGGCCATCGAGGATGAGGTCGAGATAGCGGTCGAACTCGCCGAGATATTCGGTGAAGGACGGGGCCGATGGGTCCCAGCTGGCCCAGATCGAGCCCTTGTAATTGGCGAGCTGCGCCACTTCGACGAGACCCCATTGCGCGCGGTCGAGGTTCGAGTGATAGGCCTCGCGGAAATACGGCACGCCGACCAATTTGCCGTCGGTCGCGTAGCTCCAGCCGTGATAGGGGCAGGTGAATACGGGCGTGTTGCCCTCGTCATAGCGGCACACCTTCATGCCGCGATGCCGGCACGAATTGAGGAATACATGGATCGCCCCGGCCCGGTCGCGGCACAGGATCACCGATTCCTCGCCCATCCCGGAGACAAAGAAATCGCCCGGGCTCGGGATCTGGCTTTCATGGCCGACAAACAGCCAGGCGCGCGCAAACAGCCGCTCCTGTTCCTGCGCATAAATCTCGTCGTTGACAAAAATCTCGCGGCTGATCTGCCCTCGGTCGAGATCGACCAAGCCCGGCCGATACCCCGGTCCCCATTGAGTGGTCATGACCGCTCTCCTCGCCGCGGGTCGTTTGCCTGATAACCTACCGTACTCCGCCCGGACTGCGAACGCAGCTCGCAGCCGGCCATCGCCTCGAGGATGCGGGCGGCGACCGGGAAGCCCTCCTGGCCCCAGCCCTGCGCCTGCGCGCGATGCAGGATATCGTGGGCGAGGAGGCCGAGGCTCGCCGGGGCGCCGACCTCGCGGGCGAGATCGCCGGCCAGATGCAAATCCTTGGCGACGATGTCGAGCGTGCCGCCGGCCGTGAAGGCGCCCGACAAGACCGAGCGCGGGATGTTGTCAAAGGTGCGGCTGGCGCCGGCGCTAAACGGCACGATTTGCGCCAACACGCCCGGATCGACCCCGGCCTTAGCGCCGATCAGCAAGCCTTCGAGTGCCGCGACAAAATTGGTATAGCCGAGATACTGCGTGACGAGCTTGGCGATGCAGCCGGCACCCGACCCGCCGACATAAAAGATGTTGCGGGCGATTGCCTCGAACAGCGGGCGGTATTTGGCGAACACCGCCTCGGCGCCGCCGACCATGACCGTCATTCCGGGCGGCCGGCCGCTGACCGGCGCGTCGAGCATGTCGATGCCTTTACCGTGACAGGCCTCAGCCACCCGCCGTGCTACCGTCGGCGCATTGGTCGTCAGATCGATATAGCCGCCGCCGCGACGCAGCCCGGCGAGGATGCCGGTCGCTGGGTCGAGCACGACTGGCTCCATCTCGGCCGGGCCGGGTAGCGAGGTGAACACGATCTCGCTCCGCTCCGCCACCGCGCGCGGGCTCGGGACCGCGCTGGCGCCGCGTCCGCAGAGCGCCTGCGTCGCCTCCGGCCGGAGATCGTAGACGGTCAGCGCATGGCCGGCATCGATCAAAGAGCCGGCGATCGGCGTTCCCATCGTCCCGGTGCCGACAAATCCGAGCCGCATCGTCCGGGTCCTCCTCTGTCGATCGCGCCGCCGGCAATCCAATTGGCGGTGCACGCCGTGGCCCGACTATTGTGCGCCTGCCCACCAGCCCGGAGGAAGAGGATGCAGTTCGGTTTCAACCTGCCGCTCAGCGGCGCGCTCTTCGAGCCGGCGATCGTGACCCGGATCGCGCAGGAGGGCGAGGCCATGGGTTACGATTACCTGACCCTGAGCGACCACATCCTGCTGCCGAACCTGAAGGTGCCGGGCTACCCTTATTCGGAGAGCGGTGAATTTTTCGGGGTCGGGCCGCAGCGCCGGCACGAGCAGCTGACCGCCGCAGCCTATATCGCCGCCAGGACGTCGCATATCCGTCTAGTGCTGGCGGTCATGGTCGTCCCCTACCGGCCGGCAGTGCTCGCGGCGAAGATGCTCGCGACCATCGATGTGCTGTCGGATGGGCGGCTTACGGTCGGGATCGGTGCCGGCTGGCTCGAAGCCGAGTTCGACGCGGTCGCGGTGACCCCGTTCGCCGCTCGTGGTGCGGTCACCGACGAGTATATCGACGCCTTTCGCATGCTGTGGACCGAGGAGCGGCCACGCTTCAACGGGCGCTGGGTCAAGTTTGACGACGTGCTGTTCGAGCCGAAGCCGGCGCAGAAGCCGCACCCGCCGATCTGGGTCGGCGGCGAAAGCGGTCCGGCATTGCGCCGCGCCGCCCGGCGTGGCGACGTGTGGTATCCAATCGGCAGCAACAACCGTCACCTGCTCGACACCTTGCCGCGCTACCGCGCCGGTGTCGCACGATTGCGCAGATTGACCGCCGAGGCCGGCCGCGACCCGGCGAGTGTGGCGCTCGCCTATCGCATCAAGCGTTATGGCGAGGCGGTGCCGGAGCGGGCGTCTAATGGCGAGCGGCGGCTGTTTTCCGGCGGCATCACCGATTTGATCGGCGATTTCCGGGCATTGCGCGAGCTCGGTGTCGGCGCGGTCGATATCGATTTCGAGCGGCCCGATCCCGACGATGCGCTCGCCGAGATGCGCCGCTTCCGCGACAACGTGCTCGCCCGCATATAGCGGCGCGCGTCATCCCGCAGCGGGCCAACCCGCAACGGCGCTGGCGATCGCGGATGCCGCAGCGCCGCTGTCGCGAAGCTGATATGAATTCTGTGCATTTGCGTGATGCCCGGGCATTCTCTATCGGCACGATCCTTCTGCCGAAGAGCGGCACCTGCGGAGGAACGCCATGGTTCGCACGGTCGAGCAGTCGGCCATGCGCAAGGTCTATTTGCGCGTGCTGCCGTTCGCGGTTCTGACCTATTTCCTGTGCTACATCGACCGCATCAATGTCGGCTTTGCCGCGCTGACGATGAACCAGGAGCTGGGGCTCGACCCGGCGATGTACGGCATGGCCGCCGGCGCCTTTTTCTGGGGCTATGTGTTGTTCGAGGTGCCGAGCAACATCGTCCTCGAAAAGATCGGCGCGCGGATCTGGATCGCCCGCATCATGATCACCTGGGGGATCATCTCGGGCGCCACCGCCTTTGCCGTCGGACCCTACAGCTTTATGGCGATCCGGTTTCTGCTGGGGATCGCCGAAGCCGGGCTGTTTCCGGGCTTTGTGCTGTTCTTCACCTACTGGTTCCCCGATAGCCATCGCGCCCGGATCAACGCCGGCTTTATTCTGGCCTTGCCGGTTGCGGTTGCCGCCGGCGCCCCGATTTCGACCGCACTTCTCGGGCTCGACGGGCTCTTCGGTCTCAGGGGCTGGCAGTGCCTTTACATCTTCGAGGCGATCCCGACCGTGCTGATCGGCATTGTCGTATTTTTTTACGTGACCGACGGCCCGGAGAAGGCCCGGTGGCTGAGTGCGGCGGAACGCGGCTGGCTCGGCGGCGTGCTCGCCGGCGAGCGGCAAGAGATCGCTTCACGGCACGGCGCGCATGTGCTGCACGCCTTTCTCAGCCCGAAGATCCTTCTGCTGTCGCTCAATTATCTCGGGATCGGCGCCGCCAGCCTCGGCCTCTTGCTGTTTCTGCCGCAGATCATCAAGCAGCTCGGCGTCACCAACATGCAGGTCGGCTGGGTCACGATGATTCCCTATATCTGCGGTGCCGTCAGCATGGTGCTGTTCGGCTGGCTGTCCGACCGGATCGGCGACCGGCGCTGGCTCCTGTTCGCGACCTGCGTTGTCGCGACGATCGGCCTCGTCATCGCCGGGCGCACGATCGGCACCTGGTGGTCGCTCGCCGGCATCACTCTCGCTGCGATCGGGCTCTACGGCACCAAGGGTCCGTTCTGGTCGATGCCGACCATGCTGCTGACCGGACCCGCCGCCGCTGCCGGCATCGCCTGGATCAACTCGCTCGGCAATCTCGGCGGGTTTATCGGTCCGGCCGCGGTTGGCTGGGCCAAGACGCTGACCGGCAGCTTTGCCGGTGGGATCTACGGTCTCGCCTGCTGCGCGCTCGTCTCGGCGGTCGTCGCGCTGTTCTGGCTGCATATTCCGCGGCAAATCGAGCGCGCTGCGGAGACCGCGCCGATCCTCGCCGAGTGACGTCCCGCGGGAAAGCCGGGCAAGCTTCCCTTCCCCGGAAGCGGCGTGTCGTGTGTGGTCGCAACGGGCCGACACGGCGCGACTGATGCGCTGCGCCAGACCCAAAAAATTCCATCAGAGCTCGGGCTGCGATAATCTTGATCTCGAGATCACCCACAGAGGAGCAGCGCGGCGCATGGCCCGTCCCCCGTTACCGCCATTCACGCTGGAAACCGCCCGGAAAAAGGTGCGCCTGGCCGAAGATGCCTGGAACACGCGGGAGCCCGAACGCGTCGCTTCGGCCTATTCGCAGGATAGCTGGTGGCGCAATCGCGCCGAATTCTTGCACGGCCAGGAGGCCATTATCGAATTCTTGCGGCGCAAATGGGCGCGGGAGCTCGATTATCGGCTGATCAAGGAGCTCTGGGCTTTCACCGATAACCGCATCGCGGTGCGCTTCCAGTACGAATGGCACAACGACTCCGGAAGCTGGTACCGCGCGCATGGCAACGAGCAGTGGGAATTCGACGACGAAGGTCTGATGAGACGGCGGGAAGCCAGTATCAACGACGTGCCGATCGCCGAAACCGATCGGCTGTTCCGCTGGCCGCTGGGGCCGCGGCCGGCAGACCATCCGGGCCTCAGCGAACTCGGACAATAGGTAACGGGTGACGGTCCGCGAAAGCCGTTCTGCGGGCTGAGGCCCAGCCGGCGCTACTGCGCAACTATGGGGCGAGGCGGCCCTTCAGCACGATGCCGGCTGATTGTCCGGTGGCCTCGCCGTTCTCGATCGCAACCGTGCCGTTGACGATCGTCGCTGCGATGCCGTCGGCCTTTTGCACCAGCCGGCGCGCGCCGGCTGGCAGGTCGGTTTCGACCGTCGGCAGCTGCGGCTCCACCCGCGTTTCGTCAAAAATGACGAGATCGGCGGCGTAGCCGGCGCGCAGCAGGCCGCGATCCGGCAGTTCCCAGGCCGACGCGTTGTCGAAGGTCAGCATCCGCACCGCCTCTTCGAGCGTGAATTCTTGCTTGTTGCGCACCCAATAGCTCAACAGGTGGGTTTGCAATGATGAGCCCATCTCCTGGCAGACATGCGCGCCCGAATCGGAGAAGGTCGCGAGCGTGCGCGGATGCTTCAGCAAATTCAGCACATCGGCCGGTCGCTCGTTGACGATCGGCTGCACAAAAACCCGGTTGTCGTTTTCGAGCGTCAGATCAAGGATCACCTCGACCGGGTGCTTGTTGCCCCGCCGCGCCAGCTCGGCGACGCTCGGATCGTCCCAATTGACGCTCATCATCGGAAACAGATTGCCGTAATCGGGCTTGCGCGGATCGGTCGTGGCAGCCCCGCCGCCTTGCAAAACGTGGTCGCGCGGCTTCATTGCTGCCTCCTCGGCGATCAGCCGGCGGCGCACCTCCGGATCGGCGAGGTACTGCTTCTGCTCGGCCAGCGGCAATGCGCGGATCGCCTTCCAGCCTGGCAATACATCGAACGGCAAATAGGATTTCAGCGAAAACACCGCGTTGATCGAGCGTGTCGTTGCCTGGCCGTACATGCGCCCGCCCAGTGCCACGGTCTCATCCATAAAACGGGTTTGGTAATCCCACGGGTTCGGGTCGATCCCCTGCCTGGTCGCCAGCATGCCGAACATGACCGGCCGGCCGCTGTCGAGCGCGATCCTGCGCAGCCGATCGAGACAGGCGCGCTGCGCCTCGCCGCCCGAGATGTCGGGGCCGATCTGAAAGATGCCGGCGTCGAGCGCGCCCATCACCGCGACCAGCCGGTCGATCTCGGTCCAGTCGGCGATGCGGCTCGCGACCGGGGTATCGTCGGGCGTCACATGCGTCGTCGCGCGCGAGGTCGAAAGCCCCATCGCCCCGGCCCGGAGCGCCTCGGCGACCGCGTGCTCCATGCGCTGCAGATCGTCCTCGGTGGCGGTTTCGCTAAGCGCGCGCTTGCCCATCGCATACATGCGCAATGCCGAGTGGCCGATATACATGCCGTAATTGATGCCCTTGGGCAGGCGCTCGACATTCGCCAGGTATTCGGGGAAGGTTTCCCAATTCCAGTCGATGCCGGCCAGCATCGCCTCGGTCGGGATGTCTTCGACCGCGGTCAGGCAACGCGCGAACCATTCACGGTCCGCGGGCTTGCACGGGGCCAGAGCGAAACCGCAATTGCCCATCACGACGCTCGTAACCCCGTGCCAGCACGAGCAGCTGCCGAGCGGGTCCCAGGCGACCTGCGCGTCCATATGGGTGTGGCCGTCGATAAAGCCGGGTGCCACGATCAGCCCGTCGGCGTCGATCACCCGCCGGGCCGTGGTGCCGATGCGGCCGATCTCGACGATACGTTTGCCTGCGACGCCGATATCGGCGCGGTAGCGCGGCGCCCCCGACCCGTCCACCACGGTGCCGTTCTTGATCAAAAGGTCGAGGCCCATCGCTGCTCTCCAGATGCGGTTCGGCAGACCTTCGAATGGTCGCGCCGACGCTGTCAACCCGCCTTAACCGCGCCCGAGCCTGCCCGCGCGGCGAAGTCCGCTCACTGAAGACTGGGTGATATCTCGGAAAAGGACTTTCGCTTGCTGGGCGGGAACCGTATCGGTAGGTGGCGACACCCGACCGACAGGGACCACGATGCGGATCGAGATCATTTGCACCGGCGACGAGGTGCTGACCGGCAAGATCGTCAACACCAATTTCAGCTATATGAGCCAGAAGCTCGAGGATTTCGGGCTGTCGGTCGCCTGGGGGACGATCGTCGGCGACGACCGCGAGGAATTGCTGGTAGCGTTCCGCATGGCCGGCGAGCGGGCCGACGCGGTGATCGTCAATGGCGGGCTCGGGCCGACCGTGGATGATCTGTCGCAGGAGATCGCGGCGCGCGCCGCCGGGGTCGATCTGCGGCTGAGCCAGGATTGGCTCGACCGGATGGAGGCGTTTTTCCGCCGCCGCAACCGGGTCATGTCGCCAAACAACAGGAAGCAGGCGATGCTGCCGGTCGGCGCCGAGCTTGTCGACAACCCGGTCGGCACCGCCTGCGGCTTTGCGCTCGACATTGGCAAGGCACGGTTCTTCTTCACCCCCGGCGTGCCGCGCGAGCTGTTCCGCATGCTGGAGGAGCAGGTGATCCCGCGCCTCCTGGCTCGCGCCGGGACGCCGGGGGTGATCCATCTGAAGCGGTTCCATTCCTACGGGCTCGGCGAGTCGCATGTGGACCAGCTGCTCGCCGGGGTCGAGGATTTGGTGCCGGGCGGCACAGTCAAGCTCGGCTTCCGCAGCCATTATCCGCAGATCGAGACAAAGCTGACCCTGCGCGGCACTGATGAGGACGATATCGCGCGCCAGCTGGCGCCGGTTCAGGCCGAGGTCCGGCGGCGGCTCGGCAATTTCATCCTTGCCGAAGATGGCGATACGCTCGAAGGCGTCGTGCTGGCGGCGCTGATGGCGCAGGATGGCTCGCTCGCCGTGGTCGAGACCTTCACCGGCGGGCAGATTGCCGCGCGCCTCGCCCCGTTGCCCGGGGCCGAGC
>JBOHME010000116.1:0-11941 GCA_050729795.1 Allostellaceae bacterium | reverse complement strand
CTCCTAAGGACGTAATACACCAATTCTTAGCAGCTTATGATCATATTACATTTGTACTAATATTAGCGGTCGATAAGAAATACCCCTATTCCTCTTCTAATATGGAGCTCCGATTCCGATCAGAATTCCATTCGCGTCAACATGGCACGAGAATAGCCCGGATACAAGATATATTATCTGAAATGGTGGCTGGATTACCTCAGCCCATCGATGACTCTGCAAATGCGTATTTCAGGTGTCGAGAGAGCGGATATGGTCTAGGCCACCTCGGAGGACATGTCATGACACGGCGAACGGTTAAAATTTCGTCCCGCGAGCTTCTCGACCTGATCGCAGGGCGTAGGACGATCACCGAGCTCAATGAGGCTCACGGATGGGGCACCATAAAGAGTGGAGGCGTTTCAATGCCTAGTCCGTTTTTGCGCTGCCTGCAAGAAGGTCGGATGATCAAGCGGATAGAGGTAGCGAAGGTAAGCGACGAAGACGACGACTGGGTTACAATAGAGTTTGGTGATCCAGACCCCGCCATTGCCCCCTTCGTCGCCAAAAGCAGTTCGGTCAGTTAATGAGGGCAGGGCCGAGCCATGCCTCGCCTAAAGCGGTGAAGGTCTCCGCTAAGCGCTTCGATCACACCGCCTGGTCGAGGTGGAAGAATTCGACGCAGTTCTGCGCCCAGATGCGGCGCTTGTCGGCTTCGGGGATGTCGGCATAAATCTTGTCGATCAGCGGACGTGAGTTCGGCCATTCGCATTCGATATGCGGGAAATCGGTGGCGAACATGATCCGGTCGGTGCCGACATGCGCCCGCTCCTCGATCGCCACCCGCTCGTACTGCACGCTGAAATAGACGTGGTCGCGCACATAGTGGCTCGGCAGTTCCTTGAGCGGTTGGAAGCCCAGATATTCCTGAGCCCAGCCGAGATGGCGCTGATACCACAAATCCATGTGCTCGAGCCAGAACGGGACCCAGCCGAGCCGGGTCTCGGCAAAGAACACCTTGAGCTTCGGATGGCGCTCAAACACGCCGGCCAGGACCAGCTGGGCGATGCTGACCGACGGCGCCAGGCCGAAATTGCACAGCCATTCGAGAAACGGCCGGCGCAGCCGTTGCATGATGACCGGGTCTTCCTTCGGGTATTTGAAGGTCGGCTGCGAAGCGCGGGCGCCGGTGCGGTAGAACTGGACATGGACGGTGACCGGCATGTCCATATCGACCGCGGCGGCCCAGAACTTGTCGTCCTCGGGGGTCGGATAGCCTTTGGCGCTGGGTAGCGCACCCATCAGGATGCCTTTGAGGCCGAGCTTTTTGCAGTGCGCCATCTCGGCGATCGCATCATCGACATTGGTGATCGGAATGACACCCATGCCGATCAGCCGGTCGGGTGCGACCGCGCAGTATTCCTCGGCGAGCCAGTCGTTGTAGCCGCGGATCACGGCCTTGTAGACCTCGTCATGGGCGATGTTGCGCCAGAAGACCGGCCCCGCGACCATCGCCGCGAACAGCACCTCGGCATCCATGCCGTCCTTGTCCTGCTCCTCGACCCGCTGCTCGGGCGACCCGGTGCCGGCGGCATCGGCGACCTTGAGGCCAAAGGGCTGCCAGGTGCCCTCGGCACGGCCGGCGCGCAGATCGAGAAAATTCGCCTCCAGGAGCGGCTGGCCCTCGATCATCAAGGCGTCGCCGCCATCCGGCAGATGCACGGTATGCGGGGCGCGGTCGCGATATTTCTGCGGCACGCGATGGGTCCACCGCTCGGGCGGCACTTCGAGATGCCCATCGGACGACATCAGATTGTATTTCCGCGCCATTTCCGTCTCCCTTTTGCCCGCCTCGATCGCCTGGATGCACGTTTCGCCGGCTCTTACCGACTGCCCCGTTCCGATCAGCCCGCTGCAGGCTCAAGCTCGGGCCGGGGCGTCCGCAGTCGCCTGCCGGCTCACGGCTCCCAGACCGCGAAGCATTTGCTCGAATTGAAAATCCAGGTCTCGATAAATTGGGTTTCGCTGGGCCGGCGGCCGAGTGCGTTCATCGCCCCCATCAGGCACATCCAATTGAGGATTTCCTGCTGGCCGCTATCCTCGACGGCGCTCAATGGGCGCTCGCGCCAAGCCGCGTAATCGGCCTCGACCAGCGCATCGTAGAGGCCACGGTCGGCCGGAACATCGGGATAAAGCAGCCAGTTCTTGGGCGTCAGAAAGGCGTGCGACCAGCTCGACGAGGCGATCAGCGCCACGCGGTACGGGCTGTCCTTCGCAATCCGTGCGCAAGCCGCGCCGAGGTCAAAGCAGCGCCACGGGGCGGGGGAGGGCGGGTCGAGATCGGCCTCCGCCGGCAATTCGCTCAGCGAGCGCACGCCGGCCTGTTGTGCGACGACCCGCCGGCCATAGCAATTGACCTGGAACGGCAGCACCGGATAGGGGAAGCCCTGCCGGTCATAGTCGAGAAACAGCAGCGTGTTCAAAAACGCATGGCCGAGCTGGTGGTGCAGCGGCCGATAGGCGTAGGAGACGTCGAACCCCGCCTCGATCATTTTGCCGGCGAGGTATTTGCCGGCCTCGGGGTGTCCGGAATATTCGAAGACCTTGTCGTGCGGCTCGCCCCAAGCGTTTGACGCCCGGTAGTATTCCCAGGGCTTTGGCGTCATCGACTGGTAAGCCAGCACGCTGAAGGGCGGGATCAAATCCTCCTTGAAATTCTCGTACTGGTCATCGCCCCAGATCACCACCAGGTCGGGAGCAAACTCGTCGAGAACGCGCCGGGCGTTGCGGAACCCGGCAACAAGCGCCTCGCGATGGCGCCGCGCCGCCGACAGCCCCTGATCGGACCCGTATTCTTCCTGCATCGGCGCGGGCCAGCCCGCGGGATGGCGATAGCATTCCGGCAAGGCCGGATCGTCGAGGACCCGCTTCAGGATCCGTCCCATGCTCTCGTCGGTTCCTGAAAGCGGCGGAAAATGGGTGACGCCGAGGCCCAGAATCTCTCCCATCTTTTTCCTCCCAAGGGGCGCGCAACTCAGGCCTGCGTTACGGTCAGCGCGACACTTTGTCAAGATTGCCTGGCCAAGATTCGCGGGCCAAGATTGCCGGGCTGTCTGCCGATTCGCAACTTCGACCGCCGCTGTCCGCGCATCGCCGGAATGCCACGGCGGAATTCTTGGGCCCCGATCGGCACGATCCATCCGCGGCGTTGCGCGCGCTGCTGCAGTTGTGGCAAGAAGGAGCGGGGGAACTGTGTCAGGGGTCCGCGATGCTGCTGCATCGTCGCGTCAGTCGTCGAGCGCTGCTCGCCGCTCCGCTCTTGGCCGCGCCGGTTTTTGTTCCGGGTTTGCCCGCCTGGGCCGCCGGGGCGTATGCCGGGAGCGGCTTCACGGCCTTTCTCGATGAAGTGCGGCGCGAGGCGGCGGCTCGAGGGATCCGCCTGTCGACGATCGACGGCTCCCTGCGTTACGCCGAATACCTGCCGCATGTCATCGAGCTCGATCATCACCAGCCCGAGCAGGTGCTGACTTTTGCCCAGTATCTGCAAAAGACCGTCACCCCGCAGCGCGAGGAAAACGCCCGCCGCCAGTTGTTCGACAACCGGACCCTGCTCGATGCGATCTGGCGCCGGTATCTCGTCGAACCGCGCTTCATTGTTGCGCTGTGGGGGCTCGAAAGCGATTTCGGCGCGGTCACCGGCAATTACATAGTGGTGGCCTCGCTTGCCACGCTCGGTTTCGACGGGCGGCGCGGCTCCTATTTTCGCAGTGAGTTGATCTCGGCGCTGCGCATTATCGATGAAGGGAACATCGCCGCCGGCGACATGACCGGCTCATGGGCGGGCGCTATGGGCCAGTGCCAGTTCATGCCGTCCACATTTCTTGGCTACGCGGTCGATTATAATGGCGATGGACGGCGCAACATCTGGACCGACCGGGCCGATGTGTTGGCCTCGATCGCCAATTTCCTTGCGCATCTCGGCTGGCGCGACGGCGAAAGCTGGGGGCGTCCGGTGGTGCTGCCGCCGGGCTTTGATGCGCGCTACACCGGGCTCGAGGTTCGGCGGCCGACCTTTGAATGGAGCCGGATGGGGGTGCGCAGCGCCAGCCAAGGACCACTCTCGGCGCGCGACCTCGAAGCCTCGCTGGTCATGCCGGATGGCGCCGGCGGCCCGGCATTGCTGGTTTACGACAACTTCCGCACCATCATGCGGTGGAATAAATCCACCTATTTCGCGGCGGCAGTCGGTTATCTCGCCGACAGCATGATCGGCGGGGAGCGGATCGAGCACGGCTGACCGGCGGCGTGCGGGGTGGGGCGCATGGCGGGGAACGCCGCCAGCCGCGTGTCGATTGCCGCGGCGATTGCCTCGCTCGGCTTGGTGCTCGCGGGATGCACATCACCATCCGGTTTTGGTCCCTATGGCGGCGGCGCCGGCGACGGGCATGGCTCCTATCGCGTCGGCAAACCCTACGAGATCAACGGCGTCTGGTATTATCCTGAAGTCGATTATAATTACGACAAGACCGGCATCGCCTCGTGGTACGGTGGCGAATTCCAGGGCCGGTACACCGCCAATGGTGAAATTTTCGACATGAACCGGCTGACCGCCGCCAACACCACGCTACCGATGCCGAGCATCGTCGAGGTCACCAATCTGCGGAACGGCCGCGAGCTGCGGCTGCGGGTCAACGATCGCGGGCCGTTTCGCGACGGCCGGCTAATCGATGTGTCGCGCCGCGCCGCACAACTGCTGGGCTTCGAGACCCACGGCACCGCCCCGGTCGAGGTCAGGATTCTGAAGGATGCCAGCATCAGGGTTGCCAAGGAGGCGATGCACGGCAGCGGCGAGGGTGAGGTGCTCGTTGCCGACGCGGCTACGCCCGGCGCCGAGGTGGCGCCGGCTCCGGCTTATCATCCGCCCGCACCCGCGCCGACAATCGCGCTTGACACGGCACCCCGGCCGATTGCTGCGACGGTGAGCCCCGATCCGGCCGATCTGCCGCCGCCGGCGCCGACACGACCGGCAGCGGCGGCATTGCTGGCACCGTCACCGCCGCAAAACCCGCGGTCGCCGGAAGAGGCGCCCCCAGAAGAGGCGCCCCCAGCAGAGGTGCCACCCGGACGGGCGCCCCGAAAGCAGCCGCCGCCGCCCAGCGGGTTTGCGGCGTTGTCGCGTTTTGCCCTGATCACTCAGGCCGAGGCGGCACCTCTCCCCCGCGTTTCGGCAGCAGTGACCGCTGCCGGACCGACCCGCATCGCAAAGCCGCCACGTTCTGCGGCGAGCATCGCAAGCGACCGGGGTGGGCGGCCGAAGCGTCTCTACATCCAGGCCGGAGCCTTTGCGATGCGCGACAATGCTCGCCGCGTCGAATCGCGCATAGCCCCGCTGGGCAATGTTCGGGTGCTGGTCGCTGCGGTCAACGGCGTCGCGCTCTATCGGGTGCAGCTCGGCCCGGTGGGGAGCAGAGAGCGGGCCGATCGGCTGCTGCGCCGTGTCGTTGGCAGCGGTTATTCCGGGGCGCGGATTGTGACCGATTGAAGCGCACGCAGCGATCCGGCCAAACGGGTGAGACCATGGATGTGAAGCCACGGATTTCCAGGATTGTGCTCGCCCTTCTGGTGGCCGGTGGTCTGGTGGCCGGTGGTTTTACCGCAGCGCCCGCCGCGGCACGACCCGCGACCAAGCTCAGGGCGAGCGCGCCGATCCCGCCCGTAGCCACCACCGCCGCAGCACCCGCCGCGCCCACGGTCGGCATCGACACGCAGGCGACGCACGCGATCATTGTCGAGGTCGATACCGGCACGGTGCTGCTCGACAAAGCGGCCGATCAGCCGTTTCCGCCCGCTTCTTTGAACAAGATGATGACCGCTTATGTGGTCTTCGACCTGCTGAAAAAGGGTGTCGCCAAGCTCACCGACGAATTGCCGGTCAGCGAGGAGGCATGGCGGCTCGGCGGTTCGAAAATGTTCGTGCCGCTCGGCGCCAAGGTATCGATCGACGACCTCGTGCACGGCATGATCATCCAGTCCGGAAACGATGCCTGTCTGGTGCTGGCGGAGGGGCTGGCCGGCAGTGAGCAGGCCTTTGTCGATCTGATGAACAAGACCGCCAAGCGGATCGGCCTCAAGAACAGCCACTTTGCCAATGTCACCGGGCTGCCCGACCCGAATGGCTGGGTCACGGCGCGCGACCTGGCCACTCTCGCGATCCGCACGATCAAGGACTTTCCCCAGTATTACCCGATCTATGGTGAGAAGGAATTCACCTTCAACAATATCAAGCAGGGGAACCGCAATCCGCTGCTGTATGACGAAGATGGCGCCGACGGTCTCAAGACCGGGCATACCGAGGAGGCCGGCTACAGCGTGACCGGATCGATCAAGCGCGGCGATCGCCGCATCGTCATCGTGCTCGGCGGGCTGCCGACAATGCGGGCGCGAGCGCAAGAGAGCCGCCGGCTGGCCGATTGGGCATTCCGCGAGTTCGACGATTACCACCTGTTCACCGCCGGTGAAACCGTGGAGGATGCCCCGGTATGGCTCGGCGCGGCACCGCGGGTCGCTCTCGCAGCCGAGCGCAACCTGATCGTGACCCTGGCACGCCCGGCGCGCGCCGGGATGAAGGTCACGCTACACTACGAGAGCCCGATCCCCGCCCCGATTGCCAAAGGACAGCCGGTCGGCACGATCGACGTGACAGCCCCGGGGTTGACGCCGATCGAGATGCCGCTGGTCGCCGCTGCCGCCGTCGGTCGCATGGACCCGATCGGCCATATCGCGACACTGGCGGGCTATCTGGTGTGGGGCGGGCGGCACTGACAGGCGATGCCGCGCGGCCGATTCATTACTCTTGAAGGCGGGGAGGGGGCTGGCAAGTCGACCCAGACGGCGCTTCTCGCGCGCGCCCTCGAATGCGCCGGAGTGGCCGTGCTGGCGACCCGAGAGCCGGGCGGGTCGGAGGGCGCCGAGGCGATCCGGCAATTGCTGCTCGAAGGGGAGCCCGCCCGCTGGGACGCCCGTCAGGAGGCGTTGCTTTTTGCCGCAGCCCGGCGTGACCATGTGATGCGGCGGATCGAGCCGACATTGGCCCAAGGGCGGTGGGTCGTGTGCGATCGCTTCGCCGATTCGACGGTTGCCTATCAAGGCTATGGCCGCGGGCTGGCGCTCGCGGATATCGCGCTGCTGCATCGCCTGGCCGTTGATGATTTCGCGCCGGATTTGACTTTCGTGCTCGATGTGCCGGTCGAGATCGGCCGTGCCCGCATCGCCGCCCGCAACCGGGTAGCCGACCGTTTCGAGCGTCTCGATGCCGAATTTCACGAACGGCTTCGCCTGGGCTTCCGTGACATCGCCGCAGCCGCACCGCACCGCTGCGTGTTGATCGACGCGAGCGCCGCACCGGCCCGAGTGCACCGCGCCGTGCTCGATGCGGTGGTGCAGCGGCTCGGGGTGGCCGTCGCCCCCGCGGAGTCCTGAACGGCGCCGATGTGATGGCAGGCGCAAGCGAGGCAAGAGCGGAGGTGCAGAACGGCCCACCGGCGCCGCGAGCAAACCCCGGTCTTGTCGGCCATGAGGCCGCCGAGCGCGAGCTCGAGCGGCTGTATCGCACCGGCCGGCTGCCGCATGCGATCCTGCTGAGCGGTCCGCGCGGCGTCGGCAAGGCGACTCTCGCCTTTCGCTTCGCCCGCTTTTTGCTGGCTGAGGCCGATTTGCCCGGCGATGCCGAGCGCTTTGGCACGGCCACCGAAACCGGGCTTGCGATCGCCGTCGACAGCGGAGTGTTCCGGCGGGTGGCGGCCGGCAGCCATGCCGATCTGTTGACCGTCGAGCGCGCCTGGGATCCGCGGCGACGGCGGCTGCGCGGCGAGATCGTGATCGACGACGTCCGCGCGATCCTCAGCTTTTTTCGGCTGACCGCGGCGGAGGAGGGGTGGCGCGTCGTCATTCTCGACGGCGTCGAGGAGATGAACCGCCTTGCCGCCAATGCGGTCCTCAAGATTCTCGAAGAGCCGCCCGATCGCGGTTTGCTGCTGCTGGTCAGCCACCAGCCTGGACGGGTATTGCCGACAATTCGCTCGCGCTGCCGGCAGCTGCTGCTGGCACCGCTGTCGCAAGGGTTGGTGGCGCGGCTCCTGCGGCAATACCGGCCGCGGCTCGAAGCTGCCGAGGCCGCTTCGCTCGCGACATTGTGCGGCGGCAGCATCGGAGAGGCCGTCGGCTTGGCCGATAGCGGCGGCCTCGTTCTCTACCGGGCGCTGCTGGATATTTTGTCGGCGATTCCGAAGCTCGACATCACGCGGCTGCACGCGTTTGCCGACCGGCTCGGCCGCAACGATGCGGAAGACGCTTATCGGGTGACCGCAGAGCTGCTGCTGCAGCTAGTTGCCCGGTTGGCAACCGGCAGGATCGCTGCGACGATGGACCCGCAAAGCGATGTCGCAGCCGGTGAGGGGGCTCTTCTGCGGGCTCTCGACGGTCGCGGAGAGAGCGGGCGCTGGGCCGCCCTGCACGCGAAGATCGCCGACGCCTTTGCGGCTGCGGACCGGCTCAATCTCGATCGGCGACAAACTCTGCTCGGCGTGTTCTTTGCCATTGGGGAGGCCGCGCGCTAGAACGAGCGGCCGCCGTCGGACGCTGAATCGTCGGCGGCCCCGGCCCATATCTGGGGTTTGGAGAGGATAATGAGCGCGCAGCGGCCGTTCTTCATCACCACGCCGATCTATTATGTCAACGACCTGCCGCATCTCGGCCACGCCTATACGACGGTGGCCTGCGATGCGCTCGCCCGCTTTATGCGGCTCGAGGGGCACGAGGTCAAATTCCTGACCGGCACCGACGAGCACGGGCAGAAAGTGGCGCAATCGGCGGCGGCGGCGGGCGTATCGCCGCAGGAGTTCGCCGACCGCAACTCGCAGCGGTTCCGCGAGGTCACTCGGCTGCTGAATGTCTCGCAGGACGAATTCATCCGCACGACGGAGCCGCGCCACACGCGGGCGGTGCAGGCCCTGTGGCGCGAGCTCGAGAAGCGCGGCGAGATTTATCTCGGCCGCTTCGCCGGCTGGTATGCGGTCCGGGACGAAGCCTTTTACGACGAGTCGGAGCTCGTCGATGGCAAGGCGCCGTCCGGCGCCGAGGTCGAATGGCTCGAAGAAGAAAATTATTTCTTTCGGCTGTCAGCGTGGCAGGACCGGCTGCTGGCCCATTACGAAGCCAACCCGGAAGCGGTCGCGCCGCGAGGCCGGCGCAACGAGGTGCTCAGCTTCATCCGCGGCGGGCTCAACGACCTCTCGATCTCGCGCACCAGCTTTAGCTGGGGTGTGCCGGTCCCCGGCCATCCCGGACATATCGTCTATGTGTGGCTCGATGCTCTGATAAATTACATCACATCGGCTGGTTATCCAGATGATATCACGGCATTTACTGAATTTTGGCCCGCCGCGCTGCACATTGTCGGCAAGGATATCGTGCGCTTTCATGCGGTTTATTGGCCGGCATTTCTGATGGCCGCCGGGCTGGCTCCGCCGCAGCGCGTCTTCGCCCACGGCTGGTGGACGGTCGAGGGTGAAAAGATGTCGAAGTCGCTCGGCAACTTTGTTCCGCCAAAGCAGCTTGTCGATACGTATGGGGTCGATCCGGTTCGCTATTTCCTGCTGCGTGAGTTGCCGTTCGGCAGCGATGGAGATTTTTCGCACCGGGCGGTCGTGGCCCGGCTCAATGGTGATCTCGCCAACGATCTCGGCAATCTGGCGCAGCGCGTCCTGGTCATGATCAGCCGCGATTGCGGAGCGGTGCTGCCTGACCCTGGAGTGCTCGGCAAAGCCGACGAAGCGCTCCTCTTCAATGCAAGGGGTTTATTGGAAACAGTACGTAACCTCATGAAGGAGCAGACGTTTCACCTCGCACTCGAATCGATTTGGCGGGTCATCGGCGAGGCCAACCGATATATCGACGAGCAGGCGCCATGGGCATTGCGGCGAAACAACCCGACGCGCATGGCGACAGTTCTGTATACTGCCGCAGAAGCGATCCGAAATATCGGGATCCTGGTGCAACCATTCGTTCCAGATGCCGCTTCGAAGCTGCTCGATCAGTTGGCTGTGCCGGATTCGGCGCGTGAATTCGCAGCGTTGACAGCATCCCCGCTGGTCGCCGGGACACGGCTGCCGAGACCCTCGGCGGTGTTTCCGCGGTTTGTCGAGACCACGCCCTCATGAGCAGCGCAGCACAATCACCGGCGGTGCTCGTGGACAGTCACTGTCATCTTGATTTCCCGGAGCTCGCCGCCGAGCAGGATACGGTCGTTGCCCGGGCGCGAGCGGCCGGGGTCGGCACGATGCTGACGATCTCGACCCGCCTCGACCAGTTCGACCAGGTTCGCTCGATCGCCGAGCAGCATGCCGCAATTTGGTGCTCAGTCGGCGCCCACCCGCATGAAGCCGCAGCGCATGCGGAATTGCTGCCCGAGCAGCTGGCGGTCCTGACAGCTCATCCGAAGGTCATCGGCATCGGCGAGACCGGGCTCGATTTCCACTATGATCTGAGCCCGCGCGACATTCAGGAGCGGGTGTTTCGGGCGCATATCGCAGCCTCACAAATCACCGGGCTGCCGTTGATCATCCACGCCCGCGAGGCCGATCACGAAATCGCTGAAATTCTCGAAGAGCAACGTCCGCCGCCGGGTGTGCTGCACTGCTTTTCGAGCGGACGGCACCTCGCCGAGGCGGCGCTCTCGCTCGGCTTTTACGTCTCGATTTCGGGGATCGTGACCTTCAAAAACGCGGCGGATCTGCGCGATATCGTGCGCGATTTGCCGCTCGACCGCCTGCTGGTCGAGACCGACAGCCCCTATCTCGCCCCGGTGCCCTATCGCGGCAAGCGCAACGAGCCGGCCTTTGTCGCGGTGACAGCAGCGGCGGTCGCTGCTTTGAAAGGCGTCGAGCTGGAGACGCTGGCCAAAGCTACCACGGCCAATTTCTTCCGCCTGTTCAGCAAGGCCGCATTGCCGTCGCCATGAGGGTAACGGTGCTCGGCTGCGGTCCGTCAACCGGGGTGCCGGCGATTGGTCCCGACTGGGGCCGCTGCGACCCGGCCGATCCGCGCAACCGGCGCCGCCGCGCATCGCTGCTGGTCGAGATCGGCCCAGTCACCATTTTGATCGATACCTCGCCGGATCTGCGCGAGCAGCTGATCGATGCACGCGTGGCGCGGCTCGACGCGGTGCTGATGACCCACGCGCATGCCGATCACCTGCATGGCATCGATGATTTGCGGCAGGTCAACCGGCGCATGCACGCCGCCATTCCGCTCTGGGCCGATGCCATGGCGCTGGCCGAAATCCGCCATCGCTTCGGCTATGCGCTGGCGCCGCCGGCGGAACCGGGCCGCTACTACAAGCCGTGCCTGATCCCGCATCAGATCAGCGGCCCGTTTGCTGTCGCCGGGGTAGCGGTGGTGCCGTTCACGCAGGATCACGGGTTCATCACGACCCTTGGATTTCGGATCGGGCCGATGGCCTATTCGACCGATGTCGTCAACCTCGATGATGCCGCGTTCGCTACGATCGACGGGGCCGAGCTGTGGATCATCGACTGCCTGCGCCGCGGCCCGCATCCGACCCACAGCGATCTCGCCAAGACGCTCGGCTGGATCGCGCGGATGCGCCCGCGGCGCGCGGTGCTGACGCATATGGATCAGAGCCTCGATTACCAGGAGCTCAGCGCCGAGCTTCCGGCTGGGGTCGAGCCCGGCCGCGACGGCTTGGTCATCGAGCTACCCGATCCATGATCGAGTCAGGCGATATTTTCCATAATATATATTATGCGACAATTCGATTGTAGGCCCAACGTGCAAATGTCAGTGCCGTCCAATTTAAAAATGTCAGTCTCCCCGGCTTTTTGGTGGGCTGCGGGGGGCGGCGTCGATGACGGTGCTGAGTGTGAGCGATGGCGAGCTGCGGCGT
>JBOHME010000115.1:0-12240 GCA_050729795.1 Allostellaceae bacterium | reverse complement strand
GCGGCGCTCGGCCGGGGCGCGCTCAACAGCCGCGCAAGCGCCGCCAGTCGCCGGCCCCCGCCTGGAGCACCGCCAGCGCCGCCAGTGCCGCCGTGTCGGCCCGCAGGACCCTGGGCCCAAGCCCGACCCGAGTAACAAAGGAGAGTTTACCCGCAGAATCAAGCTCCGTCTCGGCAAAGCCACCTTCGGGACCGGTCAGCAGCGCCAGCGGTCCAGGGGCGAGCCGCGCCGCCACCGCGCCGATCGGTGCTGCGCCGCCGGTCTCGTCGCAGACGATCAGCCGCCGCTCCGGCGGCCACGCCGCGAGGACCTCGCCGAGCGGCTGCGGCGGGTGCAGCATCGGGACCGAGAGCCGCTCGCTCTGTTCCGCGGCGGCGACCGCATGGCTCCGCAGGCGGTCTAGATTGAGCCGCTCGACCTGGGTCCGGGCGGTCCACACCGGCTTGAGCGCCGCAACCCCGAGCTCGGTCGCCTTCTCGACCAGCCAGTCGAGCCGGGCGTGCTTGATCGGCGCGAAGAGAAGCCACAGATCGGGTTCGGGCTCGGCCGTGCGCAGCCGCGATTCGACCGTCAGCGTCATCCGGACACGGCCGCCATCGTCAATCCGGCACAGCCATTCTCCATCGGTCGCGTTGAACGCGACCACAGCATCACCGGGTGCCAGCCGCAACACCGTGCGCAGATGGTGCGCCGGCCCCGGCGGCAGCGCGACCGGCCGACCGGGCTCCAGCCTCTCCGCGACATACACCCGCGGTGCGGCGCGCTGTTTCAATGGCTGCTTCCCTCCTGGTTGCGCCGCAGCTTGAGCCGGGACCACCCAATCGCCAAGATTGGCGCATGCAAGCGGAAAAAAAGACCGGCGCCGGAGCGGCAGCGGTCGCGCCCGATCCGAGCGACATCGCCGGCGGCGACTGGGTCGAGCGATATTTGCCGTCAAGTCTGCGGCCTTATGCGCGTCTCGCCCGGCTCGACCGGCCGATCGGGACCTGGCTGTTGCTGTTCCCGGCCTGGTGGGGAACGGCGTTTGCCGCGACCCACTGGCCGGACCCGGTGCTGCTGGCGCTGTTCGCGCTCGGAGCAATCGTCATGCGCGGCGCTGGCTGCACCCTCAACGACATCGCCGACCGCGACTTTGATGCGCGAGTCGCGCGCACCCGGCTGCGGCCGTTGCCGAGCGGTGCAGTTGGTGTGCGCCAGGCGGTGATGTTCCTGCTGCTGCAATTGGCGATCGGCGCCGCGGTGCTGTTCAGCCTCAACCGCCTCAGCATCCTCTTAGGCATCGCGGTTCTCGGGCTGATTGCGAGCTACCCGTTCATGAAGCGGATCACCTCCTGGCCGCAGCTCTTTCTCGGGCTCAACTTCAACTGGGGGGCGCTCGTCGGCTGGACCGCGGTGACCGGCGTGCTTGGCTGGCCGCCTTTGCTGCTCTATCTCGGCGGGGTGTTCTGGACGCTCGGCTACGACACGATCTACGCGCATCAGGACAAGGCGGATGACGCGCTGATCGGCGTCAAATCCACCGCACTGGCGCTCGGTGCCCGCACCCGGGCGTGGCTCGTCGTCTTTTATGCCGCAGCGGTGCTGCTATGGGGGATCGCCGGTGTCACGGCCGGGCTCGGCCGCTGGTACTGGATCGGGCTCGCCGCCGCCGCCGTGCAGCTCTTGTGGCAGGCGCTGCGCGTCGATACCGACAGCCCGGCCGATTGCCTCGCCAAGTTCCGCTCGAACCGCGCGGCCGGTTGGCTGATGCTGGCCGGGATCGTCGCCGGGCATGTGCTGTGAGCACCGCCGAGGACCGGGCGCGGTTCATCACCGCCAACACGGTGATCGCCTCGCCGCCGCTGGTGCCGGAAATCCGGCTGCATCTGGCGACCGAGCTTACCCCGATCTGGCAGGCGAGCGAGGAGAGCCTGGCCCGGCGCGGCGTAGAGCCGCCGTTTTGGGCTTTCGCCTGGGCCGGAGGGCAGGCGCTGGCGCGTTACCTGCTCGACCATCCGGAGCAGATCGCCGGCCGCCCGCTGCTGGATTTCGGCTCCGGCTCGGGCCTCGTGGCGATCGCCGCCGCCATGGCCGGTGCTGACCCGGTCCACGCTGCCGAGATCGACCCATTCGCTGTCGCCGCGATCGCTATCAACGCCGCGCTGAACGATGCCGCTGTTGGAGTGCGACCCGGCGATCCGCTCAATGGTGCTCCGCCGGATTGCGGCATCGTCACGGCCGGCGATGTCTGCTACGAGCGGGGGATGGCGCAGCGTGCGGTTGCGTGGCTCCGGCGCTGCGCCGCGCGCGGCTGCCTCGCGCTGCTCGGCGATCCGGGGCGGGCCTATCTGCCGCCAAGCGGCTTGCGCGAGCTTGCCCGCTACCTCGTGCCGACGAGCCGCGAGATCGAGGATCGTGATACCCGCGACACTGCCGTCTGGCAGGTAACCGCCAGCTGACGGCCGCCGCGCACGCCGGCACTCGCACGGCCGCCCGCCAAGCCGGAACGCACGGGACCGGCGCGCTGGCGGGTTGTTCCCGACCGCCCGAGCGTCGTTTCACGACCCGCGCGGCACCGCCCTCAGCTCGGCCGACGGCGGGCAAAAGGCCGAGCCTCGAGCGGCAAGTGGCGCGCGGCCATTCAATGTGTGAGTTTTTCTCGTGCCGGTGGTCAGCACAACTCGATTGTCATTGATTTCACCGCGATGCGACATGGGTTGGCCGGCAGATCGGTGGCGGCCTGGATCGGCTGCCGCCAAACATGGCCGGAGCGTGGGAGCTTATCGAGCATGATGGGTCACTTCGAGCTTCGGCGGCTGCGCGCACAACAACGTCGAAGCCAGCGCGCGCCGGCGCCACGGCGCTGTGTGTAATCGGTTGAGAGCAGGCATCCGATGAACCCGCCGCGGACCATCGTTGTTGTCGCCCTCGGTAGCACCCAGACCATCGCCTGGGCGTCAAGCTATTACATGCCGGCGATCCTCGGCGCTCCGATCGCCGCGGCGCTGCATCTGTCGAGCAATGTGTTCTTCGGCTTCTTCTCGGCAGCGCTGCTATTGTCGGCGGCGATCGGCCCGACGGTCGGTCGGGTGATCGACCGCCATGGCGGGCGCGCGATATTGGCGGTCTCGAACCTGGTGATCGCCGCCGGCCTCTCGCTGCTTGCCGCCGCGCATGGGATCGCCGGGCTGGCCGTCGCCTGGATAGTACTCGGCATCGGCCTTGGCATGGGTCTCTACGATCCGGCCTTTGCCGCACTGACCTGGCTCTACAGCCGCGAGGCGCGGGCCGCGATCACCGGGATCACGCTGATCGCCGGCTTTGCCAGCACCCTCAGCTGGCCGGCGAGCGCGCTCTTTCTGCATCACTTCGGCTGGCGCGCGGCGTGCCTGATCTGGGCCGGGCTGAACCTTCTGCTGGCGGCGCCGGTCAACTGGCTCGTGATCCCGCCCCGTGGTGCCTCAAACACGGCTCCTCGGCTTGCGCCCGAGGCGGTTCCGGTCGAGCTGCCACGTGGCGCGATGCCGGTCCTCGCTTTCTTCTTTTCCGCCACCTGGTTTGTGCAGGGTGCGATGGCCGCCCATCTGCCGGTGCTGCTGCAGGCGGCAGGAGCCTCCGCCACCGCCGCGATCGCCGCGGCAGCGCTGGTCGGGCCGGCTCAGGTCGGTGCCCGCATGATCGAGTTCGGCTTGCTGCGCTCGTTTCATCCGGTCGCCTCGGCGCGGATCGCGTCGATCCTGCACCCGCTCGGGGCTGGCTTCCTCTTGGTGTTCGGCGCGCCGGGGATTGCCGCCTTCGCGGTGCTGCACGGCGCCGGCAACGGCATGATCACGATCGCCAAGGGAACGCTGCCCTTGGCGCTGTTCGGGCCGCAGGCCTACGGGCGGCGAAACGGTCTCTTGTCGGTGCCGGCGCGGGTTCTGCAATCGGCGGCGCCGTTTCTGTTCGGGCTCTTGCTCGACCGGGTCGGAGTCGATGCCGTGTGGCTGTCGGCGGGGCTGTGCCTCGCCGCCTTCGCCTCACTGTTTGCGGTGCACCCGCCCCGGGCCGCAGCCGGGCAAATCTCGCGCACACGCTGAGCCGCCGCTCGCCAACCCGTCCTGCGCTGCCCATATAGCGCGGCATGGCCTATTCCAGCTTGCGCGAGTTTATCGACCGGCTCGAAGCGAGCGGGCGGCTGGTGCGGGTCACGGCCCCGGTATCGCCCGATCTGGAGATGACCGAAATCCAGACCCGGCTCCTCGCCGAGGCCGGGCCGGCGGTGCTGTTCGAGAACGTCGTCGATGGTGACGGCAAAACCTATCCCATGCCGGTGTTGGTCAATCTGTTCGGCACGGTCGAGCGGGTCGCTTGGGGCATGGATCGCGAGCCTGGGCAGCTGCGCGAGATCGGCCAAACTCTCGCCTTTTTGAAGCAGCCCGAGCCGCCCGGCGGCTGGCGCGAGGCGCTCGACATGCTGCCGCTGTTGAGGACGGTCATGGCGATGCGCCCGCGCACGGTCGGGTCGGCGCCATGCCAGGAGATCGTGCTGCGCGGGGCCGAGATCGACCTTGGCGCGCTCCCGGTGCAGACCTGCTGGCCGGGCGAGCCGGCGCCGCTGATCACCTGGCCCCTGGTCGTGACCAAGGGGCCGGGCGGGCGGCGAGAGGACGGTTTCAACCTCGGCATCTACCGCATGCAGGTCACCGGGCGCGACACGACGCTGATGCGCTGGCTCAGACACCGCGGCGGCGCGCAGCACCACGCCCGCTGGGGTGCGCAGCGGCGCGAAGCCCTGCCAGCGGCGGCGGTGATCGGGGCCGATCCGGGGACCATCCTCGCCGCGGTGACACCGGTTCCCGAGACATTATCGGAATACCAGTTCGCCGGGCTGTTGCGCGGCCGGAAGGTGGAGTTGGTCGATTGCAAGACCGTGCCGTTGAAGGTGCCGGCACAGGCCGAGATCGTGCTCGAAGGCCATGTCTCGCTCGACGAGTATGGCGACGAAGGCCCCTATGGCGACCACACCGGCTATTACAATTCGGTCGAGCGCTTTCCGGTGTTTCGCATTTCGGCGATGACGATGCGGCAGCGCCCGATCTATCTGTCGACGTTCACCGGCCGGCCGCCGGACGAGCCGTCGATCCTCGGCGAGGCGCTCAACGAGGTGTTCATCCCGCTCTTGCAGCAGCAGTTTCCCGAGATCGTCGATTTCTGGCTGCCGCCCGAAGGCTGCTCCTACCGCATCGCGGTCGTCTCGATCCGCAAATCTTATCCCGGCCATGCCAAGCGGGTGATGATGGGGATCTGGTCCTTTTTGCGCCAGTTCATGTACACGAAATTTGTCATCGTCGTGGATGACGACATCGATGCGCGCAATTGGAAGGACGTGATGTGGGCGGTCTCGACCCGCGTGGACCCGGTACGCGACGTGACGCTCGTCGATCACACGCCAATCGACTATCTCGACTTTGCGTCGCCCGAATCGGGGCTCGGCGGCAAGATCGGGCTGGATGCGACCGGCAAATGGCCGCCCGAAACGCGGCGCGAGTGGGGCCGCCCGATCCGCATGACCGAGGCGGTCATCGCCGAGGTGACCCAGAAATGGGCGAGCTATGGCCTGCCCGGCTCGGGCAAGCCGATCTGGAAAAATTTGCGATAAGACAGTGAGGCAGTGGTGCGATGAACAACAGTGACCAAAACGCGCTCGACCTGCTGCAAGACTTGATCGCGCGCGCGCGCCGCGCCGGTGCCGACGCCGCCGATGCAGTCCTGTTCGAAGGTGTGTCGCTGTCGCATGGGCGCCGCCTCGGCAAGACCGAAAAGCTGGAGCGCTCGGAAGGGCAGGATCTCGGGCTGCGCGTCTTTATCGGCCGCCAGCAGGCGGTGGTCTCGTCGAGCGACCGTTCGGCGAAGGCGCTCGACGAGCTGGTCGAGCGGGTCGTCGCAATGGCCCGGAGCGTACCCGAGGACCCTTATTGCGGCATCGCCGACCCCGGCGAGATCGCCCGCGAATGGCCCTCCCTCGACATGTTCGACCCGCAGGAGCCGACCGCCGAGACGCTGATCGAACGCGCCCGCGCCGCCGAGGAGGCGGCCCTCGCGGTCGAAGGCGTCACCAATTCCGAGGGTGCGGAGGCTGGCTGGGGCCGCTCGACTGTGGCGCTGGCCGCCTCAAACGGTTTTGCCGGAACCTATTCCGGGTCGAGCTCCGGGGTCAGCGCCAGCGTGATCAGCGGTTCTGGCACGCGGATGGAACGCGACTACGATTACGCGAGTGCGGTCCATGCCGCCGATCTGCGCGACCCCGCATCGGTCGGCAGGAGCGCCGGCGAGCGCGCGGTCAAGCGGCTCGGCGCGCGCAAGATGCCGACCGCCAGGGTTCCGGTCGTGTTCGACCCGCGGGTGGCGCGCGGCATGATTTCGGCGCTCTTGGGCGCGATCTCGGGTCCCTCGATCGCCCGCGGCACGAGCTTCTTGAAGGACCGGCTCGGTGAGCGCGTTTTTGCCGAGACGATCACGATCATCGACGACCCGCACCGTCATCGCGGGCTGCGCGCGAAACCGTTCGACGGCGAGGGGCTGCCCAATCGCCGCCGCGCGATCATCGACAAGGGAGTGCTGACGACCTGGCTGTTGGACCTGCGCTCGGCCCGCCAGCTGAAGCTGAAATCGACCGGGCACGCCGCGCGCGGCACCTCATCGCCGCCCGGTCCGGCCGCGACCAATGTGTGGATCGAGCCCGGGGCGCCGAGCCCGCGGGAGCTGATCGCCGACATCAAGAGCGGGTTCTACGTGACCGAGATGATGGGCATGGGCGTCAATGGTGTCACCGGCGACTACAGCCGGGGTGCGGCCGGGTTCTGGATCGACAATGGCGAGATCGCATTTCCGGTCAGCGAGATGACAGTTGCCGGCAACCTCAAGGACATGTTCCTTCGTCTCGTGGCCGCCGACGATCTCGAATTCAAGGCCGGCATGGATTCTCCAACGCTGCGGATCGACGATTTGACCGTCGCCGGCGCATAGGTGGAGGCGGAAGCCGGCTCTCTGCAGTGGCAGAAGCTCGCGGGACTGGCGACGTAGCGGCGGCGAGGCAGAGGTTTCGACGATCTCTTGCGGGAGTCTGACCCATTGATCTGGCTGGCTCAATGGAATTTCCGGAAAGTCTTGGGTTCTGCACACGACAGGTTCTAGGCGGCTATCCCGGTGGGGATTTGCATGCGCGATTATCTAGGGTACGATGCCACCCTGACCATCGGCATGGTTTTCGGCGACGCGCGGATCGGCGTCCGGAGGACGGTTCGATGCGGATACAGCAGGCATTGCGTAAGCCAACGGTCGCCGATGTGTTCATCACCGATGAGCTCGGCCGGCGCGCTCCGAAAAAAACCGACTATCTGCAGGAAAAGCTGGCGCTTCAAGACCTAGCGGCGCGGATGGCGGATCAGCCCGAAGAGGTCTTGCCGAGGTTCGTCGATTTAGCCCTGGAAATGACCGGTGGCGTCTCAGCGGGCCTCAGCCTTTACGAAGAAAATCCTGCTCCCGGCGTTTTTCGCTGGCAATATCTGCGGGGCGTGCTTGCCCCGTTTAACGGCGCGACAACCCCGCGGGATTTCAGCCCGTGCGGCATCACGCTCGACCGCAACGCCCCGGTGCTCTCGCGGCATCCCGAGCGGGTCTATAGCTGGATCGCCGATGCCAACATCATTATACCCGAGGTACTGCTTGTGCCGCTCTATCTGGGCGGCGGGGTTCCTTTGGGAACACTATGGATCGTCTCCGACCGGGAAGAGCATTTCGATAGCGGACACGCCCGCGCGATGACGGAACTCGCCGCCTTTGTCGGCATCGCGTTGCGCATGGTACGCAGCGAGCAACGGCTGCATCAGGCGCTCGACGAACAGGAAACTTTGGCTCGGGAAATGAGTCATCGGGTCAACAACCTGTTCGTCGTGACGGAAGGCATGATCCGGATCAGCGCGAAGGACGCCGTGACCACGTATGAGCTCGCGGAAAACCTGTCGGGCCGGTTGCACGCTTTTGCCCGCGCCCATGCCCTCGTGCGCGCGAGCTTCAGCCCATACGGTTCAGCGCCGCAGGGCTCGGAGTTGGCCGACATGATCCGGACGATCGGCGAGCCGCATGAAGCGGCGGAAGATGGCAATCGCCGGTTTTCGATCGATGGACCGCCGATCCGCTGCGGCGAGCGCGCGACTAACGGGATCGCGCTCATTTTTCATGAGCTGGCGACGAACGCGGTGAAATATGGTGCCTTAAAGTGCGAAGAAGGCCACATCGATATACACTGGCAGCATGAGGACGCGATACTCACGCTGCGCTGGATCGAGCGCGGCGGGCCGCCAATCGAAAGACCTCCCGCGACGAAAAATTTTGGCAGCACCCTGGTCCAAAATACCGTCACGCGGCTCTTCAACGGAACGTTGGAGTACAACTGGCTCCGCGAAGGCATGGCGGCAACGATTACGATCCCGATAGAACGCCTGTCGGCCTGACCAACATTGGAAGCTCACGGCAGATAGCACCCGATCGGCATCACTCCGGAACATTGCTCCGCATCGAGTTCGAGCTGGCGTCGGCAATTGGAATTGCAGCATCGCATCGCTGAGCAGCGATGCCAAAAACAGGCCCGCCTGGAACGGAGCCGATACGATATTGCTGCCGGCGGCGCCTCACATCGGGTAAGATCGGCTGTGATCGAACGTGGCGCCGCTCACGACGAGGCACCTTATCGAAAGGGAGCATGGATATGGGTGAGATACTGGGGCTGGGCTGCACACATTACCCGGGTTTGACGGTGCCCGACGAGCAATTGCCGTCGCTCTTCCACCGGCTGCTGACGGCACCCAATGTGCCCGAGCATTACAAGAACCCGGCCAACTGGCCGGCCGAGCTGGTGGCCGAGCTCGGCAATGATGAGGGGCTGTCGGCGGCGCGGCGCTACAGCGCGCGGCTCGGTGACGATTTCCGCGCGATCCGCAAGGCGCTCGACGCGTTCAACCCCGATGTCGTGCTGGTGTGGGGCGACGACCAGTACGAGAACTTCCGCGAGGACATCATCCCGGCCTTTTGCGTCCTCGGCTATGATGATGATTTCGCGACCCAGCCCTGGCACAACGGCGATGCGGGCCGCGGCAATGGCGGCCGCCCCAACCGCTGGGGCGAGGCGGGCGATTGGCAGCTGAAGCTGCACGGGCATCGCGACATGGCGAAATATCTCGCCACCGGGCTGATCGAGCGCGGCATCGACATGGCCTATGCCTACCAGCCGCTGCACCACAAATTGGCGCACGCCTTCACCAACACGGCCCTCTACCTCGACTGGGATCGCCAAGGCTTCCCCTATCCGGTAGTGCCGTTTGCGATCAATTGCTACGGCAGCAACCTGTTGCACGCCAAGGGCGGCACCGCAGCATTGTTCATGCCGCCGCGCGATCCAGGCGAGGCCGTCGATCCGCCCTCGCCGCATCCCTGGCGCTGCATGGAGGTGGGCCGAGCGGTGGCCGAGACATTGGCACAATCGCCGTGGCGGGTGGCGCTGATCGCGTCGTCGAGCTGGTCGCATTGCTTTCTGTCGCCGACCAACGGCTATCTGTGGCCCGACCACAAGGCCGATCGGCTGCTCTTCGATGCGCTGTCACGGCGCGATTACGACACCTGGCGCAAGCGCCCGCTCGCGGCGATGGAGCAGGCCGGCCAGCATGAGATGCTGAACTGGTGCGCGCTGATGGGAGCGATGGAGCATCTCGATCGCAAACCCGTCGTGCAGGATTATGTCGAAACGCACATCTTCGCCTCGGAGAAGTGCTTCGTCTCCTATCCGGCGTAACCCCGGCGGACTTGCCAAGGCGGGTCCCCGCCTTTAACACTTTGGCGGGGACCCATGTTGAAAAAGCTGCCGATCCTCGACGAGGGCGGGCGCACGATGGCGCTCGTGTGGCGCCTTGCGCGCGATTTCATGCGCCCGCACGCGTCGCGCATCGCGCTCGCCTTTGTGCTGATGGGGGCCGCCGCCGGCAGCACTGCGCTGCGCGCCTGGCTGATGCAGCCGGTGCTCGACCGCATCTTTGTCGGGCGCGACGCCTCGCTGCTGCTGATCATCGCCGGCGCGGCACTCGCCATCGCGATCGTCAAGGGGCTCGCCGATTTCGGCGAGGCGGTGCTGATGAACCACGTCGGCCAGCGCATCATCGCCGACATCCAGATCGCGCTGTTCGGCCGGGTGATGCGCGCCGATCTCGCCTATTTCCACGCGCATCCGAGCGGTAGCCTGATCTCGCGCTTCACCAACGATGCGGCGCTGCTGCGCGGCGCCGCGGCAAACGTGCTGGGCGGCATCGGCAAGGACGCGCTGACCGTCATTTTCCTGGTCGGGGTCATGTTCTACCAGGACTGGCTCTTGGCGCTGGTCTCGTTCTTCATCTTTCCGCTGGCGATCCGCCCGATTGTCGGCATCGGCCGCCGCATGCGCCGGGTTTCGGCCAACACCCAGGCCGAGATCGGTCAGCTGACCACGCTGTTGAGCCAGACCTTTCAGGGCGCTCGCCTGGTCAAGGCTTATGGCATGGAGGAATACGAGGAGCGGCGCGCCGCCGGGCTGTTCGAGCGCATTTTCGCGCTGATCGATCGGGCAACCCGCACCCGCTCGCGGGCGTCGCCGATGATGGAGACGTTGGGGGGAGCGGCAATCGCCGTTGTCATCTTGTACGGCGGGCACCAGGTCATCATCGGCTCGCGCACACCAGGCGCCTTTTTTTCCTTTATCACGGCATTGCTGCTCGCCTATCAGCCGATGAAGAGCTTGGCCAATTTGAATGCTTCCCTGCAGGAGGGCTTGGCCGCGGCGCAGCGGATCTTTCAGGTGCTCGACATCGAGCCGATGATCCGCGACCGGCCCTATGCGCGAGCGCTGCGGGTGACCGGCGGCGAGATCTGCTTCGAGCGGGTGCGCTTTGGCTACGCACCCGGCGCAGTGGCGCTCGACCGCATCTCGCTGACCGTTCCGGCCGGGCATACGGTGGCGCTGGTCGGAGCCTCCGGCGCCGGCAAATCGACGATCCTCAATCTGATCCCGCGCTTCTACGATGTCGATGACGGCAGTATCGCGATCGACGGCCAGGATGTGCGCGACGTGACGCTCGACTCGTTACGCGGCGCGATCGCGCTCGTGGCGCAGGAGGTCACCCTGTTCGACGACACGCTGCGCGCCAATATCGCCTATGGCCGATTCGGCGCCTCGACCGCCGAGATCGAAGCCGCCGCGCGCGCCGCGGGTGCCGAAGACTTTATCCGCGAGCTGCCCAACGGCTACGAGACGCAGGTCGGCGAGCATGGCGTGCGGCTCTCGGGCGGTCAGCGCCAGCGTCTGGCGATCGCCCGGGCGATGCTGAAGGACGCGCCGATCCTGCTCCTCGACGAGGCCACCTCGGCGCTCGACAACGAATCCGAGCGGCAGGTGCAGGCGGCGCTGCGCGCCTTGATCCGCGGCCGGACCACGCTCGTCATCGCCCATCGACTGTCGACCGTGCAGGGTGCCGATCTGATCTGTGTCGTCGATCGCGGCCGGATCGTCGAGAGCGGGCGGCACGCCGAGCTGCTGGCCCGCAACGGCCTCTACGCCCGACTTTACGCGCTGCAGTTCGCCGATGAGGGTGAGCCGTCCGTTTCCGCGGCGGCGGCCGCGACACGATTTTGAACGGCATCCGAACCCCTCGCTGGCGCCGCCTGCTGCGTCATCCGCGGCTGCGGCGCGCGGCAGCCTGGGCGATCCACATCTATATCCGTCTCGTCTATCGCACCAACCGCTGGCAGGTCGTTGGGGGCGAGCTGCCGCGCCGCCTGGTGGCGGAAGGCCGGGTGTTCATCGGCGTCTTTTGGCATGGCAGGATGCTGATGATCCCAAAGGCCTGGCAACGCATGGCGCCGATGAACATGCTAATCTCGGCGCATCACGACGGGCGGATCATCGCCGATGCGGTAGCCTATTTCGGCATTGCGGCGATTGCTGGCTCGACCCGGCGCGGCGGGTCGGCCGCCTTGCGCACGATGCTGAAACGGCTGCGCGACGGCGGTTGCGTCGCGATCACCCCGGACGGACCGCGCGGCCCGGCGCTGCGTGTCGGCAGCGGCACGATCGACGCCGCGCGGCTGGCACGGGTGCCGATCGTACCGGTGACCTACGCCACCAGCCGGCAGCGGGTGCTGGCGAGCTGGGACCGGTTTGTCATCGCCCTGCCGTTCGGGTGTGGGGTATTCTTGTGG
>JBOHME010000114.1:0-12260 GCA_050729795.1 Allostellaceae bacterium | reverse complement strand
CAGCGGTCATAGGCACCGCACCTTAAGGGCCGGACATATGACTGCACCCGACCATTTCGCCAAAACCGACCTCAACATCTTTCGCAGGCGGGGGCCGTCCACATATGAATTATGCAAAGGTCATTGGCTATTCGTCGGTGTCGTTCACGATGTTGAGGAAAAGCACGGTGAGCGTGGAAACAACGCCCGCGAGAAATCCCAATAAGAACAACATCACACCTCCCTATCGAAATAGTAGTCGACAAAAATCTGATGGATCAGTCTATAGCCTTCGGCCTTCATCGCTGTGATGAAGGTGGGAGCGTTCTCGAGCCAGCATTCGACCTGTAAAAAGCAAGTCGTTGGCGCGACGCAGGGATTTCATTCCCTTAAGAGCGGCTAGTTTGTGGCCTTCAATGTCGATCTTGAGAGCGATGCGCTGCCCCTTGATTGGCAATTCATCATCGAGGGCGAACGGCAGGGACCGCGACGAACTGAAGAACGAAAGGACGATCGTGACGGAGAGGATTTCCGCGCTCGTCGTTGGCGCCGGCCCGGTCGGGCTCGCAATGGCGGGCGGAGCTCAAGCGCTACGACGTCGCGATGCGCGTCATCCGACAAGGCAGCCATGATTTCTCAACACTTCACTGCGCGGGCCGGCGGATGTTTCTCGTCAAACGACCCGTGAAACAGAACGTGATCGAGCGTCAATTTGCCGCAAACCGCTGCTCTTCGGTGGATCCACCCAGCCGCAAGCCTTCGTAGCCGTTGTCCGCGACCTCGTCGCACTTCTTCTTGTAAGCGGTGACGCCGCCGACATAGGGCATGAAGACTCGAGGTTTACCGGGGATATTGGCGCCGACATACCATGAGTTAGCCAGTGGGTAGAGCGTTCGATCTGCCACTTCATTGTTGTGCTGGACCCAGGAATCTTCGGCTCCCTGCTCCGCCTCGATGCGTGTCAGACCACGGTCGCTCAAATACTGGACGCAGTCGGCGATCCAATCGACATGCTGCTCGCACGCCAGGATCATCTGGCTCTTAACGCCAGGGCTCTGTGGGCCGGTGATCATGAATAGGTTCGGGAAGCCGGCGATCATGATCCCGAGATAGGTGCGCGGGCCGTCTTCCCACTTCGCCTGGATCGACAGTCCCGCATCGGTGTGGATGTCGATTTCCTTCATGGCGCCCGTCATGGCGTCAAAACCGGTCGCAAAGACGATCGCGTCCAGTGCGTAATCGGCTTCGGCGGTGCGCAACCCGGTCGGCGTGATTTCCTGGATCGGCTTGCTTCTGATATCGATCAAGGTGACGTTGTCGCGGTTGTACGTCTCGTAATAGTCGGTATCGAGGATGAGCCGCTTGGTGCCAATCGGATGGTCGTTGGGGCACAGCAGCTCGGCCATCTTGGGGTCCTTGACGGTGGCGCGGATTTTCCGGCGGACGAACTCCGAAGCCGTGTCGTTGGACTCCTTGTCCAGCAGCAAATCGGTGAATGAATAGAGGAAGCTGATGCTGCCGCCCTCGGCCCATTTTGCTTCGTAGGCGCGCAGCCGCTCGTCTTCGGTTGCATCGAGCGCCGACTTCACCGGCGGCGGATACCCCGCGATCCCGAACGGGGTCTCGTAGGCCGCGCGGCGACGCTCCGGATATTCGGCCTTGTGCGCGCGCTCTTTGTCGGGCGGCATCGGCACGTTGCGCGCGGGCAAGGTGAAATTAGCCGTCCGCTGAAACACGTAAAGATGCTTCGCCTGTCTTGCGATGATGGGGATCGACTGGACGCCGGATGAGCCTGTGCCGATCACACCGACGCGCAGCCCGGTGAAATCGACCCCTTCATGAGGCCAGAGACCGGTGTGGTACCACTTGCCGTTGAAGCTCTCCAAACCGGCGATATTCGGTTTGCGCGGCGTCGAAAGATTGCCCGTCGCCATGATGCAGTAGCGCGCGGTCGCGGTATCGCCTTTGTCGGTCCTCACTGTCCACGTGTTTGTCTGGCTGTCGAAAACCGCTTCTTTGACCCGGGTGTTAAATTCGATATCGCGGCGTAGGTCGAAGCGGTCAGCCACATGATTGATGTAGCGCAGGATTTCTGGCTGCGTGCCGTAGCGCTCGGGCCAATGCCACTCCTGCTGCAGTTCGTCGGAGAAGGAATACGAGTATTCTAGGCTCTCGACGTCGCAACGGCACCCCGGATAGCGATTCCAGTACCAGGTGCCGCCGACCCCGTGACCGGCTTCGAAGACGCGCACGTTGAGGCCGAGCTTGCGCAGGCGATGGATCGCGTAGAGACCGCCAACACCGGCGCCCACGATGATCGCATCAAATCTGCCGTGTTCCGCGGTGTGTGTCGACATTTCGGGTCTCCTACCGATCAGGGCTTTCACATCAGGGCGGCGGTCGCCGTTCCCTCTGGCATCAGGGCATTTCATTCGGCGGCGTCGCCAACCCGACGGCCAGTTGCGCCTTGTCGCACTAAGCTAGCGCCAATTCCCGGTATCCATCCGCGACCACAGCCTCGCAGCGCTCGCGGAACTTGGGGTGGCCGCCGCTGTAGCGCATGATTCGGCGGACCTGCTTACCCTCGACGTTGCGGTTGATGCCGGTCATCCATGAATCGACTTCCGTGAACAGCAACCCCTCGCTCGCCTCGATGACATGATCTGTCCAGGCGGCTGAGCCCGCCGCGGTGGCCTCGATGCGGGTCAGGCCGCGGTCGCGGGCAAAGCGGATCAGCCCGGTGACCCAGTCGGCGCTGTACTCGGCGGCGCGTGGGAAGTTGCCGAGGCCGGCATGCGGGCCCATCACCATCAGCATGTTCGGGAAGTCGTCGACCATGATGCCGAGAAAGGTCTGCGGACCGTCCTTCCACTTGTCGTTCAGCGACACATTGTCGACACCGCGGATGTCGATACGATCGAAGGCACCAGTGATCGCGTCGAACCCGGTCGCGTAGATGATGATGTCGAATTCGTATTCGCGTTTGCTGGTCTTGATCCCGATCGGGGTGATGCGCTCGATCGGCGTCTCGCTGACGTCGACGAGCTCGACATTGGGCTGGTTGTAGATCTCGAAATAGCCGCTTTCGAGCGGGACGCGGCGAGTACCGAAGCCGTAGGTTTTGGGGATCAGCTTCTCGGCCACTTCCGGGTCCTTGACCCTCTCGCGGGTTTTGCGCGCGACGAAATCGCCGATCAGCCGGTTGGCTTGCCGGTCAACCAGGATGTCGCGGAAGTTGCCCATCCAGATCCCGAAGCCGGGCTCGCTGTAGAGTTTTTCCCAGAAGGCCTCGCGCTCTTCTTCGGTTACCTCGAGCGTGGAGCGCGGGTCGGCCGCGTGGATAAAGCAGCCATAGGTCTCCTGGCAGCGCGCGAAGATATCGGCGTATTTGGCCCGGATGCGCGCCATTTCCTCATTGGTGATCTTGGCGTTGTGCAGCGGCGCCGCCCATTGTGGGGTGCGCTGGAACACGGTCAGGTGCCCGACCGTCTTCGCCACCTCAGTAATGGTCTGGATGCCGGTCGCGCCGGTGCCTATCACCGCGACGCGTTTGCCAAAAAAGCTGACCGGCTCCTTCGGCCAGTAATGGGTATGGAATGATCGGCCCTCGAAGCTCTTGACTCCAGGGATGTTCGGCAACGTCGCCGCCGACAGCACGCCGACGGCGGTGACCAGGAAGCGGGCCGTATAGTGCTGGCCATCTTCCAGCGCGATGTTCCAGCTGCGCGCCTCCTCCTGGTAGTGGGCGGCGGCGACGCGGCTCTTGAACTGGATGTCGCGGCGCAGGCTGAACTTGTCGGCGACGTAGTTCAGGTAGCGCTCGGTTTCGGGCTGGCCGGCGAAGTGCTCCTCCCAGTCCCATTCGTCGAGCAGTTCCTGCGAAAACGAGTAGCCGTAGGTCCAGCTTTCGGAATCGAACCGGGCGCCGGGATAGCGGTTCCAGTACCAGGTACCGCCGACGCCAGTGCCAGCCTCGAATACGCGCACCTTGAGGCCGAGCTCGCGCAGCCGGTAGAGCTGGTACAGGCCGGAGACGCCGGCGCCGATGACGGCGGCGTCGAAATCTAAGGGGAGCTCTGTCTCTGACCCACGTGCGATCGTCTGTGAGGCAACCACGTTGTCCTCCCTGAGATGATGTGACTCTTCATTCGAGACGCAACAATCGCACGCTCTCAGACAGGCGCGCGGCCGCCGATTGCATCGCGCGGCAGAGCGGCTCCAGCGCCTCGGCCTTGAGATCGTGCGAACGCCCCGCGGCGGTCAGGATCAGCAACGGCTCCCATGCCAGCGAGAGCACCGGCACCGAAACCAATGTGATCCCCTGAAACATGGCCCCGCGATCGACGGCAAAGCCTGCTTGCTTCGCTTCGGTGACGCGGGCCAAAAACTCGGAAAACAAGGGTTTCTGATACCACGCGACTTGCGAGAACAGTGCTTCGACTTCGACCTGGCTACTGTTGCCGAACGCGGCCATGATCATGCCCGATGCTCCCGCCGGAACCGGGGAAGGACGCCCGACGGTGACGTACAGGTCGGGTCGGAAGGCGGCGCCCACCCAATCCAACAGTAGCAGCGACGAAGGCCCCAGCACTTTGGATAGGTAAACCGAGACGCCGTACGCATCCGAGACCGCATGCATCAGCGGACGCGCGATATCCAGCAAGCCGCTGCGCCGCAACACGCCGTAGGCCAGTTCGAGAATGCGCAGACTCACCGCGTAGGTGCGGGTCGCTTCGTCATATCCGACAAAGCTCTCGGCTTGCAGCGTCCGGAGGATGTTGTACGCCGTCCCGCGATGCAGACGCGCCGCGCGGGCCACCTCGCTGGCGTTCAGCGGGCGCTCGGACGCATGCAGCACGCGGAGAACTTTCGCCGCGGCGACCACCGCACCGACGGGCTTTCCGAGCGGGCCGATCTGCGCGATTTCGGCGGACTTGGTGGGTGGGGTTCGTCGCCGCCGGTTCTGTTCGGTTGCGGTAACTAGTGCAGGCACGGTTCCTCCCAACCTCTCTCCGGTGTCGGCATGCATCTTGAGCGTTGATCCGCCATTGCGACACTATGTTACGGGCTTCGCCGGGCACCGCAATCAAAAACATTCGTCTTCCATAGAAAACAAAATCGACGGCAGGGGGGACAGGTATGGCGACGATGGCGGTGCCAACCAACGCCGTTGCCTGGTGGAAAGGAGCCCACCAAGGATCAACGGTATGCCCAAATCGCGGCGTGGCTTGGCTGGACGCTCGACGCGCTCGATTTCACGGCTTCTCTGCTGATGATGCTGCCGATCAGCTAAGAATTCGGCGTACCGCTGACCGCGGTTGCGGCCGTCTTCGCGGTTACGTCGTGGATGCGGCTGGGCGGCGCGACCGCGGCTAGTTGGATGGCCGATCGTCTGGGTCGCGAAGTCCCTCTGATGATCTCAGATCCTGGGGTACTCGGTCTGAAACTTTGTCGCCGGCTTTTCTCCAAGTCTTACTTTTCCTGTTTTTCTGGCGGCATGCTCGGGATCGGGATGGGCGCGGAATGGCCTGCGGGTGCGATGGAGGCCTGGCCCGCCCGCTCGCGCGGTTTCATGTCGGGCCTCTTGCATAAGGGTCGCCTCCTCACCGGGCGCAGCGACGCTGAGTTCTTGACGAAGATAAGCAACGCGGCCGTGCCCTCACGATCGGATAACGGACGCGAGCTGAGGCAGCTGCAGCATGCAATGCACGGAATACGGGCCGGGGAACAAATCTCCGAGAGCGCGGCGCAGCAAATAGGTGATCCGCCGCTGCGCCAGATGATGCGGGCGGTCGTGGATCATGTGGCAGCGCTGGCACAGGCTCCTCAGGTTGCGCAGTCGGTTGTTGCGCGGGTCATGATCGAGATGGGCCGCGGCCAGGGCGACACGGGTTTGCCGCATCTGCGCGGTCTCGACCAGGTCGGGCCAGCGCGCCGGCCGGCCGTGGCCGTTGCGCCAAGTGCCGCACCCGGCGTCGAACCAGCGACCGTCGGGCAGACAGCGCACCGTTATCCCGTGCGGCCGGCCGCAACCCTGGCACACGCCGCCGGCGCGCTCGAACCTTATTTTCCGGCTGATCTCCACCCAGTCGCTTGGATAGAGCCCGCGCAGCTCAGGTCTGATCGGCATCCCCACCCCCGTTTGCCGCGCCCGCTGGCCGGTGCTTGTTGAACAGGCGATAGACGCTGGCCCGACCGATGCCAAGCCGCCGCGCAATCGCCGCCGGGCCGAGCTTTTCCTCACACCGCAAGCGCAGCACCTCGGCAGCATCGATCGACGGCTGGCGGCCTTTGTAGACGCCGCGCGCCTTGGCGGCGTTGATCCCTTCCAACTGGCGCTCGCGGCGCAGATTGGTCTCGAACTCGGCGAACACGCCGAGCATGTCGAGAAATGCCTTGCCGGCCGCGGTGCCGGTATCGACCGGCTGCTCGGTCGCCTTCAACGCCACCCCCATGGCCTTGAGCTCGTGCACGATGTCCTGGAGGTCTTTCAGCGACCGCGCCAGGCGGTCGATGCGGGTGACGACCAGCGTGTCACCGGCGCGCAGGAAGTTGTCATTTTGAAAATTAAGTGGCGTAGAATTTTGAGAATTATCTGGCGCACGTAGCCGCAGTCGGATGGAGCCTTCGGTCGGCGTGTCCGCCAAACGAACGATGAGCGGCCAGCTTCAGGGTGTCCGGGAGTGCTGGACTGCCAACGGCAATTCGGACAGGATGTTTACCGGACGGAAGGCGGACATTTGTGACGCTCATCGGCTATGCCCGCGTTGTTGTTGTCTAATCGCGCCTACCCGGTCAAGCCTGTTGTTCTTTTTTTCTGCCCTCGCCGCGACACTCTGCCGGTTCAGGGTTGTCTCCGCGGTCAGGGATGGTGCCGCTGCCGCACGATGATGTCCGATGGAGGACCTCGCAATGTCAGCAAACGTGGTCTATTCGCCGCGGCGGGCATATCGTGATGGTCCTGACCACGTCCCGGCAGGGACGCCTCCTTCCGCCAGGGCAGGCGGAACCGGGGATTTCGCTCCTCTGTCCTCACGCCGCCTTGGCCGGCGCGGGTTCGGCGGAGAAGGTCGCGCCGCTCTTCCACATGGCATGCAGGATGACGGCCAATTTGCGGGCCACGGCGACGACGGCCTTCTTGTGCCCATTTCGCCCCTTGAGCATCAGCCCCCAGCGTTTGAGCGCGCTGTCTAGATGCGAACGGGTCAGTATCTGGTTGGCCGCTTCGTAGAGGGCGGTTCGCAGCAAGGGATCGCCGCAGCGCGTGCGCCCCGTGGTGTCGATTTCGCCGGATTGGTATCGGCGCGGCGTGAGTCCGAGCCAGGCCCCGACTGCGCGGGCGCGATGGAACAGCTGCGGATCCTCCACCGTGCCGACATAGGTCAACGCCGTGATCGCACCCACGCCCGGTGCGCTCATCAGCAGCCGGCATCGCGGATCGCGGCGCGCCGCTGCGACCGCTGTCTTGTCGAGCACAACGAGCCGCTCACGCACGGCGCGCCATGCTTCCAGCAGCGGCAAGACAATCAGGCTCAGCCCCGGGCGCATCGGCGCGCGCTCGCGCACGGCCGCCTCGAAGCGGCGTCCACCGCCGGTGCCCGGCGGCAAAGCCAATCCGAAGTCCTCAGGATGCCGCGGATCTGATTGGCGATGTCCACCTGCATGTGCACCAGTTGGCGGCGGGCGGTGATAAGGTTGCGCAGCAGCATGCTGTCCCACGATTTCACCCGGACCGCGCGAAAGAAACCGGTGCGCAGCAATTGCCCATGCTGCGGGCGCGCGCCAGCTTCTCGGGGTCGACGACCGGCTTGCGTCCGCCCTTGCGGCCTCGCGCGGCCGCGGCGGCGGGTCGCAAAAGGGTTGACCGTGCGCGAAGCCGCGGCGCGGCTTAGGATCGGCAAGACGGCGCTGTACGAGGCGCTCCGGCTTGGGACCCCTGAGAAGGCGTCGGCAGGATTAGGCGCAAACCGCGCCATTTGGCGATCAAAATTTCGCGCCACTTAATTTCAAAATGACAATCAGGCAACAGCATCACCCGATATGCCGTCTGAATTCGTTCCGTTTCCGGTTAACTTGACAATGCCCGATCACATTTACACCCCGAAGTGGGGAATGGAGGAGATGACCTTGAGCGACAACCCGATCGGGGCTTCCTATCTCTATTTGTCGGAGCCTGAGATTCGTTTTCTAGAAGCCGCCGTCGAGCATCTGATACCCACCGATGAGCTGGGTCCTGGGGCTCGCGATGCTGGTGTGGTGGTCTATATCGACCGCCAATTGGCCGGCACCTGGGGCGTCCACGGGCGTCAATATCGCGGCGGCCCATGGATGGAGGGGACGCCGCAGCAGGGCTACCAATCGCGCTTCACGCCACAGGAGGTGTATCGCATCGCGATTCGCGAGATCAACGAGCACTGCAAAGCCGAGTTCGACCGGCCTTTCGCGCAGCTTGCGGGTGACAGACAATTGCGCCTGCTCGAGCAGTTAGAGAAGGACGAGGTCGCGCTACCTTCGCTGTCATCGAAATTCTTCTTCGATCTGCTGTGGCGCAACACCGAAGAGGGGTATTTCGCCGATCCGCTATACGGCGGCAACCGCGACAAGGTGGGTTGGAAGCTGCTCGGATTCCCCGGCGTGCCCAGCGGCCAATACCGGGAACTGGTCACCAGCACCGAGCCGTACCACGCCGAACCCGTCAGCGTGCTCGACCTCCAGACCGGTAGGGTGCCGGTCGATGCGGAAGGCTTTCCGAAGCACGTCATCATCAAGCGCAACAGCAACGGGGAAAGCTGAGATGTCGGCTACCAAATTGAAATCTGTCGATGTCGTCGTCGTGGGCAGTGGCATCGTCGGCTCGATCATGTCGATGGAACTGGCCAGCGCCGGGTTGAGCGTCGTGTGCCTGGAGCGCGGCAAGCAGTTCGATATCGACACCGACTTTCAGAAGCCCAACGTGTACGACGAACTGAAGTTCGATCGCCATAGCGACATCTTTCAGAACCTGGCGCGCGACACCATTACATTTCGCAACAAAAACTCGCAGACGGCGCTACCGATGCGCGAGATGGGTGCGTTCAAGCCGGGCGAGATGGTCGGTGGCACGGCGGCACACTGGGGCGGCAATGCGCGCCGCTTCTTGCCGCATGATTTCGAAATGCGCTCGCGCATTGAGGAACGCTATGGCGCATCGTTCATTCCTGAGGACTGCAATCTGCAGGATTGGGGCGTCACCTGGGACGAGATCGAGCCCTACTATGACCAGTTTGAGGAGATCTTCGGCGTCGGCGGCAAGGCCGGCAACCTGAACGGCGAGATCCAGGCAGGCGGCAATCCTCACGAAGGGCCGCGGACCCGCGAGTATCCAAACCCGCCGACGCGGCGCACGCATGAGGGTGCCCTGTTCGCCGACGCGGTGACCTCGCTCGGTTACGTGCCGTTCCAGGGCCCAACCGCGGCGATGACTCAGGACTACCGCAACCTCTACCGCGTACAGATGCTCGAATGCGCGCGGGGCGGCTTCTGCTCGAGCCATGTCTGCGCGCAAGGTGCCAAGGCCAATCCCCTAACCGCGGTGCTGCCCGCGCTCGCCCGGCAGCCTACCTTCGAGTTGCGCGCGCTATGCAATGTGCTGCGCGTCAACATGGATTCTACCGGCAAGAAGGCCACCGGCGTCACCTACATCAACGCACGCGGCAACGAGGTCGAGCAGCCGGCCGGCATCGTGGTTCTGGGCGCCTATTGCTTCAGCAACGTGCGGCTGCTGCTGCTGTCGGGCATCGGCACGCCCTACGATCCGCTCACCGGCAAAGGGGTGGTCGGCCGCAACTACTCATACCAGCAAGGCGGCTCAGTGCAGGTGTTCTTCGATGATCGCGAGTTCAATCCTTTCATCGGCGGCGGCCAGGTCAACACGTCGATCGACGAATTCAACGGTGACCTGATCGACCGCGGCCCGCTCGGCTTTATCGGGGGCGCCTATGTGAACACCTCGAACAGCGGCGCGACGCCGATCAAGAACAAGATGGTGCCGCCCGGCACGCCGCGTTGGGGGGGTGAATGGAAGAAAGCCGTAGCCCATAACTACCGCCGAGCCATGTCGATCTCGATTCACGCATCCTGTCTGAGTTATCGGCACAACTACCTGGATCTGGATCCGACCTACAAAGACGCCTACGGCCTGCCGCTCTTACGCATGACGTTCGACTGGAACGACAACGATCTGCGCATGATGACGTACCTGAACGAGCGCTGCATCGAGATCGGCCGGGCGCTCAACGGTTCGGCCCTGGGCGGCAAGAATAAGGGTACGAATTTCGGTATCACGGGATACCAGAGCACGCACAACGTCGGCGGCGCCGTGATGGGCAGCGATCCGTCGACCAGCGTCGTCAATAAATACCTGCAGTCGTGGGACGCCTCGAACCTGTTCGTGGTGGGCGGCAGCGCGTTCCCGCAGAACCCCGCGAACGGCCCCACCGAGACGATCGGCATGCTGGCCTGTTGGGCGGCCGATGCGATCAAGGACTACGTTCGCAACCCGAACTCCCTGGTCTGAACAGCGACGCGAAACCCTGCGCTAGCCTGGAAATTTCCTCGTCGCTATGTGCCATAAAGATCGCATCGTCGGCCTTCGTGCCCCATCCTGAGGCGGCTCCTGCCGACCTCGTAGAGAAGCAAGAGTCTCATGGCGGCATCGACGTAAAAGAAGGAGAGAGGGCTGGTTGACGCGCGAATCGCAATCAGAGAAGGACGTTACGAGGGCTCAACCGCGGCAGAGATCGCTCGTCCGCTTTCGGCGCGTCCTGCGCGTTACCCTCGGTCTGGCGAAGGTCAGCCGACTGAGGTGACAGCCGCCGTTGAGCCTCGGCCGCCGGAAACCCGTCGTCGTGTTCCATTCCTGCGTGCCCCGTGCCCCGTCGTCGTCGAGGAGTGTCGATAGCTGTCATCAGCGGTATCAAGCTCGACGCTCAGTGGTTCAGATTTTGCCAAGCGAGGCCTCCCCGTGCCGCTCAAAGAGGAGCGCGCCTTGTCGTTTTTCCGCTCTTCAGGTTGTGACCCGTCTTCTGCCTACTTGCCGATCGGTGAGCCGGAGCCGCGAATTGATGATAAAGATGCACCCCACATGAATGCGGAGGAGCGCAATGGCTGTTGTCAGGCTCGAGATCAAGACCCGCCAGCCGCTCGCCGCCAGCCGGGAATTCGGCGATGTCGGGTCCTACCAGCAGCTCGACGGCACCGCACACTTCGCCGTTGACCCGGCGCACCGGTTGAACCGCCCCGTCACCGATCTCGATCTGGCCGGGAGCGGGCGCGACGGCTTGGTGCATTTCACGGCTGACGTCCGCATCCTTACGCCGGTAGACCAGGCGCGCGGGAACCACCGCCTGCTGTTCGACGTACCGAACCGCGGCAATCGGCTCGCATTGGCGACATTTAACGGCGTGCCGCGACCGATCAATCCTGCCGGGCCCACCGATGCTGGCAATGGTTTTCTGATGCGCCACGGCTATACGGTGGTCTGGTGCGGCTGGCAGCACGACGTGCCGGAAGCCGACGGGCTGATGCGCATCAAGGTCCCCGAGGCGCAGATCGACGGCCGCCCGGTCTCGGGACGACTGCTGGTCGGTTTTCAGCCGAGCAAGCCGGGTCAGGTCCAGCTGCTGTCCGCGCCCCCGCGAGGGGGCGACCGCCGGCGGCTGGGCGGTGCCGCAGCTCGGATCGTTTCGATCCGCGCCCCCGCGAGGGGGCGACCGCGGTATTTGATCGTCGCGAGCGCGTGGCGGATGTTTCGATCCGCGCCCCCGCGAGGGGGCGACTTCTCGCCTTCGTGTTCTACATTACCGCTCGGGGCGTTTCGATCCGCGCCCCCGCGAGGGGGCGACCCCACCTGCGCCCCGCTCATGCCATCCCCCTTATGTTTCGATCCGCGCCCCCGCGAGGGGGCGACGGGAGCGGCCAAGCGTTTAGAAAGGGGTACGCAGTTTCGATCCGCGCCCCCGCGAGGGGGCGACCACCGCTGCCGCGGCAAAGGCCCCTCTGTGTGTGGTTTCGATCCGCGCCCCCGCGAGGGGGCGACCCGAAAGTTCCTGCTGTCCGCCGCCCGTGATATTGTTTCGATCCGCGCCCCCGCGAGGGGGCGACATGTCGGAAAGCTCGGCGAGCCGCTGCTTGGAGAGTTTCGATCCGCGCCCCCGCGAGGGGGCGACCGCTCGCCAACGTCGCCGATGTGGCGTTCCTGCAGTTTCGATCCGCGCCCCCGCGAGGGGGCGACCATTGCCGGC
>JBOHME010000113.1:0-12371 GCA_050729795.1 Allostellaceae bacterium | reverse complement strand
GCGCGCAAGAGGGAGCAGGCCAGGCGCCGGCTGCGAACATAAGACCGGCGGCGCACAAGCACTTGGCGAGCGAGACTCTCATCATCGGCTCCCGGCTGATTGTTGTCGCTCATCGGTTCTTGTCGCTCGGCCGCCGCGACAATACCGGCTCCGGCCGCGGTAGCGGGCTCTCGCGGGGTGCGGATCGACGGCGATGCCGACGGCGCGCCGGGTTCGCGGTATAGTGGGGCGATGCCAAGTGGCGGACGGAGGAGGATTATGCATCTGTTCAAGGAGCGCGCCGTTGCCGACCCGGCGCAGGTCGCAGCGATGATCCCGGTCATCGATTACGGCCCGTATTTCGCCGGCGCGACGGGTGCCCTCGAACGCCTCGCTGCCGAACTCGAACATGCCTGCACACGGGTGGGCTTCTTTTATGCGCTGAACCACGGTGTGCCCGAGCCGCTGATTACCCGCGCCTTTGCCGCCTCGCGCCGGTTTCATGCCCTGCCGATGGAGCGGAAGCTCGCGCTCAGGCTCAACGACAACAATATCGGCTACCTGCCGATCGGGGCCTCGGTGCAAGGTGCCTCGACCGTGCACAAAGCGACCCGCCCGAACCAGAACGAGAGCTTCTTCGTCAGCCACGACCGCGGGCCCGATCACCCCGACGTAGTTGCCGGCAAGCCGCTGCGCGGGCGCAACCAGTGGCCGGCGGGGGTGCCCGAAATTCGCGCCGACATGATGGCCTATTTTACCGCGCTCTACACCTTGTGCGACCGGATGCTGCCGCCCTTTGCCGTAGCGCTGGGCCAGCCGTCCGATTTCTTCGCACCCTGTTTCGCCGATGAGGCGCATGCCAATCTGCGCTTTCTGCATTATCCGACGCAGGACCCCGGCGAGGACAATCTGTTCGGGCAGGGGCCGCATACCGACAACAGCTTTATGACGGTGCTGGCGCGCACCGACGTGCCGGGGCTGGCAGTGCGCCTGCCGCCAAATGGAGTGCCTGCAAGTGGAACCTCCGAGGGCGAATGGTTTGCGCCGCCGATCATCCCCGGCACGTTCCTTGTGAATCTTGGAAACATCATGCGGCGCTGGTCAAACGACCGGTTCCTGTCTACGCCGCACGGTGTGTTGAACGATTCGGGGACCGACCGCTACTCGATCGCCTATTTCCACAGCCCGAACCCCGATCGCGTCATCGCGTGCCTGCCGAGCTGCGTCTCGGCCGACAACCCGGCGCGCTATCCGCCGGCGGTCTATCGCGATCTCGTGCTCGAGTTCTACCGGGCGAATTATTTTCATCAGAAGGGCCACCACTCCGCAGCGGCGCAGGCGGCCGAATAGCCCAGGGAGAAGCGAGATGTTCGACCTCGATCGATTCATCGCCGATTGCCGCGACGCGGTCGGTGCCGACCCAACCCACAAATCGGTACGCGAGGTGGTGGCCCGCGCCGTTTCGGATTCCTCCGCTGTCCTCGCCGGTCTGGGGGAGCCGACCCGCGCCGGGGTCGACGACCTTTACCGCTCGGATACCTTGACGATCTTCAATATCGTCTGGGGCCCCGGCATGACAATCATGCGCACAACCACCTGATGTGGGCCGTGATCGGCATCTATACCGGCCGCGAGGACAATATCTTCTGGCGCCGCCTCCCCACCGAGAAGGGTGCCAGGATCGAGGCCGCCGGAGCGAAGTCGCTCGGCGAGCGCAATACCGAACCGCTCGGGCATGACATCATCCACTCGGTCACTAATCCGTTGCCGCGCTTGACCGGCGCTATCCACGTCTATGGCGGCGATTTCTATGCTGTAAGCCGCAGCGAGTGGGACTCGGGGACCCTCCTCGAACGGGGCTATGACATGGAAAAAAACATGCGCTTGTTCGAGGCGGCGAATGCGGGGCTCTCATGAACCTCAGGCTGTTCGCCTTTACCTGCGGCTGGCTTGAGGGAGAATCGGGCTATCTGATGGAGGGCGGTGAGGGTCGAGCGCAATTGCCTATACCGTCCTATCTGATCGAACACCCCGGGGGGACGGTGCTGTTCGACACCGGGATGCACCCCGATTGCCAGCGCGACCCGGCGGCCCGGATCGGTCCGCGCGTCACCGACCTGTTCACATTCGACTACCGGCCTGGCGAGGAGATCAGTGCCCGGCTCGAAACAATCGGCCGCGACCCGTCGCGGATCGACCTGCTTATCAACTCGCATTTCCATTTCGACCATTGCGGCGGCAATGCGCTGATCCCCAATGCGACATTGCTGGTGCAGCGCCGCGAATGGGACGCCGGAATGGATCCGGACACGGCGGCGAGGCAGGGCTTCAATCCGCGCGACTTCGATCTGGGGCACAAATCGCGCCTGATCGACGGCGAGCACGATGTGTTCGGTGACGGCTCGGTGATCTGCCTGCCGACCCATGGCCATACCCCGGGGCATCAATCCTTAAAGCTGCGGCGCAACTCCGGCGATGTCGTGCTGGCCGCCGATTCCTGCTATTTCTGCCGCACCTTGCGGGAAAGGCGACTGCCGCAGAACGTCTATGACCGGGCGGCGATGCTGGCCTCGCTCGACCGCCTTGCCCGCCTTGAAGTGGGTGGAGCGCGGATCTTTTTCGGCCATGACGGCGAATTCTGGAAGAGCGTGCCGCAGGCGCCGGCGGCAATCGGCTGATGCCGCTGTGACCGGCCTGCCGCGCGCGATCCTGTTCGACCTCGACGACACGCTGCTCGTGGCCTTCGGCCGGTCGGCATCGCAATGGCGGCGGATCGTCGGCGCGGTCGCGGCCCAGCTGGCGCCGCCGCTGACCCCGGCCGCGGTGATCACTGCGATCGACGCGAGCTCGCGCGACTTATGGGCCGATCCGGCGCTGCACAAGCATTGGCGCCATCGCATCGGCGAGGCGCGCCGCCGCATTGTCGCCGATGCCTTCGCCGGATTGGCAGCTTGCGGCCACATCGCGCCGGATCGCGCGCTGGGCGATTTGATCGCCGATCGCTACAACGCACTGCACGAGGCCGAATTGCAGCTGTTCCCCGGTGTGCACGAGACCTTGCAGCGGCTGCGGGAGCGCGGCGTGCGCTTGGCGCTGATCACCAACGGGGCGGCCGAGCCGCAGCGCGCCAAAGTGGTGCGGTTCGCGCTCGAAGAGCGTTTCGATCATATCCAGATCGAAGGCGAGCACGGCTTTGGCAAGCCCGAGGAGCGTGCCTATACCCACGCGATGACCGCACTCGGGGTGGCGGCGCACGAGACCTGGATGGTCGGCGATAATCTCGAATGGGAAGTCGCGGCCCCACAGCGGCTCGGCATCCACGCGATCTGGCACGATGGCTATGGCGCCGGGCTGCCGCCCGATTGCCCGGTCCGCCCCGACCGGATCATCCGCATGCTGCGGGAATTGCTGCCGGAATAACGCGGTATCCGATCGGTGCATGATTTTCCGTCTCCCCCGCGAAGGCGGGGGTCCAGGGCGACCGTTGTGGCGCCCGCCCCCTGCTCAAGTCAGGGCAGGCTCTGGGTTCCCGCTTTCGCGGGAATGACGGTTCCAAGGTGATCGGGCCTAGAGCGCGGCGATCGTCTGGACCTCGATCAGCAGGGGTTCGTGCACCAGCCGATCGATGATCAGCAGGGTGTTCGGCGGGTAGCCGCCATTCGCGAACATATGCGGGAACTCCCGGCCGCGATAGGTCGCGAACTTGCCGACATCCTGGGAGTGCACGAGAAAGGTCGTGAACTGGACGACGTGGCTCCAGCCGGCCCCGATGGAACTGAGCGCCGCTGCGATATTGGCGAAGACCTGCGTGCATTGCGCATCGAAATCATCGGCGGCAACGATATTGCCCGCTTTGTCGGTCGCGACCTGACCGGCGATAAACACCAGCTCCGACGTCTTGACCCGAGCGATCTGCGAATAGGGACCGAGTGGCCGGCCCAGCGCCTCCGGATTGAAGATCGTGATCTCGGCCATGCTCGTCTCCGCTGTCGGTTCGCGCTACTGCACCCGCCGCAGTCTAAAGACAAGACTAACTTCTTGGGGTCGGTTGGCGCCACCCTTCCGGCGCGGCCGCGATCGGGGGATTTTGGACGATGACGCCGCACGCCGCCCGTGACCCGCCACGTTCACACCGGGTCGTATTCGCGGTCCTTGCTCGGGATCAGGTCATAGGGCAGCGCAAAGTTCGGCATTGCGGCGAGCCGCCGCGACCAGGCTTCGAGATCGGGCCAGCGGCCGATGTCAAAGCCACCCTCGGCCATGAACACCATGCGCCCCCAGCAGCCGATATCGGCGATGCTGCAGCGGTCGCCGACCAGCCACTCACGGTCTTTCAAAATATTGTTGATAAAAGTCAGGGCGGCTTCCGCCTTGGGCCGGAATTCGGCGATGACCTCGGGATGGGAGGCGCGAAAGCGGGCCGAATGGCGCACCTTGGCGACCGCGGTGATGTGGTCGGCTTCCCAGGCGAGCCATTCGCGCGCCTGCCAGCGCTGCTGCTCGGTCGCAGGCTCGAAATGTCCGGTGGTGCGCGCCAGATAATCGAGGATCACGTTCGATTGCAGGATCACCAGCCCGCGATGCCGCAATGACGGCACCACGCCCCAGCGGTTGATCGCCAGATATTCCGGCTCCTTCTGCTTGCCGGTCTTCAGATTGACCGTGCGGAACGAATAGGGGAGCCGTGCCAGAGCCAGGTACAGGATCGGCTTGTAGCTCGAGCTCGAGGTGAAGCTGCCGTAGATCGTCAATCGGTCATCCATCATCGATCCTCTTGCGGTTGGCCAAATCTGGATGTTGCCGCGTGGCGCGGCCTATGGCGCGGCTGGCGCTCCTGGCTCACGATCCGGCGGCCAGGTCTGCAACGCGCGGATCAATCGCGCCGTATCGATTCGACCTTCCCAATACTCGACCAGCGGATTCTCATTGAGCGCGACCCACTCAAAGACGGCCCGAATATCTGCCCGTGACAATCGCCCGGCGAGCAGACGCGGCGTCGGGCGGACACCGACAACCGCCGTGTCCGCGATGTTCATCTGTTCGCCGTGCGCTATATTGACATTGACGCGAACATCGTGGCGAGCATTTCCGCGCGGAGACACCCAAACCGTCATCGGCAGTCCGGTCGTCTCGGGATAGAGATTCGCCATCTCAAAGAGATCCCGATTGTCTGCCGCGACGGCTTGCTCAGGGTCGGCGTGCTGTTCCGCGATCTCTTTGACCTGCATCGGCTGCACTCGTGACGTCCTGTCGACAATTTATGGTTAACCCGGCGAGGCGTCACTCCGTCTCGGTGAATTCGAGCTGCTCCGACAGACCGTAGCTGTCGGCGAGCTGCTGCAGCTTGAACCAGGTCGCGTCCTCGACCTCGATGCCGTTCGCGCTGCGGTCCCGCTCGCGCATGTGCTCGATCTCGCCCGGATAGAACACACCGCTCGACCCCTCGGCCGGCGGGGTTGACTTCAGATAGGTGACAAACTCGCCGATCTCCCTTTTGAACTGGGCGAGCGGGCGAAACGCATCGACCTTGAACACCGCCATAAAGCAGCCGTCATTGTGCCGTCCGGTCGGCTCGACCCCAAAACCGAGCCCGGTCAAGAGGCCGCACAGGATCTCGACCATGACGGCCAAGCCCGTGCCCTTGTAGCCGCCTTCGGGCCCGCCCAATGGCAATAGCGCACCACCCTGACGCAACTGCCGCGGGTCGTTGGTCGGCCGTCCGTCCTTGCCGATGACCCAGCCATCCGGCACCGGCTGGTTGCGGGCCACGGCGAGCGCGATCTTGCCGGCCGCAGCGGCCGAGGTCGCCATGTCGAGATAGAGCGGCCCGTCGAGATCGGACGGCATCGCGATCGAGATCGGGTTGGTGCCGAGCCGCGCCTCGCGCCCGCCGAACGGCGCCACCGCCTTTGGCGAGCGCCCGGAATCGGCGGTGGCGATGCCGATCATGCCGGCCCTGGCAGCCATCAGCGTGTAGGAGGCGACCCGGCCGATATGACCCTGGCGGAACACGGTGGCGGCGGCGAGGTTCGCCTTTTCGGCTTTTTCGATCGTCAGGCGCATCGCCCGCTCGTTGACGACATAGCCAAAGCCCCAATGGCCGTCGACGACGGTCGTTGTCGGGCTTTCCCGGACAATCTCCCAGGGTGCCCCGGGCACGATGTGGCCAACTTTGATGCGTTCGATATAAGTCGGAACCTGGATGATCCCGTGCGAATCATGACCGGGCGAGATTGGCGGCAACGACGTGCCGCATCACGGTCTCGGCCTCGCCCGGTGGGGTCCCGGCCGCCTCGAACAATGCCCGGCCGATCTCGGTTAAACGCTCCGCTGCAACCTTAGGCATGTCGGCCACCTCTCTGCAGTGCTCGTGATCAAGCGGCCGGCTGCGGTGCCCTATGGGTCGCGCGCATGCGGCGCAAGGATTCGGGATCGCTCATCACCGACATCTGCGCGTTCTTCAGAAAATCCTTGTACTCCTGCGCCATCGCTGGGGAGACGACCTCGATCATCACGCGGTTTTCGAGCCAGAGCTCGATGACATGAAAAAACGGCTTCTCGCCTTGCATGCCGCGACCGTAGGTCTTGGCGTGCCAGCCCTCGCGCGCGCCGATCTGCTCGACCTCGTCGGCCTCGCGCGGCACCGACAGGAACACATGGAATGGCCAGGTCTGCGGTGGTGCTGCGTTGCGGCCGAACACGACCTGATCGTCGTTTGGCGGAATGTCGAGCGTCGTGCGGTCGGGATAGACCTCGATCATCGTGCCGTGCTCGTCGCCGCTCGCCGCCATAAAGGCGCCTTCGAGCGGACCGAACGGATGGCATTTGCCACGCATCAGCTCGGCCAGCACCTCGGCGACGTGTTGCGGGTCGCGCGCCGGGATCGAGACGTGATGGATCATCGGAAGACCTCCTGCTGTTCGGCCGGCCGCAGCATAGCCCGCCGCATCGGCCATGATTGCGCAAAACTGCTCAACGCCACCCCTTCATTCGGGGGAGGCGCAGCCTTTCCGCGGTTTCAGCCACCGTCCCCGCGCATCGTCCCAGTGGTTCGGCTGTGGCCGAAGGCCGCTCGGCGCGTGGCGGCGGATCGCGGCCGTCGCTGCCGACCAGGCAGACCGGCGGGGCTGACGCCGCGGTATGGCCTCAGTGGGCGACGAGACGGCGCTCGACCGCCGCAGCCTTGATCGCCTTTTGCAGTTTTTCAAAGGCGCGGACCTCGATTTGGCGCACCCGCTCGCGCGAGATGCCATATTGCTGCGAGAGGTCTTCGAGGGTGGTTGGATTGTCGCGCAGCCGGCGTTCGGTCAGGATGTGGCGCTCGCGATCGTTCAGATGGGTCATCGCCTTTTCGAGCAAGTCGCGGCGCAGCCCCAGCTCCTGGCGATCGGCGAGCAGGGTTTCCTGGCTCTCGCTCTCATCGACCAGCCAGTCCTGCCATTCGCCTTCACCGTCGCTGCGCAACGGCGCATTCAGCGAATGATCGGGGCTGGCCAGCCGGCGGTTCATGCTGACGACATCGGCTTCCGGAACGTCGAGCTCGGTCGCGATTTTCTTTAGATTCTCCGGCGACAGATCGCCCTCCTCCATCGCCTGCAGCTGGCCCTTCAATTTGCGCAGATTGAAAAACAGCTTCTTCTGAGCGGCGGTGGTCCCCATCTTCACCAATGACCACGAGTGCAGAATATACTCTTGAATAGCGGCACGGATCCACCACATCGCATAGGTGGCGAGGCGAAATCCGCGATCGGGGTCGAAGCGCTTGACCGCCTGCATCATCCCGACATTGCCCTCCGAGATCAGCTCGGAGAGCGGCAGCCCGTAGCCGCGATAGCCCATCGCGATCTTGGCGACGAGCCGCAGATGGCTGGTCACGAGACGGTGTGCGGCCTGCGGGTCTTCGTGCTCCTTCCAGCTTTTGGCGAGCATGAATTCCTCTTCCGGCTCCAGCATTGGAAACCGACGGATCTCCTGGAGATACCGGGTCAGGTTTCCTTCGGCGGAAATGGAAGGGACGGAAAGGGTGGCCATAGCCGATCGGTGCTCCGGGTTGGTGCTTTTAGCCCTCGTGGGGTATACGCCAAATCGCAGGCGATTTATCCCGCCGTCGCGGGGGGCCTCACGCATACCCTAGTAATATAGTCACGATTTGTCCAGTTTAAAGTTCCTCTAAATCATTCAACAGCGCGTGAAGATCGGCCGGCAGCGCGCTGTCCAACACGATCCGCCCGGCACCGGCCGGATGGTCGAAGCCGAGCCGGCGGGCGTGCAACGCCTGCCTCGGGAAACGGGCGATGTGCGCGCCCGCGGCACTCGAGCGAGCCTCGATACGCCCGGCACGCGTGCCATAGACCGGGTCGCCGATCAGCGGGTGGCCGCGATGCGCGAGATGGACCCGGATCTGATGGGTGCGGCCGGTCGCAAGCCGGCACTCGATCATCGCCGCGGCGGCACCAAAGGTCGCCTCGACGTGATACCGGGTCAGCGCCGGTCGGCCATGGGCGTCGCCGACCACGGCCATTTTTTTACGATTGACCCGGCTGCGTCCGATATTGCCGACAATCTCATCCGAAAACGGGGCCGGCACCCCCCAGACAAAGGCGACATAGGCGCGATCGATCCGGCGCAATGCGAAATCCTGCGACAGCGCGCGGTGCGCCGCTTCGGTCTTGGCGACCACTATCAGACCGCTGGTGTCCTTGTCGAGCCGGTGGACGATGCCGGGCCGCCGCACGCCGCCGATCCCGGCGAGACCGGCGCCGCAATGAGCGATCAGCGCATTGACCAGGGTGCCGTCCGGGTTTCCCGGAGCGGGATGGACGACGAGCCCGGCGGGCTTGTCGATCACGATCAAATGTGCATCCTCGAAACAGATTTTGAGCGTGATCGGCTGCGCCGCCGGCAGCGGATCTTCAGCATCGGGGAACGACACGACGAATTCCTGGCCGGGCCGCACGCGCAGCGCGGGGTCGCACGACGTTGCGCCGCCGGTCGCGACGAGACCCTGTTCGATCAGCCGCTTCAACCGGGTGCGCGAGAATTCGGGCAGGCGCCGTGCCAGCATGCGGTCGAGCCGCTCGCCCGCCTCGTCATCGGTGACACGGACCGCTTGCAACTGGGTTCCGCCGCTCATGGTCGCGGTCATGACCCGGCCCTCGGATGGCCCGCTTCCGCCCGGTCGTCGCCGATGCGCGCGCTGACGGTCTTTGTCATAGTCATGGGCGTCGTGATCGTCGTCGGGTTCGGCGTTGTCGCCGCGATCATCGCCGGCCGCATGTCGCGCGGTGCGCCGGTGGCCGGTGCGGCTGCCGGGCACGCCTTTGCGACGAGCCTCGATCTGCCGCCGGGCGCGCGCATTGCGGCGATGACCACGGCACCCGACCGCCTGATCCTGCAATTGGCGCTGCCCGACGGTGCGAGCCGGCTTGTCATCCTCGATCTCACCACCGGTGCCCGGCTCGGCAGCATCGCGCTCAATCCCACCCGGTGAGCGGCGCTGCCGCGGGGTGCCGCCGCGGCCGCGCATGATGGCAAAAACCGGACGGTAGCGCGCCCTCGCGCCACGCCATAGTTCCATGCTGACGAGCTTGCCAGATCGGTCTTGAAAGCGGGGCCGAATCTTCCGAACTTCCGGCCGTCACGCGCCGTTGGCCCTGCCGGTTGTGATGTTCAGCGATCGCCCGCCTCTCCTTCGCGGCAGCGGCGCCCGAGTGGCCCGGCCATATCGGGCGACGGCGACGGCTGCTGCCCCGCGGCGATCGCGGGATGCCGTTGCCGTCCTTCCGGCTTTCCGGCGGTTTCCCACATCGGGACATCGCCTTTTTTGAACGGGTTCGGGGGTCGCGGGGATGGGCAAAAAGACCAATGGCGAGAGGCCGGCCCAGCGCGCAGCTGCCGCGCCCCGGACCGCTATCTCCGGAATCGCGCCGCCCGGAACCGCGCCCCCCGGAGCCGCGCCGCCCGGAGCCGCGCCGTCCGAACCTGCGCCGTCCGGAACCGTGCCTCCCCGATCCACAGTGTCCGACGCCAACGGGGCCGAGCCGGGCCGCCGGATTGGCGTCCGCACCTTGGGCCCGGTCTCCGACCTCGAGCGGCACCTGCCGTCGGATTGGTGGCGCACGCTGTTCAACTCGCTCTATCTCGAAACCGATGGCGATATCATCGAGAACGACCGCAATACCGGTGAAGAGGTCGATCTCCTGATCGGCAGCGCCGGGATCGAGCGCAACGATCGCATCCTCGATTTGTGCTGCGGGCAGGGGCGACATTCGCTCGAGCTCGCTCGTCGCGGCTTTTCCCGCATCACCGGTCTCGACCGTTCGCGCTATTTGATCCGGCTGGCCCGCAAGCGTGCTCGGCAGCGCGGTCTGCAGGTTTCGTTTCACGAAGGCGACGCGCGCCGCTTTCGCCTCGGCGACGCCGAATTTCATTGCGCGTGCATTCTCGGTAATTCGTTCGGCTATTTCGAGCGTCCGGAGGATGATCTGGCGGTGCTCGAGGCGGTCAAGCGGGCGCTGGCTCCGGGCGGCACGCTGGTCATGGATTTGATGGACGGCGAGTGGATGCGCCGCCGCTTTGACCGGCGTTCGTGGGAATGGGTCGATCAGAGCCATTTTGTCTGCCGCGAGCGCGATCTTGCCGGGGACGGCGACCGGCTGATCAGCCGCGAGGTCGTGGTCCATGCCGAGCGCGGCGTCATCGCCGACCAATTCTACGCCGAACGGCTCTATTCGAAAGAGCGTCTCGAAGCGCTCTTGACCGGGGCTGGCTTTGCCAATCTCCGGTTTCACACATTGCGAGCGCCAAACTCGTCACGCAACCAGGATCTCGGTATGGTCGCGCACAGATTGTTTCTGACTTGTGCCGCCCCCAACCGACCGCGGGTGGCGCCGCGCCGTTCCGCGCTGATCGCCGACATCGCGGTAGTCCTCGGCGATCCGCGGCTACCCGATCCGGTCAAGCGCAACGGCCGGTACAACGACGACGACCTCGACACGATCGACCGGCTCAAGGCAGCCTTGGCCGAACTCGGCGATTATCGATTTCGCTTTCTCGACAATCACGCCTTGCTCTACGCCGATCTCAGGGCCAACCGGCCGCCTTTCGTCCTCAACCTGTGCGACGAGGGCTTCAACAACGATGCCTTTATGGAATTGCACGTGCCGGCATTGCTGGAAACCCTCGATATTCCCTATAGCGGCGCCGGGCCGAGTTGTCTTGGATTGTGCTACGACAAATCGCTGGTCCGCGCCATAGCACAGGCGATCGACGTGCCGGTGCCGGCCGAAACCTATTGCAATTCCGACGATCTGGCAGCGACGATCCCGTCGGTGTTTCCGGCGCTGATCAAGCCGAATTTCGGCGATTCGTCAATCGGCATCGGCCAGGACGCGGTGGTCCATTGCTGGGAGGAGGCGATTGCCCGCCTCGGCCGGCTGCGCGAACAGATGCCGCGCTGCCCGATCCTGATCCAGGAATTCCTGACCGGCCCCGAATACTCGATCGGCATCGTCGGCAACCCCGGCCAGGGCTACCGCTTATTGCCGCCGCTCGAGGTCGATTATTCGCGGCTCGACCCCAGTCTGCCGCGGCTGTTGGCGTACGAGTCGAAATGGGTCCCGGAATCGCCCTATTGGTCGCAGATTGCCTACCGTGAGGCGCGGCTCGACGAAGAGCAGCGGCGCAAGATCGTCGATTACGCGAACATCCTGTTCGAGCGGCTGGGGTGCCGCGATTACGCCCGCTTCGATTTCCGCGCCGATGCCGAGGGCGAGATCAAACTGCTCGAGGTCAATCCCAATCCCGGCTGGTGCTGGGACGGCAAGCTCAACCTGATGGCCGAGCTCGCCGGACTGCGCTATTGCGACCTCTTACGGCTGATCATCGAGGCCGCGCAGGAACGCGTCGCGGCGCAGCGCCCTGGCCTCGTCATCGCGCTCGACGACCGCCGCCCCCGCCGCCAGGCCGTGCGCCGCGGCTGACCCGCACCCCCTCAGGATCGGTGCGGCTTACACGGCGGCGAGCTGGCGCGGGCGGTAGATCGAGATATGAGCGATGCGGGCGAGGGGGGTGGTGCGGTTGGCGTAGATCAGAACGTCGAGGTCGACAAAGCGGTGGCCTTTTTTCTCGTAATTGGCGGTGACCAGCGCCTTCGCCGAAATCTCGTCGCCGAGCCGTGCCGCGGCATAGTGCTCGATGCGGCTGCCGACATGCATCCACGGCCCCAGCACGACATTGTGGCGCAATGCCCAATTGCCGATGTGCAGGATCGTTCCGGGATGGACCAGCCCTTGCTCGCGGTAGAGCGGCAGGGTCTCGCGAATGTCGGCGAGGTATTGCCGGGCTTCGGTGTCACCGATCCGGAACGGCTGGATCGCCAGCCAGCTGCCCAC
>JBOHME010000112.1:0-12551 GCA_050729795.1 Allostellaceae bacterium | reverse complement strand
GCTTAGATCTTACTGTTGTCTTGGACGTCGGTTCTGGAACCGGAGACTTCACCGAACGGCTCGCCCGCGTAGCAGGCACGGTCATAGCGATAGAACCGGCGCGCGAAAATCTCAAAATTGCAAGGAAAATATGTAAAGACCGTAAAAATGTCCAGTTTATTGGAACGGTTCTTGAAAAGGCGAGCAACTTGATTGACGGCGGCTCACCGACATCCGCGGTAGCCGTTATGTCTTTGATGTCCGTAGAAACTCTCCGAAATTTCTGCAAAACGCTTGGAGCTATTCTACCACGCGGGGCAAGTTTTGTCGCTACGATCACACATCCTTGGTTCTGGCCAAAGTATTGGAGGTACGAGAACGAAGCATGGTTTCGCTATGATAGAGAAATCTTTATCGAAGGACCGTTTGCGATATCATTATCTCGTACGAAGCTCTGGACGACACACATCCATCGGCCCCTCGAGCAATACATCACTTTTTTCGCGCAAGAAGGTTTCCAACTTGGCGCGCTGGTCGAGCCCATGCCGACTGAGGAGGTCGAAGCCCTTTACCCAGTCCAATGGCAGTTCCCACGCTTTCTCGGTCTGCGGTGGGAAAAGGTCATTTAGCCGTCCTATATCGCAATTCTCTCTGCGTTAGTTCAGCAGCAGGAAGCCGGTCGCGGGGCTGGTGGTAAGCGCGCTTCCCGTCCGGGGTACAATCGCTGAAGCCGCGGGACCGGGGGGAGCTTAGGAGGAGAACATGCAGGCGGATTACGTGATTGTCGGGGCGGGCTCGGCCGGGTGCGTCCTGGCCAACCGGCTGAGCGCCGATCCGGCGACCCGCGTCGTCCTGATCGAGGCCGGCGGGCGCGACTCGAACCCGCTGATCCACATCCCGGCCGGCTATATGAAGTTGCTCGATCACCCGACCATTACCTGGGGGTTTAGCGCCGAGCCCGATCCCGGCACCAATGGCCGTGCGATCCCCTACCCGCGCGGGCGTGTGCTGGGCGGCTCGTCATCGATCAACGGCATGATCTATGTGCGTGGCCAGCCCGAAGATTTCGATCATTGGGGTCAGCTCGGCAATCGCGGCTGGTCATGGGACGACGTGCTGCCCTTTTTCAAAAAGGCCGAGAGCTGGGAGCGCGGCGAGGACGAATTTCACGGCGCGAGCGGGCCGCTGTTGACCTCGCACGCTTCCGATCAGCCGCTGTTGTGCCGCACGATGATCGAGGCCGGGCAGCAGATCGGCCTCGAATACCACGAGGACGTGAACCGTCTGCCGCCCGGTTCCGGCGACAATATCGGCTGGGTCCAGCAGACCCGGCGCGGCCGGAGGCGGCAGAGCGCTGCGCGCACCTATCTGCGGGCGGCCAAAAAGCGCCCCAACCTGCAGATCGTCACCGGCGCGTTGGTCCACCGCGTGGTGCTCGACGGCACTCGCGCCACTGGCATCGAATACCGCAACGGTGGTCCGGGCAGTGCCGTGGAACGCGTCGATGCGGCGCGTGAGGTGATCCTGTCGGCGGGCGCCATCGGCTCGCCGCATCTGCTGCAGCTATCGGGCATCGGCGATCCCGAGCATCTCGGCCGGGTCGGCATCCCGGTCCGGCATGCGCTGCGCGGGGTCGGCAAGAATTTCCAGGATCATTACATCGCCCGCGTCGCCTGCGCGGTCAGCGGTGCGAGGACGCTGAACGAAAAGGCGCGCGGCCTGCCGCTCGCCGCCGAGGTCGTGCGCTATCTCGTCGCCGGCACCGGCATGCTGACCTATGCCTCCTCGCTCGTCTGCGCCTCGGCGAAGGTGCTGGAGGAATCGGCGACCCCCGACGTGCAGTGCCTGTTCTCACCGGGCAGCTTCGCGCCGGGACCGGTGCGCAGGCTCGACGACAAGCCCGGCATGACGATCGGCATGTGGCAGATGCGGCCGCTGTCGCGCGGCTATGTCGAGGCGAAATCGCCAAACCCGGCGGAGCAGCCGGCGATCAACCCGCGTTACCTCGCCGAGGATACCGACCGGCGCTGCGTCGTTGGCGGGCTCCGGCTGGCGCGGCGCCTGTTCGCGGCGCCGGCGATCAAGCCCTATGTTGTCGCCGAGACGCTGCCCGGCAGTGGCGTCGAGGGCGATGACGAACTCCTCGATTACGCGCGGCAATACGGCTCGACCGTGTTTCACGCGACCTGCAGCTGCCGGATGGGCAGCGACCAGATGGCGGTTGTCGATGACCATCTGCGGATCCATGGCATCGACCGTCTGCGGGTCATCGACGCGTCGGTGATGCCGGCGGTGACCTCGACCAACACCAACGCGCCGACCATCATGATCGCCGAGAAGGGCGCGGCGATGATCCTCGAAGCGGCCCGCAGCTGATCCTGCGCGCCGTCTTGGGGTTCGGCCGCGGCCGATGCGCCGCCGCTAGCGGTGCTCGCGGATATGCCGGGCGCGCACCGGCGGCCGGTAGGTCGCCCGCAAGAGGCTGCGCCGCAGCTCCTCGACAGCGGTGCGGTTGAGCTCGATGCCGACCCAGCCATAGCCGGGGTGAAGGATGTCGAGATCGACACTGTCCCCGTCGGGCTGCACCAGCCAGCGGCCGGCGGTGGCGACGTTGATCGCGGTTCCCTGCGCCGGGCTGCCGGTCGGCCGCGGCGGCTGCATCGCGGCGCGCATGTGCGCCAGGGTCTCGATCATCTGATCGACCTCGGCCGCGTCGAGGCTGACACTGCCGGCCTCACCGGGAAAGGTTCCGGTCAGCGTCGTGCGTTGCGCGTTTAGCGCCCAGGCCGGTGCCGGCTTGGGCTGTGCGGCGGCGTCCGAAGACTGGGACAAGGCGAGTGACAAGCCGAGCGGAAGCGCTACCACAGCGGCGAAGAAAGTACGCTGCATCGTAATATCCCGTGTGCAAAGGCCGCCCGCGATCGGGCAGCTCGATATCTCACGGGTAAGGCACCGGCGGCAATGCGCGACATCGCGAGCGCCGCCGACGATTCAGACCACGTCGCGCGCGTGCAGATCGGCGATCGCGGCGTTGCTGTAGCCGAGCTCGTGCAACACCTCATCGGTATGCTGGCCAAGACCCGGCGTCGGGCGCAGCTTTTCCGGCTCGGGCGTGCGCATCATGTTGATCGCCTGGCCCACGACCTTGATCGGGCCGAGCTTCGGATGGTCGATCGGCCGCGCCATTTCGAGATGCTGCACCTGCGGGTCGGCAAAGGTCTCATTGATCGTGTAGAGCGGTCCACACGGCACGCCGACCTCGTTCATCAGCTCGACCCAGTAGGCGCTCGGGCGCTTCCGGGTGATCTCGGCGATCCGCTCGTTGAGCGCCTTCCTATTTTTCGAGCGCTGCGCCCCGGTCGCGTAATCCGGGTCGTCGAGCAGCGCCATCGCGTCGGCCGCTTCGCAGAACCGGCGGAACATGTGGTCGCCCGAGGCGGCGATATTGATCTGCCCGTCGGCGGTCGGGAACAGCCCGGTCGGGATCCCGGTGGGGTGATCGTTGCCGGCCTGCTTCGCCACTTCGCCGGCCATCAGCCAGCGCGAGGCCTGAAAATCGAGCATGAAGATCTGCGCTTCGAGCAGCGAGGTGTGCACCCATTGGCCCTCGCCCGACACCTCGCGTTCGAGCAAGGCCATCATGATCGCCTGCGCCAGCAGCAATCCGGCGCACAGATCGTCGATCGGGATGCCGACCCGCACCGGCCCCTGTCCAGGAAACCCGGTGATCGACATCAGCCCGCCCATCCCTTGCGCGATCTGGTCGACGCCCGGCCGCTTGGCGTAAGGCCCGGTCTGGCCAAACCCGGAGATGCTGCCATAGACGATGCGCGGATTGAGCTTTTTGACACTCTCGTAATCGACGCCGAGCCGATGCTTTACGGTCGAGCGGAAATTCTCGACGATGACATCGGCCTTTTCTGCGAGCTGCATAAAGATCGCGAGCCCGTCTTTGGTCTTCAGATCGAGGGCAAGGCTGCGCTTGTTGCGATGCAGGTTCTGAAAGTCGAACCCTTCGCGGCGCGAGCCGGTCACGTCGCGGCCATCATCGCCGCGGCGCTCAATCTTGATCACGTTGGCGCCCCAATCGGCAAGCTGGCGCACCGCGGTCGGTCCGGCGCGTGCATGGGTCAGGTCGAGAACGGTAAAACGCGACAGCGGCAGGGTTCCGATGCTCACGACTGCGGCCCTTTCTTGGTTCGATCTGCACCGGCCATGCTGCCGACACGGCATTGTTCCGTGAGGTGCGCAACGGCTGGTTCTCGGGCCAACTCTCGCTTGTCAGACGCGTGGCGGTCAAGCGGCGTACCGAGTGTGCTCCCGGCATGGAGCCGCGACGAACGCAATGCCGGTCCGCATAAAATTGGCGTGGTCGATCGGCTTGTCTGCGGCCGCTTCAGCGTTGGTGATGGGGCATTCTGAGGGAACGGGAACGGGGAGCGGCCGATGGGGGTGGCGGTCGGTGTGTTGTGCATCGCGCTCGGCGGTGTGGCCGCGCAATGGATCAGCTGGCGCTTTCGGATGCCGGCGATCGTGCTGCTGTTCGCCACCGGTCTGTTCTTTGGCCCGGGCCTGCAAATCCTCGATCCGGGCCGGCAGTTCGGTCCGGGCCTGCGCCCGATCGTCGATCTCGCGGTGGCGATCGTCGTGTTCGAAGGCGGGCTGACCCTCGACATCAGGGAATTGCGCGCCGCCGGAGGGGGTGTCTTGCGGCTGACCACCCTTGCAGCGGCGGTGACCTGGCTGCTCGGCACGGTTGCGGCGCACGCGATCACGGGCATGAGCTGGGCCGCAGCAATCCTGTTTGGCGCGATCGTCATCGTCACCGGTCCCACTGTCGTTTTGCCATTGCTGCGCCAGACGCGCCTGCAGCCGCGGCCGGCATCGCTGCTGAAATGGGAAGCGATCGTCAACGATCCGATCGGCGCGGTGCTGGCGGCGATCGTTCTGCAGGTGCTGCTGGCGCGCGCCGCGAGCGTCCAGGTCCCGGCGGCCGGCACGGTGCTTCATCTGCTGGGCGGGTTCGTCGCCGCCGTGGCGCTCGGCGGCGGTTGCGCGGTGCTGGCGAGCCAGGCTTTTATTCGTGACCAGGTGCCGGAAAGCCTGAAATCGCCGCTGCTGATCGCCCTGGCGCTGTCGGTCTATGTAGTTGCGAACCTGGTGACACCGCAAGCCGGTCTCGTTGCGGCGACGCTGTTTGGGGTAACGCTCGGCAATCTGAACTTCCCCGGTCTTTCCGAGCTGAAACGGTTCAAGGAAGCGCTGGTGATCCTGATCGTCTCGGCGTTGTTCGTCGTCCTGACCGCCGAGCTCGACCGCGCCACCTTGTCGCAGCTTTCATGGAGAATGATCGGCCTCGTTGCGGCGATGCTGTTTGTCGTCCGTCCGGCATCGGTGCTGCTGGCGACCACGGGAAGCGGGATACCGCTTGCCGAGCGGGCTCTCGTCGCCTGGATGGCGCCGCGTGGCGTCGTCGCCGCGGCGGTCGCCGGGCTCGCCGGCGGGGCGCTCAACGGCGCCGGCTATGGCGGCGGTCTTCTGGTCATGCCCGCGGTGTTTGCGCTGATCGCGGCGAGTGTCGTGCTGCACGGCTTTACGCTGCGGCCGGCGGCTCGGGCGCTTGGCCTCAATCTCGGCGACACGCCCGGGCTGGCGATCATCGGCGCCTCGGCGTGGAGCACGGATATGGCGACGGTGCTGCATCAGGCGGGGGTGTCGGTGCTGCTCGTCGATACCTTTCCGGGCGCGCTCGCCGAAGCCCGCGGCAAAGGAATCCCGGTTTTGCAGGCCGAGGTGCTCTCCGAACACGGTGAGGAGGCGCTGTCCACACGGCGGGTGGACTACAGCTTTGCCGCGACGCCGGATGCGGTCTACAACGCCCTCGTCTGTGTGCGGCTCGCCCCGGAGCTCGGACGCGAACGGGTCTTGCAGCTGCCGCAGGAGAGCCGCCGGCCGCAGCGCCGCACCGCGATCGGTCGCGAATCGCGCGGCAAGGTGATCGGCCGGCCGCTGACCGACTACGATGCTTTCGAAGAGCGCTTCGAGGCTGGCTGGCGGTTTGCCGTGATCGCGCAGGATGAGGCTGCACCCGCCATTGCCGATGCGATCGAGCTGGCTGTGGTCGATGACGGTGGTGCTCTCGCCTTTACCTCGGTCGAAGCTGTCGAGCCGCTGGTGCCTGGGCTCGGTGGCCGGACGCTGGTGTTCGCCCCGCCATCATCCGGCACAGCGCTGGAAGCTGCCAGCTGAGCCGCGGCGCCGGAGCGCTCTCGCCGCGCCGCTCACAAAACATCCGCTGCGTTTCGCGCCGGCAGCCAAGCGGGACGGCGAGATCAATCGGCGATACCGATGGCGTGGCGAAACCGGTGCTTCAGCAGCACCCCATCGCGCGGCGGCAGCACCCGTGGCGGCTCGTCGGCGCGGATCGCGATGCGGGCGAACAACGTCGTCGCGGATTTGTGAACCCGGGCGGCAAAGTCGCGCAGACCAAGCTCGTCGCTGATGTCGAAGGTTTCGTGGATGCCGCACGCGCCGGCCACCGCGCATAGTGCGACCGCCGCTTCGGTATGGCTCGGCTGCATGCCGGTCTCGGCATAATGGCCGTTGTCAAACACTGCGATCGCCAGGTTTGGCGGGCGCTGCACACCGATCGTGGCGAGCCCGCCCAGACCCATCAGCATTTCGCCGTCACCGGTCACGACCAGCACCCGGCGCCGCGGCTGGGCCAGCGCCAGTCCGAGGCCGACCAGGGCGGCGGCACCCATCGCACCCCAGAGATAGAAATTCTGCGCATCGTCGGCGACCGAGGCGGCATCATAGGTGGTCGAGCCGAGCCCGGTGACCAGCAGCAGGTCGTCGCGCCGATCGAGCAGGATGCGGATCGCCGCGCGGCGATCGAGCTGAAGATCGCCCGATCTCATTTCACCCACCGCTTGGCGCCGAGCAGCCGCTGCGACAACAGCACTGCTGCAACGACATCGCTGTTGAAGGCGATGTCGAGAGCGGCGGCGACGGTCTCGGCCGCCTCCTGCGGGCGCTCGGCCCGGTAGACCAGCACGTCCATCAGCTCGAGCGCGGCCTGCGTTCTGGTGCCCATCGCCACCTGCCACGGATTGAATTCGGCCCATTCGCCGCGCATCGTCACCAGCATAACCAGCGGGAAGCGGCAATTTTTCGCCAGCGACAGCATGTTGATGCAATTGCCGACACCGCTCGACTGCATCAGCAGCGCCGCCCGCTCGCCGCCGAGCCAGGCGCCCGCCGCCACCGCCACCCCTTCTTCCTCACTGGTCAACGCGATCGCGCGGATTTCGGGGTCGCCGCGGACCAGCTCGATCAGTCGCGCGTGCCCGGCATCGGGGACATAGCCGACCTGCCGGATCTGAGCCGCTTTGAGGACGGCGAAAATCTGATCGCGCCAATCGGGTTCGCGCTCGCTCAAAGGCCGGCCTCCTGATGGGTCATCGCCAGACAGGCTAACATGATTGCCCGGCGCCTTGAATCGGCTCCCTCAGTCTGGCGCCTCCTCGGGGCGCAGACCAGTGTAGCGGGCACGAGGACGAACCAGGACGCCGCTTTCATACTGCTCTATCGCATGCGCGATCCAGCCGACGCTGCGGCCGACGATAAAGAGCGCGAGCGCCGCGACGGGCGGCAGCGCGAACGCCGCTGTCGCGACGGCAAGCGCGAAATCGATATTGGGCTGCCAGCCGACAAAGCGCCGCGCCTGCGGCACCCGCGCCGATATCGCATAGAGAATGGCGACCGCGCGAGGATCGCCGTCGGGATAGAGCGGGTGGCCGATCCCCGGCAGGATTTCGCCCCGCGCCAATCGCTCTGCCGCAGCGATCATCGGATCGCCTTCACGGGCGAGCTCCCCCAACCGCGCGGCGGCGCGCCATACGGCGCCGCCATGGCGCTCGCCCGACAATGCCGCGAGCGCGGCGGCGACCGCCGCATGCGGCGCCGCACCGGTCGAGGCAACGCAGCGTGCGACAAAGCTCGAAGGGCTGAGCTCGTGGTCGGCGGTCAGCACGAGACAGCGGCGCAGGATATCGGCCCCAATCGCATCGAGGCCCCAGCCGCTGGCGAGCCGGCGATGCACCGGTCGTGAACGGAGCCCGCCGCCGCTGCACGTGACGAGCTCCGCAACGATATTGCGGCCGGAGCGGATCATGCCGGCGCGGCTCAGATCGAGCGCCTGGGGGTCGTCTCCCGCCATCTCGGCGAGCCTGATCTGGCAGCGCGCGATCAGATCGGCGGCCTGCCATTCGTCCCGCGTCCGGTCAGATTTGGCCCAAGCGGCGGACAAAGACGAGGTGGATGAGGGAAATTCATCGGCCCGCGGCGCATCCCACAGCAAGGCGGCGATCCCTTCGAGGGTGGCGGTGTCGGAAAGCCGCAGCACATCGCGCCCGCGGTAATAGAGCCGCCCGCCCTCGATCAAGGAGATCGATGACGTGACGCCCGGTGTCGCCGGCTCCATCGCCGTTGCCGCCGCTGCAGCCCGCGCCGCGCCGCGCGCCACCCTCGCGGCAGCGATGTCCTCTGCCCGATAGCGACGCTCGCGACTGCCCGCAACGGCTACCGAGCGCAGCCGTCCCCGGCTGACATAGGCGTAGAGCGTTTCGAGCTTGACACCGAGCCGCTCCGCGGCCTCTCGGGCCGTCAGCAATGCTTCATCGTGCATTGATCATTGAATCAAGATTGACATTGTGCGGCGCAATATAACAATCATGATATTGTTCAACGTTGGTTGCCACGGAGGATACCATGGCTGAAGCTGCACAACGCGTCACGATCGCCCAGGGCAATGCGCAAGCCGAGCTGCCGCTGCTGCAGCCGACGATCGGCCCGCCGATGCTGGACCTGCGCGGGTTGTACCGGGAGACCGGCAATTATGGCTATGACCCGGGGCTCGGCGAGATCGGCATCTGCCATTCGGCGATCACCTATGTCGACGGCGACAACGGAATCCTGCTCTACCGTGGCTATCCGATCGACGCGCTGGTCGAGCGCTGCGGCTATCTCGAAACCTGCTGGTTGCTGCTCGAGGGCGAGCTGCCGCAGGCGGCACAGCTCAGCCGGTTTGCCGCCGAGCTCGCGGAACTGGCTGAGCTCCCTGCGGAAGTGCCGGCGATCTGCGCCGGTTTTGCCCGCGATGCCCATCCGATGGCGATGATCTGCGCGATGGTCGGCGGTCTTGCCGGTCACGGGCAGTCCGACTTCGATATTTTCGATTCCGAGCAGCGCCGGCACGCCATCTCTCGCCTGATCGCGCTGATGCCCGGCATCGCTGCTGCCGCCTATCGGCACGGCCGCGGGGAACCGGTCGGGTCGGCGCCGCGGGGGCTCGATCATGCCGCGCGGTTTCTGCACCTGCTGTTTGCGCGGCCAGGCGTTACCTACCAGGCCCCAGCGGCAGCGATGCGCGCGCTCGATGCGCTGCTGATTATCCAGGCCGACCACGAGCAGAACGCCTCGACCTCGGCGATGCGGCTGGTCGGCTCGACCCGCGCCAACCCCTATGCCTGCGCCGCGGCGGCGATTGCCGCGCTGTGGGGACCGCTGCACGGCGGCGCCAACGAGGCCGTGCTGCGCACGCTCGAGGAGATCGGCGACATCGAGCGGATTCCCGAGATGCTGGCCCGCGCCAAGGACAAGAATGATCCGTTCCGGCTGATGGGCTTCGGGCATCGCGTCTATAAAAGCTACGACCCGCGGGCGCGGGTGTTGCGTCCGCTGTGCCACGCGGTGCTGGCCGCGCTCGGCCAGGACGCCGATCCGTTGCTGCCGCTGGCGATGGAGCTGGAGCGGGCGGCGCTCGCCGACGATTATTTTGTCGGCCGCAGGCTCTATCCGAATGTCGATTTCTATTCCGGGCTGATCTTCCGCGCTCTGGGTCTGCCGCCGGCGATGTTCACCCCGGTGTTCGCGGTGGCCCGATCGGTCGGATGGCTCGCCCACTGGACCGAGATGATCGCCGACCCGGAAAGCCGCCTCATGCGTCCGCGGCAGCTCTATCGGGGGCCGGCCGCGCGCCCGATGCCGCTCGATGGGCGCCGCGCCCAGCCCGCCACCGGCCCCTGAGAGGCCTCCGAGCCTCGCCCGAGCCGCGGCCGGCACGACCGTGAACGAGCCGCGGCCGCGAACGAGCTGCGGCCGCAGTGGCCGGCGGGACATTTTCCGGACGCTCCATCCGCTACCATCGAGACGATTTGCGCCGGCAGCGGAACCCTTGTATTCCGCTAGGCGGCGCTGGGTCGCGGGCGCGCAGAGGGACTTTGCATGATTCACCCGATCATCCTTTCCGGTGGCTCCGGCACGCGGCTGTGGCCGATGTCGCGCGCGCTCTATCCGAAGCAGCTGCTGCAGCTGCTCGGCCAGAAGAGCCTGCTGCAGCAGACCGTCGAGCGGGTCGGCGAGCTCGGCCGGTTCGCCCCGCCACTGCTGGTCGCCAATGAGGAGCACCGCTTTATCATCGCCGAGCAGCTGCGGGAGATCGCCGTGTCGCCGCAGGCGCTGATGCTCGAACCGGTCGGCCGCAACACCGCGCCCGCCGCCTGCGTCGCCGCGCTCGGCCTGGTCGAGAGCGAGCCCGATGCGCTGATGCTGGTGATGCCTTCGGACCACATGATCGCCGACGAGGCGGCGTTTGTCGCGGCAATCGATCGTGCCGCGCCGGCGGCGCGGGAGGGCGCGCTCGTCACGTTTGGCATCACCCCAAAACGGGCTGAGACCGGTTATGGCTATATCCGCCGCGGGGCCGCGTTTGATCGGGTGGACGGTGTGTTCCAAGTCGCCGCCTTTGTCGAAAAGCCCGCCCCGGCCGACGCCGACACCTATCTCGCCTCGGGCGAATATTACTGGAATGGCGGCCTCTTCCTGTTTGCCGCCCGCGCCTATCTCGACGAGCTTGAGCGGTTTAAGCCCGATATCATTGCCGTGTGCCGGCGCGCGGTCGCCGAGGCCAGCCGGGACACCGATTTCATCCGGCTGGGGCGCCAGGCGTTTTGCGATTGCGAGGCCGATTCGATCGATTACGCGGTGATGGAGCGCACCCAGCGGGCGGCCGTCGCGCCGGTCGAGATGGGCTGGAGCGATGTCGGCTCGTGGGATGCGTTGTGGGAAATCAGCGCCAAGGACGAGGCCGGCAACGCGATTTCCGGCAACGTCCTCGCCGAGGACACGCGCAACTGCTATCTGCGTTCGGAAGCGGGGCTGGTTGCCGCGGTCGGGATTGCCGACCTAGTCGTCGTTGCGACCGGCGATGCGGTGATGCTGGCGCCGCGCAATCGCACGCAGGAGGTCAGGCGGCTGGTGGCACGGCTGGTGCGCGAAGGCCGCGAGGAGGCCGTGGCGCTGCCGACGGTGCACCGCCCTTGGGGCACCTACCGCTCGCTGCACCATGGGCACCGGGTTCAGGTCAAGCACATCATGGTTAAGCCGGGCGCCAGCCTCTCGCTGCAGATGCACCACCACCGCGCCGAGCATTGGATCGTCGTGCAGGGGACGGCCAAAATCCGCCGCGGCGACGAGGAGACGATGCTGACCGAGGACCAGTCCACCTATATCCCGCTCGGCACCCGCCACCGCCTGGAAAATCCCGGCAAGATCCCGCTGCACCTGATCGAGGTGCAATCCGGCAGCTATCTCGGCGAGGACGACATCGTCCGCTTCGAGGACAATTACGGCCGCGGCTGATCACCCGCCTGCTGATCCGTGGCCTGCCGATCCACCGCGTTTCGGTCCGCCCCGGTTTCGGTCCGCCCCGCGACGCCCTGCTAGCGTGGCAAGAGCCGTTCGTAGACGCCGGGTGAGCCTTCGTCGTGACGCAGATAGGGTCGCACCCGCCGGGTCCACGGGTTGCTGTCGCGCGCGCGGTTCCAGGCGTCGCTCTCCGGCACCTGTGCATGCTCGAATTCATAGAGCGTCAGGTATTTTGGCTGGCCCTCGATAGCGACATAGCGGCGCGCCGCCAGGCACCCCGGCACCGCCAGATACCCTGGAATGTAGACCGTGTTGTACCAGGCGTTGAATTCCTCCTCGACTGCGCTCGACACGTCGATGCGCCCCATCTGCAGGACCGGCGCCATCGCGGCGGTCTGATCGATCGGATCGGTGTGCGTCGGAAAAATCTGGCGATAGGCATTGCGCAGAAAATTGCGCCCGATGCGGCTCGTCCCGGTTTGCTGCCGTTGCGCCGAGGGTTGGTATTTGATGGTGTCGAGATAGGCCCGGCTGCGCAGCACGTTGTGGTCTTCGAGCTCGTAGATCGCGAGATATCTGGGGCCGCCGCGCAGCGCCCGGTAGCGGCCGGCGCTCAGAAAGCCCGGCACCTGCAGCAGGTGCGGCAGGTGCTCCTCGTCGTACCAGCGATTGAATTCGGGCTCGAATTTGGCGTCGATGTCGGACCACACCATCAACAGGCCGGTGCCGCGCGTCTTGGCCATCGTCGTTTCCTCCTCGCGGATTTGTCGCCCGAACCTAGCACCGGCGAGCCGTCCTGCAATGGCGAAGCGATGGCAATGGCGAAGCGATGGCAATGGCGAAGCGATGGCAATGGCGAAGCG
>JBOHME010000111.1:0-12738 GCA_050729795.1 Allostellaceae bacterium | reverse complement strand
AACCCTACCGGCGATTCACGATGACCACCGCTGTGGATAAGTAGCCCGGCGCCGCCTGACTCGTGGCGGTCCACGGCACCGGGCTACTTACCCACAGCTCCTACACCACCCCCTGGGACACGACCTGTAAAAGACAACACAAAATTGACGAGTTTGCAATCGAGAAGAGAACGAAGGGAGCTTACAAAAACCTTGCAGCGCATCAAAGACGCGGTCGGGCCGCGGGGTGGGTCGGCGATCCGCGCGACGAGGACCCTTATCTGGTCGAGGCGCGGCGGCTTTATCGCGCGGCTTGTGGTGCGGCCGGGTTCGACCGCGGAGGTCGCCAGCTTCGATCACCCGGCCTCGCATCGATCCCCGGTTGACATACCGAGACTCTTTCCATATGTCATGACATATGGGGATTGAGCGCACCACCGTCCGTCTTCCCTCGGATCTTCTTGACCGGGTGCGGCGCAGGGCCGCGGCCGAGGGCCGCACGCTCACGGCGCTGATCGAGGATGGGCTGCGAGCGGTTTTGAGCGAACATCGCAAAAACGGTGCTGGCAGGCGCATCCTGCCGCGGATCAGCCGAGCGGGGGGCGGGTTGTTGCCGGGGGTCGATTTGATTAAACCGTCGGCATTCGAAGAGGCCGATGATTTGCACGAAATCGGCCGGCCGCAGCGGGCGGAATGATTCTGCCGGACGTGAATGTGCTGATTTATGCCTTTCGCGCGGACCTGCCCGAGCACCGCGTCTGCCGGTCTTGGCTTGCCGCCGTGGTGTCAGGCGATCAAAGTTTCGGCGTGTCGCCGATGGCGCTCGCCGCTGTCGTTCGGATCACGACCAATGCTGGCGCCTTCAGGACGCCAAGCGGGCTCGACGAGGCGTTCGGGTTCTGCCGGGACCTGCTCGATCAGCCGCATTGCCGGCCGGTCGAGCCGGGCGAACGGCACTGGGACATCTTTCGCCGGCTTTGCCTCGAGACCGAAACGCGCGGTCCGGACATCACCGACGCCTGGTTTGCGGCACTCGCCATCGAATGGGGCTGCGAGTGGATCACCTTCGATGGCGATTATGCACGGTTTCCGGGATTGAGATGGCGCCGGCCAAAGGCGTGAGATGCGCAGCTTCGGCGGGCTCCGGGGTTAGGCTCGACGTGCCGCCGACTAGCCTGGCGAACGGGTCGGGAAAGTCATGAGCAAACGGGGCGGCAGTCAGCCGGTCTCGCGCTTTGAGGAGCCGCTGTTGCGCGGGCGCCCCCACTCGCTAAGCGGCAGTTGAGCAAGGTGACTCGTGAATCTCGCTTTGGCATTGCAACGCATCAAAGACGCGGTCGGCCCGGCCGGGTGGATCGGCGACCCGCAGGATCAGGAGCCGTATCTCACCGAGGCGCGGCGGCTGTATCGCGGGGCGACGAGGCTCGTGGTGCGGCCGGGTTCGACGGCGGAGGTCGCGGCCGTCGTCAAGATTTGCGCCGAGGCGGGGTTGGCGATTGTACCGCAGGGCGGCAATACCGGGCTCGTCGGCGGCGGGGTGCCGCCTGCGGAGCGCGACAACATCGTGCTGGCGCTCGGCCGGATGAACCGGGTGCGCGCGATCGACCCCAATAATTTCACGATGACGGTCGAGGCGGGGTGCATCCTCGCCAATCTGCAGCAGCGGGCGGCAGAGGCCGATCGGCTGTTTCCGCTGAGCCTCGGTGCCGAGGGCAGCTGCCAGATCGGCGGCAACATCTCGACCAACGCCGGCGGCATCGCCGTCTTGCGCTATGGCAACACCCGCGAGCTGGTCCTGGGGCTGGAGGTGGTGCTGCCCGACGGTCGCGTGTGGGATGGGCTCAGGGGCCTGCGCAAGGACAACACCGGCTACGATCTGAAGCAGCTCTTTATCGGCGGCGAGGGTACCCTCGGTATCGTCACCGCGGCGACGGTCAAGCTCTTTCCAAAGCCGCGCGAAATCGAGACCGCGTTTCTGGCGCTCGCTCGCATTGATGACGCGATGGCGCTGTTCGCCCGCGCCCGTGCTGCGACCGCCGACCAATTGGCCGCGTTCGAATTGATCCCGCGCGCCGGGCTCGACCTGGCGCTGGCCCACATTCCCGGCACGATCGACCCGCTCGCGGCGCGCCATCCCTGGTACGTGCTGTTGGAAATGTCATCGAGCCAGAGCGATAGCGGCACCCGCGCGTTGCTCGAACGGCTGCTCGAAGCGGCACTCGGCGCAGGCCTTGTCGCCGATGGTGTCATCGCGCAGAGCGGCGCGCAGGCCAAGGATCTATGGCGCATCCGTGAGGCGATCGTCGAGGCGCAGCTCTATTCCGGCTCGATCAAGCACGATGTGTCGGTGCCGGTCAGCCGGGTTGCCGAGCTCGTCACCCGCGCCAGCGATGCCGTCAGTGCGCGCCTACCGGGGATTCGGCCGATCGCTTTTGGTCATGTCGGCGACGGCAACATCCACTTCAACCTGACCCAGCCCGAAGCTATGGACAAGGCCGCCTATCTCGAACGCTGGCAGGAGTTCAACGACATCGTCCACGGCATCGTGCGCGAGCTTTCGGGCTCGATCAGCGCCGAGCATGGGGTCGGCGTCATGAAACGCGACGAAATCACCCATTACAAGCCGGCGGTCGAGATCGAGCTGATGCGCCGCATCAAGCACGCCCTCGATCCGCAAGGCATCATGAACCCCAGTAAGCTCGTCAGCATCGCGCCGGCGCCGCTCGTCTCAGGGACGCCGCAGGGACCGATCGGTCAGATCTGGTAGCGGGAGAGGGATTTGAACCCCCGACCTTGGGATTATGATTCCCCTGCTCTAACCAGCTGAGCTATCCCGCCGCGCCGGCGCGGGTATAGGAGGTCGCAGGATGGCGGTCAAGCCGTGGCACCCGCATCTGGCGGTGCCCGCCGGATCCAGCCACCGCCTAGCACCCGGTCGCCATCGTAAAGGACAGCGGCCTGCCCGGGCGCCGCACCCGGCACCGCGGTCGCAAAAACCAGTTCGGCAGTGCCGGAAAGAGCGCCCGGAAACAGCGTCGCCGGCAATGGCGCCTGCGCCGAGCGCAGCTTTGCCGCGACTGCCACACCTCGCGGGTTGGGCGGGTCGGGCAGCAGCCAGTTGAGCTCGCCGAGCGAGACCCGGTCTATCGCCAGTGCTTTGCCGGGTCCGACCATGACGCGATGCTGCTCGGGCTCGATCGCCAGCACGTAGAGCGGCTCGGCCGCGGCGATCCCGAGCCCCCTGCGCTGGCCGACGGTGAACCGGGCGATGCCGTTGTGATGGCCGAGCACGCGGCCGCCACGATCGACGATCTCGCCTGGCTCACCGGCCTCGGGCTCGAGCTGCTCGACCAGAGCGGCATAAGAGCCCTGCGGGACAAAGCAGATATCCTGGCTGTCCGGCTTGTCGGCGATGGCAAGCCCAAAATGCCGGGCGAGCGCGCGGGTTTCGACCTTGGAGAGGGCGCCGAGCGGAAAGCGCAGAAAGTCGAGCTCGGCCGGGGTTGTCGCAAACAGAAAATAGCTCTGGTCGCGGCTGCCGTCCCGAGCGCGGTGCAATTCCGGACCGGCAGCACCAAAGAGGCGCCGCACGTAATGACCGGTGGCGAGCGCCGAGGCGCCGAGATCGCGCGCGGTGGCGAGCAGGTCGCGAAACTTGATCCGCTGGTTGCAGCGGATGCACGGCACCGGCGTTTCGCCGCGGCGATAGGAGCGCGCAAAGTCCTCGATCACCTCGCGGCGAAAGCGGTCCTCGTAATCGAGCACGTAATGGGCGATGCCGAGCCGTTCGGCGACGCGGGCCGCATCGTGAATATCCTGGCCGGCACAGCACGCCCCTTTGCGCCCGAGTGCCGTGCCGTGATCGTAGAGCTGCAAGGTGATGCCGACGACATCATAGCCGCGCTCCACCAACAGCGCCGCCACGACCGAGGAATCGACCCCGCCCGACATTGCAACGACGATCCGGTGGCCGGCCGGATGGCCGCCGAGATCAAGGTTGCCGAGATCGAGGTTTCCGAGATCGAGATTGTCGCAGGCGCCGTGCATGCTCGCGACTATAGAGCCCGCCCGCCGGTGCGCAACGCCCCGGTCTGCGCGGCTGGGTTGAAGAGACAGCGCCTGTCCGATCCCGCTCTCGGCGCCCGTCTCGGCCGCACTCTCGGCCTCGAGGATCGCGAGTGCCACGTCGCCATCCGTCGCCACCCGCGTGCGATAGCCAAGATCTTCGAGAAGCTCGGCAGCGAGATCGCGCAGTTCGGGATCGTCCTCGACGACGAGGACGCTGACCGCCCTTGTTGACCTCTGCCGCTCAATCCCCGACACGATCTGCTCCACCACTGCCGAAGCCGTGCTTGTGATCGGTCGGCGCCCGGGATCACAACGGAATTCCCGCATGGGAACCGGCCCACATGGCGGTAGCGGAGGCATCAACCGCGGCGCCGAGCCCCATCTGCCAAAAATCGGCTTCGAGCCCGACCGCGGTGGCAAAGGTTTTAGCGACAGCGGCAAATCGTCCTTCACCGCCGCGCCGGGCAAATTGCTCCTCAAGGGCGAGCCCTGCTTCGCGCGCCAGCTCCTGGTATTCGCTGGCGGCATACATTTCGAGCCATTCCCGATAGCGGTTGCCGTCGAGGCGGGTGGCCGGGTCGGCCAGGCATTCCGCGGCGATCACCGCGTAGCCAAAAATGCACGGCGCCAGCGCCGTTTCGAGATCGAGCCGGTCCCCGGCCAGACCGCGATCGAGCACAAAGCGGGTGTAGGCGATGGTCTCGACCGCCTCGGGCTCGGTTTGCAGCGCCGCCTCGGACAGACCCCAGCGGCGGCAATAGTCGATGTGGAGCCCGATCTCGACCTCGAGCGTCGCGGCGACCAGGCGTTGCGCGCGGCGCATCTCAGAGAGCGTGTCGGATTTGTAGATCGCCAAGCCCCAGGCCCGCGCGAAATGGATCAGAAAGCGGTAATCCTGGATCAGGTAGCGGCGAAAGCAGACCTCGGGCAATTCGTCCTTGGCCAGCAGCAGCACGAATTCGTGCCGGGTATAGGCGCGCCAAGCCTCGCCGCAGCTCGCGATCAGCCGATCGAGGAGCCGCGCCGTCTCGGCCACGCGGTGGCCTCAGCCGAGCAGCAGGTTGCGGGTCGCCGCCGGCAGCCGCACCGTCAGCCCGTCGAGCGCATCGGTGAGGACGATCTGACAGCCGAGCCGCGACGTCCGCGTCAGACCAAAGGCGAGATCGAGCATGTCCTCCTCATCCTCGCTCGCCGCCGCCAGCCGGGGATACCAGGCGGGATCGACGATGATGTGGCAGGTGGAGCAGGCGAGCGAGCCTTCACAGGCGCCTTCGATGTCGATGCGGTTGCGGTGCGCGATTTCCAGCACCGACAGCCCGATCGGGGCTTCGACCTCGCGGCGGTGCCCGTCGCGCTCGATAAACACCATTTTCGGCATCAGCCGGGGTTCGCGTCGGGCGGCTGACCGGGGTCCGGCCGCGGCGCCAGATCCTCGGCGAGGATTGCGGCGGCGAGCACCGGGGTTTCGCCCGCTGGCAGATCGCCGACAGCGACGAGCCGCAGCAGTTCGAGCCCGGTGCGCCCGGCCGCCTCGATCATCCGTGCCTCAAGCGCCCGGTCCGCTGCCGCCGCGGTCGCGACGACGGCGTGGGTCGCCGGGCGGGCCAACGCCCGCTCCGCCCGCAGCCGCGCCCCGGAGAACAGCTCCTGCCACTCCGCCGGGTCGGCATCGCCGCGAGGAACCGGCAGCTCGCCTTCAAACCCCTCGCGATCATCGAGCAGGGCAGCGTTGCCGCCGACCGAGACCGCGACCAGCGCCGAGCCACCGCTGAGATCGATCGCGATTGCCATTCCTGGGAGATTCGGATCGGACGGGCTGCCGTCCGGCTCCTCGATTTGAAACAGCTTCACCGCCACCGGCCGATCGGGTTCAGACGTGGAACGATTCGCCGCAACCGCAACGACCTTTTTCGTTCGGGTTACGAAACGTGAACCCACTCTGCAGCTGCTCCTCGATGTAATCCATCTCGGTTCCGAGGATGAACATGACCGCCTTCGGGTCGATCAGCACGGTCACACCCTTGTCTTCGACGACCTCGTCGAGCTTGCCCTTCTCGTCGGCATATTCGAGCGTATAGCTAAGCCCCGAGCAGCCGCGTGAGCGCACCCCGATGCGCACTCCGGCCGATGGCTTGCCGCGTTGCGCCAGCAACGCCTGGATGCGTTGCGCCGCCGCCTCGGTCACTGTCATGGCTTGCGGTCTCGCCCTCATCTCGTTCTCCACCCAGCTGGCAGCGTTCAAGCGGGTACTGCGGGGATATTCTGCCGCATTTCGCGGTCGCCGGCGAGGCGGGCCGCGGCGGCAGCAAGCGCATCGATCGCAAAATCGACCTCGGCGGCGGTATTGAACCGGCCGAGGCCGATGCGGATCGCCGAATTGGCAACCTCGTCGGACAGCCCGAGAGCCCGCAGCACATAAGACGGCTCGACCGTGGCCGAAGTGCAGGCCGAGCCGGTCGAGATCGCGATCGCTGGGCAGGCATCGATCAGCGCCGGCGCCGTGATCCCCGGAAAGCTCAGATTGAGGTTGCCGGCGAGCCGCTGTTCGGCGTTGCCGTTGAGACCGAGCCCGGCAACTCGCCGCGACAGACCCTCATGGAGCCGGTCGCGCAGCCGGCGCAGCCCCGCTGCCTCCTCGTCCATCTCGACGCCAGCGATCGCCGCCGCACGGCCCAGGCCGACGCAGAGCGGGGTCGGCAGCGTACCGGAACGGATGCCGCGCTCCTGCCCGCCGCCGTCGAACAGCGGCAACAGGCGCACTCGCGGTCGGCGCCGGACATAGAGCGCTCCCACACCCTTTGGCCCATAGACCTTGTGGCCGGAGAGGGACATCAGATCGATCTGCATCGCTTCGACATCGAGCGCGATCTTGCCGGCCGCCTGCGCCGCATCGCTGTGCAACAGCACGCCCTTCGCGCGGCACAGCGCGCCGATCTCGGCGAGCGGCTGGATCACCCCGATCTCATTGTGCGCGGCCATGACCGAGGCGAGCAGCGTTTCGTCATCGAGTGCGGCCGCAAAGCGGTCGAGGTCCAAGAGCCCATCGGGCTCGACCGGCAGGTAGGTGATCCGGAAGCCCTCGCGCTCGAGCTGCGCGCAGCTTTCGAGCACGCATTTGTGCTCGGTCGCGAGGGTCACGATCCGATTGCGGGCGGGGCTGCGTCCATGGGCGCGGGCGAAACGCGCCGTCCCCTTGATTGCCAGATTGTTCGCTTCGGTGGCGCCCGAGGTGAAAATGATCTCGCGCGGGTCTGCGCCGATCAGCGCCGCAACCTCGCTCCGAGCGCGCTCGGCTGCGTCTGCGGCGGCCCGCCCATAGTCATGGCTGGTGCTGTGCGGATTGCCAAATTCTTCGGTGAAATAGGGCAGCATCGTCTCCAGCACCCGCGGATCGAGCCGCGTCGACGACTGGTTGTCGAGATAGATCGGCAATTTGTTGGCGCCCTTGTTCCGGTTTGCAATCATGCCGCCCACGCTTTGCTCGGAGCACCGCGCCGCCTGCGCCACAAGGCCGTCCATGAATCGAGGAAATGACCGATTTCGGCCTCGGTCGTGCTCCAGCCGAGGCTGATCCGGATCGTCGAGCGGGCGATCTCGGGGGGCAGGCCCATCGCCGCCAGCACATGGCTCGGCCCGACCTTGCCCGACGAGCAGGCCGCACCGGCGCTGACCATGACGCCGTCGAGATCGAGCGCGATGATCTGGGTTTCGGCGGCGATACCGGGGAGTGCCACGGCCGTGGTATTGGGCAGACGCGGTGCCGCGGCACCAAGCACGATGGCTTCGGGCATTATGGCTGCAATCTCGGCCTCCAGCGCGTCGCGCAGCGAGCGGACCCGGTCGTAGACCGCGATCTGCGCCATTGCGGCCGCGGCGAAACCGGCGATTCCCGGCAGGTTCTCGGTCCCGGCGCGGCGTCCGCGCTCCTGCCCGCCGCCGCGGAGCATCGCATCGAGCGCGACACTGCCGTCCGTGACCAGCGCACCGATGCCGGGCGGTCCGCCGAGCTTGTGCGCCGACAGGCTGACGAGGTCGGCACCGATCAGCGCGATGTCAAGCGGGATCTTGCCCGCCGCCTGCACCGCATCGCAATGAAACAGCGCGCCATGGGCGTGAGCGATGGCCGCAATCTGCGCCGCGGGCTGGATCACCCCGGTCTCGTTGTTGGCGAGCATGACCGAGACCAGTGAGGGGGTCGATCCCTCGTCGAGCAGAGATTCGAGAACATCGAGCCGGACGACCCCGTTGGGATCGACCGCGATCGGCTCGGCGGTGGGAACCGCATGCCGCACCGAATCATGCTCGACCGCCGAGATCAGCACCCGCCGGCGCCCCGCTCCGCACAGCGCCAGATGGTTCGACTCGGTGCCGCCACTGACAAACACCACGCCGGCGCTCGGGGCCGCGATCAGTCGGGCGACCGTGGCTCTGGCTTCCTCGATCAAGCGCCGCGCCGACCGGCCACGGCGATGCACCGATGACGGGTTGCCGCAGCGGGCAATCGCCGCCGCCATCGCCGCCACAGATTCGGGGCGCATCGGCGCGCCGGCATTCCAATCGAGATAGCTTTCCCGCGATGTCATCGCTGCAATGCTCAGGGTGTTCCGCTCGCCGCGACGGTGCCGCCAAAGACCTCGCGGTGGATTCGCCCACTGGTTCCGAGCACGCGGTGCTCGCAGACATCGGCGAGCGAGACCGAACTCAGATAGAGATGGATCTGGTTGCCGAGCTCCTCCCACAGATCATGGGTCAGGCAACGGCTGCGGTTGCCGCGGCAGCCGATCGGCGCGCCCGGGGTGCAGCGTGTTGCCCGGATCGGCTCGTCGACCGCCAGAATGATATCGGCGATGCGGATGTCGCCGCGATCGTGAGCCAGCAGATACCCCCCGCCCGGGCCGCGCACGCTCTTGACGAGCCCGCCTTTGCGCAGCATCGCGAACAGCTGTTCGAGGTAGGACAGCGAGAGCTCCTGCCGCTCGGCGATCTCCGCCAGCGACACCGGGTCGCCGCCGCTGTACTGGGCGAGATCGACCAGCGCCATCACCGCGTAGCGACCCTTGGTGCTGAGCCTCATCGCGGTGCCCTCACAAGATCTGCGCCGCAGCAGTCTCGCCGCCGCCATTGACAAGGCTGGTGACAAGGCTGGCGCCGCCAGTGCCAACGCCGTTGCCACCATCGACGACGGGGTGCAGCGGCCGGTTGTCGCCGACGCCCGGCGATTGCGACGAAGCCGCCTCGGATATGCGTTCGAGTGCCGCGACATGGGCGCGCAGGCTCGTCACCTCGTCGAGCAGCCCGTTTAGCGCGCGGGCGATCGGATCGGGAATGTCCCCGCAGATCGCATAGGGTTGGAATGGCGCCCGCAACTCGCTGGCGCCACTGCGCCGCGCCGCCTGGCGTGCCGGGTTGCCAACCATCGTCGCCCCGTCGGGGACCTCACGCAGCACCACCGCTGCGGCGCCGATGCGCGCGCCGTCGCCGACCCGGAACGGTCCCAGCACTTGCGCCCCGGAGCCGACGATCACCCCGTTGCCCAGGGTCGGATGCCGTTTGGCGCCGCGGGTCAGCGAGGTGCCGCCGAGCGTGACGCCCTGATAGAGCGTGCAGTCGTCGCCGATTTCGGCTGTTTCGCCGATCACGACCCCCATGCCGTGGTCGATAAAGAGGCGTTTGCCGAGATGCGCGCCGGGGTGGATTTCGATGCCCGTCAGAATCCGGCCGAGATGCGAAACAAGACGGCCGGCGAGCAGCCAGCGGCGCCGCCACAGCCAATGCGAGAGGCGATGAAATACCACCGCGTGAAACCCGGGATAGCACAACGCCACCTCGACACGTGATCGGGCCGCCGGGTCGCGAGCGAGCGTCGCGTCAATCTCGTCACGCAGGTTTTTCGACAGCATCATTGCCACTATATTAACGTCTGTGCGGCGCCGCCGCCGCATCGGATCTCGTCATCGGATCTCGTCGCGCCGCATCGTCAACCAGCATATAATTGTCCGACAAAAATGGTCAAGAATTGCGGACGCCAAGCGCAGTTGACGGGGTTCTGGCCGCCGACCGGCCGGCTTGGACGTCGGCGTCGTCGCTGCCGGGGGGCCGCAGATCGTTTGGAACAGCCATGCCTGACGTAATCATCAACGGGCCGGAAGGCCGGATCGAGGCCCGCTACCACCACAGCCGCGCTCCGGCCTCGGCGATGGCGCTGGTGCTGCACCCGCATCCGCAGCACGGCGGCACGATGAACAACAAGCTCGTCTATACCCTCTACCAGTCGTTCGTGCGCCACGGCTTTTCGACGCTGCGCTTCAACTTTCGCGGCGTTGGGCGCAGCCAGGGCAGCTTCGATCGCGGCGAGGGCGAGCTCTCGGATGCCGCCTCAGCGCTCGACTGGCTGCAAACCTACAACCCAAATGCCGGGACCTGCTGGGTGGCCGGTTTTTCCTTCGGCGCATGGATCGGCATGCAGCTGTTGATGCGCCGTCCCGAAATCGAAAGCTTTATCGCGGTCGCCCCGCCCGCCAATATCTACGATTTCACCTTTCTCGCGCCGTGCCCGTCATCGGGTCTGATCCTGCAGGGTGACCAGGACACCGTCGTCCCGGTCGATTCGGTGCAGAAGCTCGTGACCAAGCTGTCGCACCAGCGCGACATCAAGATCGATTTTCGCAAGATTGCCGGAGCCGACCATTATTTTGCCGACAGCCTCGATGTCATCACCGGTCATGTCGACGGCTATATTCGGGATCACCTGCGGCCCGGTGAGCGGCCCCCGGCGGCCTCGCAAGGGCGCGGCGCCCGCTGAACCCTGGCGGCAGGGCGGACGCCCGCTGAACCCTGCCGGTAAGGCGGGGGCGGCAGGCTGGGGGTTCAGCCGGCGAATGGGTCGTGCATCAGAACCGTATCATCGCGCTCGGGACTCGTCGACAACAACGCAACCGGCGCGCCGATCAGCTGTTCGAGCCGCCGCACATAGCTGACCGCAGCGGCCGGCAGATCGGTCCAGGCGCGGGCCCCGCGAGTAATCTCGCGCCAGCCGGCGATGGTTTCATAGACCGGTTCGATTTCGGCCTGGGCAGTCATCCCGGGTGGGAAATAATCATAGGTTTTACCCGCACGGCGATAGGCAGTGCAGAATTTGACCTCGTCGAACCCGTCGAGCACGTCGAGCTTGGTCAGCGCGATGCCGTCGATGCCGCCGGTCTGGACCGCTTGGCGCACCGCGACCGCGTCGAACCAGCCGCAGCGCCGCTTGCGCCCGGTGACGACACCGAATTCGCGGCCGCGCTCGCCGAGCCTCTCGCCGGTCGCGTCGGTGAGCTCGGTCGGAAACGGCCCGGCCCCGACCCGCGTCGTATAGGCCTTGGTGATGCCGAGCACGTAGCCGATGGCTGCGGGGGCGGTCCCCGATCCGGCTGCGGCCTGGCCGGCAACCGTGTTTGACGAGGTCACAAACGGGTAGGTGCCGTGATCGACATCGAGCATCGCCCCTTGCGCGCCTTCGAACAGGATGCGCCGGCCCGCTTTGCGCGCTTCGGCCAGCAGCCGCCAGACCGGGCCGGCATGGGGCAGGATGCGCGGTGCCACTGCGCGCAGTGCCACGAGCAGCTCGCGCCGATCGACCTCGGGCTCGCCCAGACCGCGCAACAGCGCGTTATGGTGCAGCAGCGCGTCGTCGACACGCTGTTCGAGAGCACGCGCGTCAGCCAGATCGCACACCCGGATCGCCCGCCGGCCGACCTTGTCTTCATAGGCGGGGCCGATACCGCGGCCGGTCGTGCCGATGCGCCCGGCGCCGCGCCGTTCTTCGCGGGCGCGATCGAGCGCGCCGTGCGACGGCAGGATCAGCGCCGCATTGTCGGCGATCTTCAGGGTCTCGGGGGTGATCGCGATCCCCTTCTTGGCGATCGCATCGATCTCGGCGACCAGCGCCCAGGGGTCGACAACGACGCCATTGCCGATGATCGACAATTTACCCGGCCGCACCACCCCGGAGGGGAGGAGGCTCAGCTTGTACTCGACATTGCCGACAACGAGAGTATGGCCGGCGTTGTGCCCGCCCTGAAAGCGCACCACGACATCGGCGCGCTCCGACAGCCAGTCGACGATCTTCCCCTTGCCCTCATCACCCCATTGCGCGCCGACGACCACGACGTTGCCCAACAGCACCTCCCTCAGCCGACCGCTACTGGTGCGCCATCTTCGAGAATATGGCTGCAACCGAGGCGGCGTGCTTCCCGGCGCCAATCATCGGCATGGTCGAGCGCGGCAACGGTGATCCACCCTTGCATACGCAGCTCTCCGGCTCGGTGGCGGTCGGCGCTGAGCGGCAGCAGCAGGCGCGGCGGCCGGGGCTGATCCGGCAAAGTCCGCAAGATCGTATCGGTATAGAGGGTAAACCCGGTCGCCGGCTCGGCTGCGCTGGGATCGCCCGCCAGGTAGCGCCCGCCGCGGCCGAGCTCGCCGGTCGAGCCACCCGCCGCGGCGCCACCACCGAAAAACGTAAAGCTGATCCCGCTGTGGTATTCGAAGCCGCGGTTTTCGACCGGGTCGACCGTCGCCTTGAGCGCGGGTGCCGCGGTCGCGAGCCCGTCGAGCACCGCGCCGAGCCGCGCGCGTTCAGCGCGGGCCCGTGCCGGCAGCTCCAGCCGGTCGAGAGCGGCGAGCGCCGCGGCGGCGGGACCGGCCGCGGCC
>JBOHME010000110.1:0-12816 GCA_050729795.1 Allostellaceae bacterium | reverse complement strand
GCCCGCGGCCTCATGCTCAGCCCCGCGACCGCGGCCAATTTCGAGGCTCTGGGGATCCGCTCCCCGGCCTTGCGCGCGGGCGAGCCAGCGGGCGGAGCGCGAATGTGAACGATCTGTTGACGATTCGGGATTTGCATGTCCGCTTCGCCGCTCCGGGCGGCTTTATTCGCGCCGTGACCGGCGCCTCGTTCCGGGTGCGGCAGAACTCGACCGTGTCTCTGGTCGGCGAATCGGGCTCGGGAAAATCAGTCGTCAGCCAGGCGATCTTGCGCATCCTGCCGCGCAGCGGCCAGATTACCGGTGGCGAAATCCTGTTCGCCGATCCGCGCAGCGAAGGGTCCGTCGTCGATCTTGCCAAGCTGCCGAGCGACAGCGCAGCGATGCGGGCAATCCGCGGCGGCCGAATTTCGATCATTTTTCAGGAACCGATGACCTCGCTGTCGCCGCTGCACACGATCGGCGACCAGGTCGGCGAGGCCCTGCGGCTGCATCGCCCGGTCGGCGCTGCGGAGAGCGCAGAGCTCACCCGGGAGACCTTGCGTCTTGTCGATTTCCCCGATCCGCACCGGGCAATGCGCAGCTATCCCTTCGAGTTGTCGGGCGGCTTGCGGCAACGCGCGATGATCGCGATGGCGCTGGTCTGTCGGCCGGCGCTGCTGATCGCCGACGAGCCGACCACCGCGCTCGACGTCACGATCCAGGCGCAGATCCTGAAGCTGGTGCTCGAATTGCAGCACGAGCTTGGCATGGCGGTGCTGCTGATCACCCATGATCTCGGGGTGGTCGCCAACGTCGCCGAGGAAATCGTCGTCATGTATCGCGGCGAGGTGGTCGAGAGCGGTACCCTCGAAGACATCTTCGGCCATCCCGAGCATCCTTATTTGCGGGCCTTGCTGCGTGCGGTGCCGCGCTTCGACATGGTGGCCGGCGAGCGCCTGGTGCCGATCCGCGAAGTGCACGCCGGCGAGGCGCCGCACCTGATGGCGGAAAAGGCCGAATGGCCGCCCGGGCCCGCCGCACCGCTGCTCGAATGCGCGGGCATGCGCAAGGCCTATACGATCCGCAAGAGCGGGTGGTTCGCCAACGCTGCGGCGCGGGTTGTCGCGGTCGACGACATCAGCCTGAAGATCGAGCGCGGCGAGTGCCTGGGATTGGTCGGGGAAAGCGGTTGCGGCAAGACCACGCTGAGCAAGGTGCTGCTGCGCGCGGTGACCCCGGATGCCGGGCGCATCGTGTTCAACGATCATGGCCGGCTGATCGATGTGCTGGCCCTCGAAGGGGAGGGATTGAAGCGGTTTCGCCGGCAGGTCCAGTTCATCTTTCAGGACCCGTTCGGCTCGCTGAACCCGCGGATGACGGTGTTCGACATCATCGAGGAGCCGCTGGCGATCCACGGCATCGGCGATGCGCGCTCGCGGCGCGAGATGGTCAACGAGCTGATCGGGCTGGTCGGGCTCGATCGCCGCCATCTGCGGCGCTACCCACACAGCTTCTCGGGTGGCCAGCGCCAGCGCATCGGCATCGCCCGCGCCCTCGCATTACGCCCCGATCTGGTGATCTGCGACGAGCCGACCTCGGCGCTCGATGTCTCGATCCAGGCGCAGATCCTGAACCTGTTGATGGATCTGAAGCAGAAGCTCGGGCTGACCTACCTCTTCATCTCCCACAATCTGGCCGTGGTAGACTACATCGCCGACCGCATCGCGGTGATGTGTGCCGGGCGCATTGTCGAGATCGCCGACCGGGCAACCTTGTTTCGCCGGCCGGTGCATCCCTATACCCAGGCGCTGCTTGCGGCAGTGCCGGCGCCCGATCTGACCCGCCCGCTCGATTTCGCCCGGCTGATGGCCGACCGGGCCTCGAACCCGGCGGCCTGGCCCGAACCGTTTCGTCGCGAGCCGGCAAAGCCGTTGCGGCTGATCGAGGTGGCGCCGGGTCATGCGGTCGAGGCGCGGGCGATGCCCGCCGTGCCGGTGCTGCTGGCCGGCGGCCTCGCGCGGGCATGAGCCCGAGGGTCCTCCGGTGACCGCGCCCGGATCACACGCAAGCGGCCGGCGACAATCGGAGAAAGCACGCCGCCGCGGCCGCGTGCTGGTGCTGGCAGCATTGCTGCTGCCATTTGCGATCCCGGCACGGGCCGAGCAGCCCGCTCTGCAGGAAACGCCGTATTTCGCTGCGGCGGTGGCGAGCGGGGCGCTGCCAAAGGTCGAAGACCGCGTGCCCGCCGACCCGGTCGTGGTTGACAGCAACGGGAAACCGGGCGGCACGCTGCGCATGCTGATGGCGCACCCCAAAGATACCCGGATGATGACCGTCTACGGCTATGCCCGACTGGTCGGCTACACCCCGTCGCTGCAGATCAAACCGGACATTCTGCAATCGATCGATGTCACCGACGGAAAGGTCTTTACGCTGCATTTGCGCCAGGGAATGAAATGGTCCGACGGGCAGCCCTTTACCGCCGAGGATTTCCGCTACTGGTTCGAAGATGTGGCCGAGAACCCAAAGCTGTCACCCTCGGGTCTGCCGATGGCGCTGCTGCCGGACGGTCAGCCGCCGCGCTTTGAGGTGCTCGACGACACGACGGTGCGCTACAGCTGGCCGCAGCCGAACCCGCTGTTCATCCCGGCGCTGGCCAACGCCGATCCGCTGTTCATCTACTGCCCGTCCCATTATCTGAAACAGTTCAACAAGAAGTATGCCAATAAAGCCAAGCTCGCCGCCCTCGTCAAGAAATTGCGAGTGCATAGCTGGGCGGCTCTGCACAATCGGATGAATTCGATGTACCGGGACGACAATCCCGATCTGCCGACCCTCGAACCGTGGGTCCTGAAAACCGCGCCGCCGACCCAGCGGCTGGTGTTTGAGCGAAACCCCTATTATTACCGAGTCGACAGCGCCGGGCATCAGCTGCCCTATATCGACCGGGTCATCCTCTCGTTGGCCGACAGTCGCATCATTCCCGCCAAGACCGCGGCCGGAGAGAGCAATCTGCAAGCCCGCTATCTGAGTTTCGATGACTATACGTTCTTGCGGCGCAGCGAGGAGCGCAGCCATTTCCGGGTGCATTTGTGGCGCACCGGGCCCGGCAGCGAGTTCGCGCTCTATCCCAATCTCAATGTCGACGACCCGGTATGGCGCACGCTGCTGCGCGATGTGCGGTTTCGCCGCGCCCTGTCGCTCGCGGTCAACCGTCATGAGCTCAACGAGGTGCTCTATTTTGGATTGGCGATCGAGGGACAGAACACGGTTCTGCCGCAGAGCCCGCTTTACCGCAGCGCTTATCGCACCGCCTGGGCGGGCTACGACCTCGCCGGGGCCAACCGCCTGCTCGATCAGATCGGGCTCGCCAAGCGCAACGGCGATGGCGTGCGCCTGTTGCCCGATGGTCGGCCGATGGAGATCGTCGTCGAGGATTCGGGCGAGTGGCCCGAAATGTCGGACGTGCTCGAGCTGATCCGCGATTCGTGGCGCCATATCGGCATCAGCCTGTTCGCCAAGCCGTTGCAGCTGACCCTGTTCCGGCGCCGGGTGTTTGCCGGCAAGACGTTGATGTCGATCGACAAGGGTGTCGATGACGGCCTGCCCAGCGCCGCCTCCTCGCCGTGGGAGTTTGCGCCGACGAGCCAGCAGCAGCTCGAATGGCCGAAATGGGGGCAGTATTACGAGACCAAGGGGATGGCCGGCACACCGCCTGACCTGCCGGCGGCAGTCCAGCTGCGGAACCTGTACAACACCTGGCTCGGCACCGCGTCGCCGGCGCAGCACGCGCAGATCTGGGGCCAGATGCTGCAGATCTGGGCGCAGCAGGTCTTCTCGATCGGGACCGTCGCCGGCGTGCTGCAGCCGGTCGTGGTCAGCGACAATCTCCGCAACGTCCCCGAAAAGGGGATTTACAACTGGGACCCTGGCGCCTTTTTCGGGATGTATAAGCCAGACCACTTCTGGTTCGGTCCGCCGCCGCCAGCGGCAAAATCGGCTTCGGCAGCACCGCCGGCCGGGCCCGCAGCGGCGGTGCCGGCGCAGGTGGCGCCGTGATCCGGATCGGGGCATCCGGGCTCCGGGTGCTGCGGACGACACCCAAAGCGGGACGCAGCGACACGAATTGCCGGCCGGTGAGGAGAGGATCGCCGCGATGCTGAGCTACATCATCCACCGGCTCCTGATCATGGTGCCGACATTGATCGCGATCAGCATCGTCATCTTCACGATCATCAATCTGCCGCCGGGCAATTACTTCACCACCTACGTTGCCGAGCTGCAAAGCTCTGGCGAAACCACCGATCTTGCCAAGGTCAAGTTTCTCGAAGACGAATACGGCTTCAATCGTCCGAAATGGCAGCAATATCTGTATTGGGTCGGTGGATTGCTGCACGGCGACATGGGCTATTCTTTTTCCTATGACTTGCCGGTCAACAAGGTGGTTGGCGACCGCATGCTGCTGACGGCGATCGTGTCGATCACGACGATCATCTTTACCTATCTGGTGGCATTTCCGATCGGCATCTATTCGGCGACGCACCAATACAGCCTGAGCGATCACCTCTTGACCCTGCTTGGGTTCCTCGGCCTCGCGACGCCGAGCTTTTTGCTGGCGCTCGTGCTGCTCTATCTGGCCAATGTCTATCTGGGGGTTTCCATCGGCGGATTGATGGACCCCAGATATGTCGATCAGCCGTGGAGCTGGGCCAAGCTCGCCTCGCTGCTCGCTCATATGTGGATCCCGGTCATCGTCATCGGCTCGGCGGGAACCGCGGCGATGATCCGGCGCCTGCGCGCCAATCTGCTCGACGAATTGCAAAAGCAATATGTCGTGACCGCCCGCGCAAAGGGCCTCCATCCGCTCAAGGTGCTGTTCAAGTATCCGCTGCGCATGGCCTTGAACCCGTTCATTTCCGATATCGGTTCGCTGCTGCCGCAGGTGATCTCGGGAGCGGCGATCGTCTCGATTGTGCTGTCCCTGCCGACGACCGGACCGATGCTGCTCGACTCGCTGCGCAGCCAGGACATGTACCTCGCCGGCTCGTTCCTGATGTTTGTGTCGTGTCTGACCGTGATAGGCGTGTTCGTTTCAGACATGGCGCTGGCGTTGCTCGACCCGCGAATCCGCCTGCAGGCGGGGCGGCGGCAATGAGCGACCTGACACTGATCCCCGGCGCACCGCCGGATCCTCCCGACCGGCGCGCCGCGGCAGCACCACTGCCGCATTTCGTGTCGAGGGCCCCTTACGACCCCTACGCCGTCGAGCGGATGACGGCGTCGCAGGAGCGCTTCTACGTCGCCTCGCAATGGCGGATGATGTGGTGGAAGCTGCGCCGCCATCGCGTCGCCGTGGTCGCCGGGGCACTCCTGGTGGCGATGTATGTCGGCATTACAATATGCGAGTTCCTCGCCCCTTACGGGATCGATACGCGCAACACCGACTTCATCTACGCCCCGCCGCAGCCGGTGCATATCTTTTATAAGGGCCATCTCGCCGCGCCGTTTGTCTACGGTTATGACTACCGGCTCGATATGCGCCGGCTGCAGCGTATCTACACGCCCGATCCGAACAAGCGGCAGGTGCTGCGGTGGTTCTGCCATGGCGACCCCTACCGGTTCTGGAGCCTGTTTCCGGGAAACCTGCATCTCGTCTGCCCGGCCCGCGGCGGCCAGCTGTTTCTGTTGGGGACCGACCGGCTCGGTCGCGATCTGATGTCGCGCATGATCTACGGCGCGCGCATCTCTCTGACCGTCGGGCTCTTGGGAGTCGCGGTCAGCCTGACCCTCGGGATCGTCATCGGCGGCATCGCCGGCTATTACGGCGGCTGGACCGACATCCTGATCCAGCGCGGCATGGAGGTGATCCAATCCTTCCCGCATTTGCCGCTCTGGATGGCCCTTTCGGCGATCCTGCCGGTCAGTTGGAGCCCGATCTTCGTCTATTTCGGAATTACCTTGATCCTCGGGGTGATCGATTGGACGCATCTCGCCCGTGCCGTGCGCTCGAAGCTCTTGGCGCTGCGTGAAGAGGATTTCTGCACCGCCGCGGTGTTGATGGGGGCCCGCCCGGCACGGGTCATCGGGCGCCACCTGCTGCCGAGCTTTACCAGCCACCTGATCGCGTCGGCGACGCTGATGATCCCCGGCATGATCCTCGGCGAGACCGCGCTGTCGTTCCTCGGTCTTGGCGTGCGGCCGCCGATGACCAGCTGGGGCGTGCTGCTGAGCGACGCGCAGAATATGAATGTCGTGGCCCTCTACCCCTGGTTGATATTGCCGGTGGTCGCGGTCATCGTCGCCGTGCTCGCCTTCAACTTCTTTGGTGACGGGCTGCGCGACGCCGCCGACCCGTATCACTGAGAATCGCGGGGCCGATCGCACGAAGGGCGCACCCTGCGGCCGACGGGCCGCCCGCTCGCGCTACTCATTCAGGGTCGCAGGACGAGACCCTCCTGGGCGACAATTGTTCCCGGCCGTGCATTCGCCGCCTCGGCCGCGACCCGGTCCATAAAGGCGTCGTCATGCGCCGGATCGTGATGAAAGATGACCAGCGTTTTTGCGTGGGCGGCGTCGGCCAGGCGCACACCCTCCTGCCAAGTCGAATGTCCCCAGCTCTTGTGGCTCGGGTATTCGGCGTCGGTATAGGTGGCGTCATAGATCATCAGGTCGGCCCGTTCGGCCAGCTCCAGCACGCTGTGGTCGAGCCCGGTCGCGCGATGCTCTGTATCGGTGATGTAAGCAACCGCTCGGCCGCCATATTCGATCCGATAGCCGGTGGCGCCGTTCGGATGATTGAGCGGTGCCGTGGCGATCCGGATGCCGCGATGCGGGGCGAGCCGCTTGCCGGCGATGAAATCGACGAATTCGATCCTGGCGGTGAAGATGCCCAACGGGATCGGAAACAGCGGTGCCACCATCATGCTGTTCAGCACGGTTTCGATGCCGATGCCGTCGAGATGCCCGGCCCAGATGCGGATCCGGCTGCGCTGGTCGTAGCAAGGAGCAAAAAACGGCAGCCCGCAGATATGGTCGAAATGGCTATGGCTGTAGAACAGGTCGAGCTCGGCCGGCTGTCCGGCCCCGACCAGCTCGTTGCCGAGCAAGCGCAGCCCGGTGCCGCCATCAAATACCATCAGCCGGTCGCCGCAGCGGATCTCGACGCATGACGTGTTCCCGCCGTAGCGCACGGTATCGGGGCCGGGGCAGGCGATGCTGCCGCGCACACCCCAGAATCGCACCGTGTAGTCCGGCTGGGCCAAGTCCCGGATCCTGATCTGATCATTGCCCTTCGCTGACAATATCGATGGATTTGCCGGAAAAAGCCATAACGCCGCGGCTGGGCTGCCGCCCGGAGGTCGCCGGTTTTTTTCGGACCTTCTGATAAACTGTCGTTAACCAGTCCGGGATTATCAGGGACGCCCCCCCCAACCAACCGGAGCATCGGTCATGCCCCAGACCGATTACGAGGCCGCTAGCGATTACGAGGCCGCTAGCGATTACGAGGCCGCTGTCGCCATGTTTCTGCGCACCAAAAGCATCACCCGTTGTCCGACCGTGTGCGCGGTCCCGACCCAGGCCACGGTCGCCGAACATGATCGTGCGGCCTACCGCGACTATGTCGCGGCGCGGGAGGCGGCGCGGATCGAGCGGGCGAAATCGTTGCGCCACCTGGTCCATCCTTGGGTGTCGTCGCCGCTCTAGCGGAAACGCCGGGATAATCGGATATTGCGTCGGAGAAACGGAATGAGCGATAGCGAGCTGTCAGTCCGCTGCTGCGTCGCCGGCGGCGGCCCAGCCGGCATGATGCTCGCTCTGCTGCTCGCGCGCGCTGGGGTACCGGTGATGGTGCTCGAAAAGCACGCCGACTTTCTGCGCGATTTTCGCGGCGATACGATCCACCCTTCGACCCTCGAAATCATGCACGAGCTCGGCCTGCTCGACGAGTTTTTGCGCCGGCCGCACCAGGAAGCCCGCATCATCGGCGCCCAGATCGGTGACGATTTGCTCGATGTCGCCGATTTCACCCACTTGCCGACGCATTGCCGCTTCCTCGCCTTCATGCCGCAATGGGATTTTCTCGATTTCATCGCTGGGGAGGCCCGCCGCTATCCGACGTTTCAGCTCAAGACACGCGCCGAGGTGACCGGGCTGATCGAAGAGGATGGGCAGATCGCCGGCGTCAGGGCCCAAACCCCGGAGGGCGCGCTGGTGGTCCGTGCCGATCTCGTCATCGGCGCCGACGGCCGACATTCGATCGTGCGCGACAAGGCCGGTTTTGTCATCGACGGCATCGGCGCGCCGATGGATGTGCTGTGGATGCGGTTGTCGCGGCGTGCCGACGATCCGGGGCAGACCCTGGGCCGCGTCGATGCCGGCCGCATCCTGGTCATGCTGAACCGGGAAGACTACTGGCAGTGCGCCTTTGTCATTGCCAAGGGCGGGTTCGAGGACATTCGGCAGCGCGGACTACCGGCCTTTCGTGACGAAATCGCCCGGCTGGCCCCGTGGCTCGGCGCGCGCGTCGCCGAGCTCGCCGACTGGTCGGATGTCAGCCTGCTGAGCGTTGCCGTCGATCGCCTGCGGGTCTGGCATCGGCCTGGACTGATCTGCATCGGTGACGCCGCGCACGCGATGTCGCCGATCGGTGGCGTCGGCATCAACCTGGCGATCCAGGACGCGGTCGCCACTGCCAACATCCTGGCGCCGGCGCTGCTGCGGGGCTCCGTTTCGGAGGACAATCTGCGCGCGGTTCAGCGCCGGCGCGAGTTCCCGACCCGGGCGATGCAGCGGGTCCAGGTGATGGTGCAGAACCGGGTGATCGGCAGTGTGCTGCGCGGCACCGCAAAACCGTCGCCGCCGTTCTTGTTGCGCCTGCTCGGGCATTGCCCGAGGCTGCAGCGGCTGCCCGCGCGGTTGATCGGTCTCGGGTTCCGGCGCGAGCACGTCCGGATCGCCGCGCGCGGCTAGGAGGCCGTGCCCGGGCCGTCAAACCGAAGCGATGCCGCTGCCGGGTGCAATATCGTATCGCTGCATCGTATCGCTGCATCGTATCGCTGCATCGTATCGCTGCATCGTATCGCTGCATGCTCACCGCGACGCATCGGGCGCGGCATCGTCGGCCGGCATCGCACGGGAATCGCGATCGCGCCGCCGATCAGAGCACGTGTCGGCCCGGTGCCGGCCGATCAGCGGTCGCGGTGCTCCTTCCCCTTGATCTGGCCCCGGATCTCGCCAGCCGGAAAATTCACCGTGTGCACGTTGACGTAAGCGGTTTTCGTGGCCAACGCCGCCACCAGCTCGCCAAAATTCCCGGCGGTCACATTCTGCCCCGGGATCGCGACGATGCTCGCAGCGGTAATCGTGCCGCTGACCGATCCGCCCGTCGCCGGGCAGTAGGGGGTGCTCGCGACCGGGCTCTGCTTTGCCGTCGTCTGGCACAGCCAGACCATGATCCCGCCGGCGACGTGCACCTTGCCCAAATGGATGTGCGCCATGGTCACCGCCGAAGTCGTCCCCGAGAAGCTCAGCGTGTAGGTCGCCGTCTGCGATGTCCTGTCGAGATCGAGCTGCAGCCGGCCGGTTGCATTGGTCAGGATTGCGCCGGTTTCGCCCGCACCGAGCCCGCCGGTGACGTTGAACCCGGACAGGCGAGCCGAATATTCATCCGCGTGGGCGACCCCGCCCCATAAGGCGACACAACCCGCGGCGAGCATCGAGCCGAGAAATTTGCGCCGAGACATGACAATCCTCCCCCTTGTTGACGGCGGGTCTGCGCCCGCGCGTGATCAGCGGTGCCGCCTGCGCCGGCCTGCCGTCGAGCGCCGGCTGCAGATCGTCCACTGACACAGGCTAGTCCCGTTCGCGTTCGAGTGGAATCACCTCGACGTGATGTTTCGCGCGAGCTTTAGTGGTCCGCTTGAGACGCTTGGTTTCCGAGCGTTTTGTGAATGGGACCACCAGATCGACCGGCCAGATCGACAGCCTGGTGGTGCCAACGGGTGGGACCGTCCGTTGCCTCGTGCTCATATGGCTCGCCGCGGCAGCTTATCTGCCGATCCGGTCGATGATAGCACCCGCGTGCAATGCGGCGGCCGGATAGGCCGGCGACGGCAGAAGCCGGTGCCGCGTGAGACAAGCCTCGGTAAACTTGATCAGGTGCTCGTCGCCATTGGCGAGCGCGCGCGCTACGAGGTCGGCCTCGCTGATATCGGGCGTATCGACCTCGTCGGCCGCAGCAGGGGTCCTGCCAAAGCAGGCATAGAGCCCGCAACCGGCCTGCCATGCATAGCGCAACGCGATGCGGGCGGTCGCCTCGCCGATATGGGGCACGATGTTGCCGACAGCCGCCTCACTCGTCACCCCGTGGATGAACGCGATCGTCGTCGGCACATCATGGGCGTTGGCGAGATAAACCCGGGCGAAGGTCTCGGTCAGCCCGGCGACGAGCGGCGCAATCAGGCCGCCGATATCGATCAGCCCGATCGCGGCGGCAAAAGCGGGGAACGCTTCGAGCGCACCCAGTGCCGAAACGATGTTGCCGCGCTTCCGGTGATTGGGCGGCACCAGCGGAATTCGCGCGATCGCATCGCGCGGCAGCGCGGTCTCGCTGTTCGTGCGGGCGCCGGGCAAAGTCTGCCAGGCTGTGGCCCATCCGGCCAACGCATCGGCGAGCTCGCGCCGCCGCGCCGGCGTTTCGCATTCGGCAAGCGCTCGCACCGCATGCCCGACCCGGATCGGGCCGTGCGTCGCCGCGGCACAAAACCCGGCCGCGAGCCGGCCGACCCAGCGGTCGAGAATTTCGCGCCAGGCTGCTTGTTGCAGCTCTTCGGAAAAATAGGCGCTCCAGTCGCCGAACCGTTCGCGCCGCCCGAGCGCCTCGTGCCAGCTATCATCGGCGATCCGCTCCGCAGCCGGCGGTCGCGGCGCCATCCGCTCTTGGTAGCGCTCGATCCACGGCAACACCGCCTCTGGCCGGCCCATCGCGCACAGCGCCTCGGCCACCATCGGCGCGTGATTACTGTTGCCGTTCTTCAAGCTCATGCCATAGGGAGCGATCAACTCGAGGGCCTCGTCGAGCGAAATGTAGAGTGGTGCCGACATCGGCGCCTCCTGGCCAGCTTTCCTAGAGCGTAACAATTCTAAAGTGGACCCGGCAATACCGCTCGCCAGCCCTGGTCCCAACCTGGTGCTGATGACAGTCGCCGCCTCCCGGCCTAGGATGCCGCCGCGGCGAAGCCGTGCGCCGGGTAGAGAAGCGCCGTGCCGATGGCGGCCGAGCGGCAACCGGCGCGGACCGGCTGCCGCCAGCTGTTCCGGAGAGGCGCCACATGCTCGATTACCGGTGGACCGGCGAAGGCCTGCCGAGTTTTGTCAGCCATCTCGAATGCAGCCTGACCGGCGAGCGTTACCCCGCCGACCAGCTGCAGACCGTTTCGCGCGACGGTCGGCCGCTGCTGGTGCGCTACGATCTCGACGGAGTACGCGCCGCGCTCGATCGCGCCGCGCTTGTCCGCCGGCCCCAGAGCCTGTGGCGCTATCGCGAGCTGCTGCCGGTACGACACGCAGCAAATGTGCTCGCGCTTGGCGAGGTGATCACACCGCTGGTGGCATTGTCGAGCATTGCTACAAGGCGCGGCGGCAAGGGCGAGATCCTGGTCAAGGACGAGGGGCGGCTGCCGACCGGCTCGTTCAAGGCGCGCGGCCTGGCGCTCGCGGTGTCGATGGCCAAGGAGCTTGGCGTCACGACGATGGCCATGCCGACCAACGGCAATGCCGGGGCGGCGATGGCCGCCTATTGCACCCGCGCCGGGATCAGATCCTATGTGTTCTGTCCGGACGACACGCCCTCGGTCAATGTGCGCGAGATCGCGATGCAGGGGGCCGAGGTGTTTCTGGTGAACGGGTTGATCGACGATTGCGGCCGGCTCGTCGCCGAAGGTGAGAAGGCGGTCGGCTGGTTCAATTGCTCGACCCTGCGTGAGCCCTACCGCATCGAAGGCAAGAAGACGATGGGCCTCGAGCTCGTCGAGCAGCTCGGCTGGCAGGTGCCGGATGTGATCTTTTATCCGACCGGCGGCGGCACCGGCATCATCGGCATGTGGAAAGCCTTTGACGAGCTGGAAAAGATCGGCTGGATCGGGCCAAAGCGGCCGCGCATGGTGGTGGTGCAGGCGGCGGGCTGCGCGCCGATGGTCAAGGCATGGCAGGACGGCGTCGAGCACGCGACGCGCTGGGAGAACGCGCATACCTTCGCCGCCGGCATCCGCGTGCCTCAGGGGATCGGCGATTTTCTGATCCTGCGTGCAGTGCGCGACAGCGGCGGGTTTGCAATCGCCGTCGAGGATCAAGCGATCGCTGCCGCCTGGCGCGACGTGGCCCGCACCGAAGGGTTGCTGCTGTGCCCGGAGGGGGCGGCGACCTTTGCCGCCTATCAACAAGCCCTGGCCGATGGCCGGGTGGGCGCGGACGAGCGGGTGGTGCTGTTCAATTGCGCGAGCGGGCTCAAATACCCGATGCCCGAAGCCGGCGCCCAGCTCGAGCTCGGCGCCGCGATCGACTGGCCGCGTCTGGTTGGCGGCTCGCCCGCCAGGGTTTGATCACGGTTCGGGGTCGCCGGTCAGGGCCGTGCCTCGAGGATCATGTTGAACGGCGTCTCGGTGGCGCGGCGTACGGTGCCGAACCCGCCGGCAGTGATGATCTCGCGCAGCTTGGCTTCACCGGCCTGAGCGCCGAGCGCCAGCCCGACCTCCTGCGCCAGCGAGGTCGGCACGCACACCATCGTCGAGGCGGCATAATAAATGCGGCCGACCGGGTTGAGGTTGTCTTCGAGCCGGT
>JBOHME010000109.1:0-13049 GCA_050729795.1 Allostellaceae bacterium | reverse complement strand
GAGCGGGATCGGGCGGCATTTGGCATTGCTGCTGGCCGCCGCCGGGGCCAAGGTGGCGCTGGCCGCGCGGCGCACCGACCGGCTCGGCGAGGCGGCGCGCGAGATCACGGCCGAAGGCGGGGCGTGCCTGCCGCTCGCGCTCGACGTGACCCAGCCGGACAGTGTCGCCACTGCGGTCGCCGCGGCCGAAGCCGGGCTAGGGCCGCTCACCCTGCTCGTCAACAACGCCGGGGTCGTCGTCTCCAAGCCGGTGCTCGACCACACCGAAGCAGAGTGGGATTACGTGCTCGACACCAACCTGAAGGGCGCCTGGCTGATGGCCCGCGAATTCGCCCGCCATCTGGTGGAGCGCGGCCGGCCGGGACGCATCGTCAACATCGCCTCGGTGCTGGGCTCGCGCACGATCTCGCGGGTGCCGAGCTATTGCGCGGCGAAGGCCGGGCTCATTCATCTGACCCATGTGCTGGCGATGGAGCTGGCGCGGCACGGGATCCTCGTCAATGCGTTGGCGCCAGGTTATGTCGAGACCGATTTCAATCGCGACTTTCTGAAGAGCGATGCCGGCAAAAAACTCGCTGGCCGCATCCCGCTGCGCCGGGCGGCACAGCCGGACGATCTCGACGGCGCGATGCTGCTGTTGGCGTCGCCGGCGGGCGCCTACATCACCGGCGCGGTGATCGCGGTCGATGGCGGGCACGCGGTCGCTGCGATCTGATCCGCCGCCCGCCGCTGCCGGCCCCGCCCGCCGGCCGGCCCTGGCGCGGTTTCTCGCCGCGGCGAGCGGCGCCGAGAGCTGCGAGATCGTCGGGCTTTTCCCGCTGAGCGGCGGCTCGATCCAGGAGAATTGGGGGCTCGACGCGCATTTTACCGCGGGACGGCTCGATGGGACGCAGCATCTGGTGCTGCGCGCCGCAGCCACAACCGGGGTGCCGTCGAGCCTTGACCGGCTGCAGGAATTCGCGGTGCTAAAGGCGGCGTTTGCGGCGGGTGTGACGGTGCCGGAACCGCTCTTTGCCTGCGCCGACCCGGCGGTCTTTGGCAAACCGTTCCTCGTCATGCGACGGGCTGCAGGGACCGCCGCTGCGCACCGCATCACCCGCGACCCTGCGCTCGACCCGATATTGCCGATGCTCGCCGAGCGGCTCGGGCAGGAGCTTGCCCAGATCCATCAGATCCGGCCGCCACGGCACGATCTCGGCTTTCTGGCGCCACCCGAAGATTGCCGCGCGATGCGGCAAATCGCCGGTTTCCGGGGCTGGCTCGATCGCCATCCGGCGCCGCGGCCGGTGCTCGAATGGGGCATGCGGTGGCTCGAGACCCATCTTCCGGCACCAGCGCCCCCGGTCTTGTGCCACCACGATTTCCGCACCGGCAATTACATGCTCGACGGCGCGACGCTAACCGGCATCCTCGACTGGGAATTTGCCGGCTGGGGCGACCGGCACGAGGATATCGGCTGGTTCTGCTCAAAGGGCTGGCGCTTTGCCCGGCTCGACCGCGAAGCCGGTGGCATCGCCGATCGCCGCCCCTTCTACCGCGGCTACGAGCGCGCGAGCCGGGTGGCGATCGACCCGGTCCGCGTCCGCTTCTGGGAGGTGCTGGCCAGCGTGCGCTGGGCGGTCATTGCGCTGCAGCAGAGCGAGCGGCACATTGCCGGCGGCGAGCGCAGCCTCGATCTTGCACTGACCGGGCGTCGCGCCAGCGAATGCGAGCTGGAGATCCTGATGCTGCTCGATCCGGGCGGAGCTCCCGGCAATGGCTGATCTGCCGCGCGGTCCGGAATTGCTGGCGCTCGCCCGCGAGGTGCTGCTGCACGAGCTGCTGCCGCTGTTGCCCGAAGAACGCCGCCTCGATGCGCGGCGCATCGCCAACTGCATGGCGATCGCGGAACGCGAGACGCAGGCGCTGGGATCGACCGGCTCGACCCTTTGCGATCTCCGCCGATTGCTCGTATCGGAAGATGCCGCGCGCGACGCCGACGACAAAGAGACGCGCGAGGGCGACGACAAAGAGACGCGCGCCGAGCTTCGCCGCTTTGCCTGCGGGCTGCGCAACGGCGCCTTCGCGAATTCGCCGGAGCGCGAGACGCTGGCCCGCGCTATCCTGTGGCGGATGACCATCGCCAGACTGCGCCTGGCCAATCCGCGATTCCTTGCCGCCAACGGCGTCGCCTAGCGGGGCGGATCGCCAGGAGACCAAGATCATGTCGCACGCGGAAGTCCCGGCGGTAATCGACGCTGTCGCACGCGGAGAAATCGTCGTTGTCACTGACGACAACGACCGCGAGAACGAGGGCGACCTGATCCTGGCGGCGGTCCATGCGACGCCCGAGAAGATGGCGTTCATCATCCGCAATACCTGCGGCATCGTCACCGCCCCGCTGACCGGCGAGATCGCGCGGCGGCTGCATCTGGCGCCGATGGTCGCCGACAACGACGCGATCCACGGCACGGCCTTTACCGTGTCGGTGGATTACCGGCACGGGACGACGACCGGGATCTCGGCCGAGGAGCGCACGCTGACGGTTCGCGCGCTGGCGAACGGCAATGCCGGGCGCGCCGATTTCGTCCGTCCCGGGCATATTTTTCCGCTGATCGCCAAGGATGGTGGCGTCTTGATGCGCTCGGGCCATACCGAGGCGGCGATCGATCTGTGTCGGCTCGCCGGGCTCGAACCGGTCGCGGCGATCTGCGAGCTGGTCAATGACGACGGCACGGTCATGCGCGGGCCGCAGGTCGTTACCTTTGCCCGTGAGCATGCGCTGCGGCAGATCTCGGTCGCCGATCTGATCGCCTATCGCCAGGCGCGGGAAAAACTGGTGACGCGCGTTGCCGAATTCAAAGTCGCCAGCGAAATCGGCGAGCTCGCCGGCTACGCCTATGTGACCCCGTTTGACAAGGTGCATCATTACGCCTTCGTCCATGGCGACATCGGCGCCGGCCGCGAGGTGCCGACCCGGCTGCACCGCGCCAACGTGCTCGACGACGTGTTTGGTGGGGCGAAGCCGGTGCACGCCGCCCTCGCGCGGTTCAAGGCGGCAGGGCGCGGCGTGCTGGTCTATCTGCGCGACGGTGCCTCGGGGGTTCCGGCCGCGACGGTCGGCGAGGAGGGGACCGAATCGGAACGCGAACGCAACGTGCAGTGGCGCGAGGTCGGGCTCGGTGCGCAAATCCTGCGCGACCTGGGCATCTCCTCGATCCACCTGTTGGCGACCCGTTCGCGCACCTATGTCGGGCTCGCCGGGTTTGGCATCGAGATCAAAGACACTGAGCCGCTCGACGGCGAGTAGCCGTGCCAGGGCCGATGTGAGAAACCGCGATGCGCGCTTCGAAAAAACTGCATTACGCGTGGGTCGTCGTCGGCGTCACCTTTGTCGTGGGCACGCTGACCGCCGGAGTGCGCGCGACGCCGGGCGTGCTGATCGTCCCGCTCGAGCACGAATTCGGCTGGTCGCCGGCGACGATCTCGTTTGCGATCGGCATCAACCTGTTGCTGTACGGTCTTGTCGGGCCGTTTGCCGCAGCCTTGATGGACCGGTTTGGGCCACGGCGCCTGATGAGCCTGGCGCTGGTGCTGACTGCCGCGGCTGTCGCCGCCTCGCCGCTGATGCGCACGGCCTGGCAGCTGGTGCTGCTGTGGGGCGTCGTCGTCGGTTCCGCCACCGGGGTGATCGGCGCGTTTCTGGCAGCCTATATCGCCGCCCGCTGGTTTCACCGCCGGCTAGGTCTGGTGATCGGGGTGCTGACTGCGGCCAATGCGGCCGGACAGCTGATCTTCCTGCCCAATCTCGCGGCGCTCGCGACCGATTTCGGCTGGCGGATCATGGTGCTGGTCCTGGCCGTAACGGTGGCGTTGTTTGTGCCGCTGGTCGTGCTGTTGATGCGCGACCGGCCGCGCGACCTGGGCCTCACCGCCTACGGTGCGGAGGCGGAGCCGGTCACCGTCGAGCCGCCGCAGCGCAACCCGCTCAGTGTTGCCTTTGTCGCATTGAGCTCCGGGGTCGGCAAGCGCGATTTCTGGCTGCTCGCCGGCGGCTATTTTGTGTGCGGTGCCACGACTAACGGGCTGATCGGGACCCACCTGATCCCGGCCTGCGTCGATCACGGGCTGAGCGAGGTCGCTGGTGCCGGTCTGCTCGCCGTCACCGGGGTTTTCAGCTTTGTCGGCGGCACCGCATCGGGCTGGCTCAGCGACCGCTGCGACAATCGGCTGCTGCTCGCCTGGTATTACGGCTTGCGCGGACTGGCGCTGATGTATCTGCCCTTCGCGTTCGGCCTGTCGTTCTACGGTCTGCCGCTGTTTGCCGTGTTCTACGGGCTCGACTGGATCGCCAGCGTGCCGCCGACGGTGCGCCTGCTCAGTCGCATGGTCGGTGCCGAGAAGACCGGGATCATGGTCGCCTGGATCACGGTGATCCATCAGATCGGCGGCGCCTCGGCGGCGTATCTCGGTGGCGTGCTGCGCGGCGTCTTTGGCACCTATCTCGAAGCCTTCATCTTCGCCGGACTGCTGCTTTGGATCGCTGCTTTCATGGTTCTGTTCATCGGCGTCGGCAGGCCAGAGCCCGAGCCGCTCGATGCGGCGCTCGCCGCCGAATAATCGCCGCATTCCTCTCCCCCTGACCGCCATAGAGAGGTCGATCTCGTGACAGCAGTCTCGTTGGCGTGGCTGCCGATATTGTTCATCGTCGTGCTGTGCGCAGTGGCGCTGGCAAGCGCTGCGCTGCCGGTGCGAACCGAGACCGACCGGCGCCGCCGCCTCGGCAGCCTTGCCGCGCTCGGCGTGTTGACGCTGGCGGTGACGGTCTGGCAATCCTGGTCCGCCGCGGACCGCATCAGCCGGCTCATGCGGCACGACCGGTCGGCCGGGCTCACCGCCCAGGTCCAGTCGCTCGAGCGGCAGATCGCCGAGCTCAAGCAAAGCACGCGGGGCCGCAGCCTTAGCGCCGATACCGCGAGGAAGCTCGCCGACTATTTGCGGGGGTTCGGCAGCCACAAGGTGATCGTGTCGTGCGCGCCGGACGACATCGAGGCCTATCACTACGCGACCCAGATCGCCGATGTGCTGCGGGCGGCGAATTGGGATGCGCGCGGCCCCGAAGCGACGACGATCTTTGGCGATACCGAGGCGATGGGCATCAACCTATACAACGACAGCGGCAATGCTTCGGACACCGTCAAGATCCTGCTCGACGCAATGGTCAAGTTCGGCATCCCCTATCAGAGCCGAGTGCCGCCGAGCCAGGCGCTGCCCGACAACGAGACGGTCGAGCTGTTTATCGGCAGCAAGCCATCGTCGCTGGCCGCGCTGAAGCCGAGCTGATCGCCGGTCTTCGCGCCAGCCGGGGCGGGCCGGGCGCGAACATTTCGGAAATTCGCGCGAGGATGCCCGCCCGATGTCTCGGGCAGCCCGCTACGGTCGATGCCGGCGATCCGCGCTCGGCCTGCGTCGCAGATTAGGCATCGATTGTTGCCGCTGAAAACCCGCGTAACCTGCGAGATGGACCCGCCGATTCGAGCGACTAAATAGCCGCTCTGCAAGGAAACGGTTCGCGGGACGAACCGGGCAGAAGCGGCGGGATGCGATGATCGGCACTGGAGCGGAAGGGTTCGGCTGCGAGCGCGGCGGCGAGACGGCGATCGCCGAGTTCATCAAAACGCGGGGGGTGACCCGCTGTCCGACGGCCTGCGTCTTACCGACGCAAGGTTTGGTCGGGGCGGCGGACCGCGCCCAGCTCCAGGAATATGCCGCGACCCGCGACCGGGTGCGTCAGGCGCGCGCCGCGGCACGACAGCGGCCGTTCGCGCCGTTCGAAGCATCGCGGTCGCGCGCCGGATAGGAGCCCGGTGCGGCGCAACGCTCGATCGAGAGCGCGCGCCCGGCGTAAGCGGATGCCGCCGGCGTCACCGCGGCGCGGTGTCGGGGAAGCTGATCTCGACCTGCCCCGGCGGAGGCGGCGGCGGTGCCTGTGCCGCCTTGATCTGCGCCTCGCGGTGCTGGCGATAAGCACTGCGCAGAGCGGCATAGTAGTCGAGCGAATTGCGCTCCAGATCGTCGAGATCTTTGAGATGCTGGGCCCGGGTATCGACGACATCGGCGCTGCCCGCGGCGACGCTGGCGTAAGTCGCCGGCGCACCGCCGACATAGGTCAACGGGTTCAAAGCCAGATCGACAACGGTCCCGACCGCGTCGCGCGAATCCGACGGACCCAGCAGCGGCAGTTCCACAAACGGCCCTGCGCCCACCCCCCACTTGGCCAGTGTCTCGCCGAAATCGGTCGCGTGCGCAGGCATTCCCCATTTCTTGGCGACATCGAACATTCCCGCCGCCCCGATCGTCGTGTTGACCGCGAGCCGCCCGACAGATTGGCCGGCCTTGACGATGTGCCCTTGCAGCAAATCGTTGACCGCGGTTGCCGGCTCCCCGAAATTCTGCACGACATTGCGCACGCCCTGCCGGACCGCGGCTGGTACATGCTCCTCATAGGCCTGCGCCACGGGCCGCAATACCGCATGGTCGGTAGCGAGGTTCGCCTTGAAGATCGCGCGATTGACCGGCTCGGCCGGATCGTTGTCGGTGGTGGTCTGCGACGAGCCGGCACAGCTCATCAGCAAAAAGCCGATCGCGACGAGAACCGGCGCACGGATCACGAGCCGCGGCACCGCTCGCCGCTCCGGTTGGTGATGCGCTGCGGACCCGCTCATTTGCGTCCTCGCCTGCCCGGGTGTGCCGCTTGCTCCCATGTGCCGCTTGCTCCCATGTGCCGCTTGCTCCGATGTGCCGCTTGCCCGGCGCCGCTTCGATCAACCGGGAGCGGCCGGATGCAGGGCAGAGGGGGTTTTTGTTGACCTCGGCCGGGCGGTAACGGCAGCCTTGCCGGCAGAGTGATACCCCGCCTCGCAGTGGAGAAGACGAATGCCGCAACCGGTCAAGGCGATCCTCCTGATCGTCGCTCTGTTTGCCGCGACGCCGGCGGCAGCGCAACTCTTGGGTCTCGGGTTCGAATCGAATATCGAGCTGACCAAGCACGATCTGGCGCTGATCCGTCAGACCGTGGGTCAGGAGGTCCATGGCCACCCGGTCGGCACCACAGCATCGTGGAGCAATATCAATTCTGGAAATTACGGGAACATCCGCCTACTGAAAGAATATACCTCGAATGGCTTGCGCTGCGAAACCGTGGAATACACGGTGGCAACCAAAAGAATGGCGGTCCACCCAGAGCATTACACTTTGAACAGCTGCCTGCAGCCGGACGGCACCTGGAAGATCAGCTAGCTGTCCGGCGGCCGGCGGGATCGACGGGGTGCTCGGCCGGGTTCGTCGCTGCTTCGCCCGGACCGCCCGAACCGCATAATCGGCCCCGCTGCCGGGAGCGAGCGCCCAAGGGCGGCGTTTGTGCTGTGCGATTGCGACATGACCGTTCTGCCGCGTCGTAGCGCCGATAAAATCCATTCTCTTTGAGGCATCGAATCGATATCTTTGCGTGCGGGGGTATTTCGAAGTGGTTGCTCCAAGACGTCTCGACGCGGCAGCGGCGAGGAGGGCGCGGCAGCGGTTTTGCCGGGATCTCCCTGCTTGGCAGGGAGGTGATCGCTGGCGTTGTCGCTGGTCGACTTGGTCGCGCAGATGATCGGCACTGTCTTTATCCGGCAAATCTTCGAAGCGCTGCCGCCGTCGGGCGGATCGCGGCCAGTGGCGTGAACCGTCCTGCAACCAACTCGGATCGGGTGTCCAACCCATGTTCAGCCGCAAGCGAAGCGAGACAGAGGACCGTAAAATGGCAGAAGCGTCCGACGATCTGGGCATTCCGACAAAACCGGCGCGGCCGGCCGGGGCGGCGGCCACTGCCCCGCTGCGACCGCCGGTGATGCCGCCGCGCGCCCCGGACCTCGCGCGATCCCTCGATCCGGGCCGTCCGGCCGATCCGCTGCGCCCGGGCGAGGGGCTGCGCCGCCCGCCCGATCTGACCAACCATCCCGAGATGCGCCGGCTCAGCGTCGGCCGCGAGATCACGCTATCGGGCGAGATCAACTCCTGCGACAAGCTGTTTGTCGAAGGCAGCGTCGAGGCCAATCTGAACAATTGCCGCGATGTCGAGATTGCCGAGACCGGGTTGTTCAAAGGCTCGGCCTCGATCGAGGACGCCGAGGTGCGTGGCCGCTTCGAAGGCAATTTGACGGTGCGCAAGCGTCTGCTGATCAAGGCGACCGGGCGGGTTTCGGGGACCATTCGCTATGGTCAGATCGAGATCGAGTGCGGTGGCCAGATCTCCGGCGACATCCAGGCGCAGCCGGCCGGAGAAGCCGGCGAAGCCGTCAGCGACGCGGTGCCCGCTCGCGCGGTCGGGTAAGGGCGTCTCCATCCGTCCTCGGCACGGGCGCCGCCGCAGCCGGGGGTCGGTCGCGCGGGGCGGGTATCGGTGCCCTCGGCGAGGCGGCATCCGCGCGCGCCGCGATCAGTTCGGCCGGTCCGGTCTTGGCCGGGTAGTGGCAAAGATCGGCGACGACGCAGCTCGGGCAATCGGGCTTGCGCGCCTTGCATACATAGCGCCCGTGCAGAATGAGCCAATGGTGCGCGTATGGCTTGTATTCGCGGGGGGTGCGGGCTTCGAGCGCGAGCTCGACCTGGAGCGGGGTCTTGCCCGCGGCGAGCCCGGTGCGGTTGGCCACCCGGAAGATATGCGTGTCGACCGCTATCGTCGGCTCGCCGAACGCGACATTCAGCACCACATTCGCGGTCTTGCGTCCGACCCCCGGCAGCGCTTCGAGGGCGGCACGCTCGCGCGGCACGGCCCCGCCATGTCGCTCGACCAGGATCCGGCTCAGCGCAATCAGGTTTTTTGCCTTGGTGCGATAGAGCCCGATCGTGCGGATCAACTGGGCCACCGCCTCCTCGTCGAGCGCCGCCATGCGTTCCGGCGTGTCGGCTGCGGCGAAAAGCGCCGGGGTCGCCTTGTTGACGCCGGTATCGGTTGCCTGCGCCGACAGCACGACCGCGACCAGCAGCGTGAACGGGCTGAGGAATTCGAGCTCGGTTTGCGGGATTGGCCGGGTCTCGGCGAGCCGCCGGTAGAATTCCCGCACCGCGCGTTTCGACATCGGGCGCATTGCGGTGGAGTGTAGGGGCGCCGGCGCAGGCAAGCAAACGACGATCGGCGGGGTGCGCCGCTTTACCCGGATTGCGTCCGGTTCTAGTGTGGAGGAGTGATGCGCACCCGTCTCGACCCTGCCGCGGACCTGCCCGGCACCATGCCGGCGAGCCGTGCGGCGGGGGCCCAGTGCCCATGGTTCGAGCGCGTGCTGATCCCCTATCGCAGCCTGCCGCCGCGCGGATTTCGCTTGTTGATGCTGACCCTCGGGCTGATCAGCTTGGGCATCGGGCTGCGCTTTGTCGCGATCGGGGCCTGGCCGGTTTTTGGCTTTTGCGGTCTCGACGTCGCGCTCGTCTATCTGGCATTTCGCTTGAATTATCGCAGCGCGCGCCGCAGCGAGACCTTGCGGCTCGCCGACGACGCATTCACCGTCGAGCGCGTCGGGGTGCGCGGCGACCACCGGGTGTGGCGCTTCCAGCCGTTCTGGTTGCGCATCACCCTCGAAGAGCACCGCGATATCTCGAACCGCCTGCTCGTCGGCTCGCATGGGCGCTCGGTGGCGATCGCCGAGTTTCTGCCGATGGCGGCGCGCCGCGAGCTGGCCGCAACGATCCGCGATGCGCTGCAGCGCTGGCGCCGTTCGCTCATTCCGCCGCTACCGTCCGACCGCGGCGAATGACCGGACGCCGGCAGCGTCACAGGCCGAGCACTTCTTTCAAACCGTAAAGCCCGGGGGGGCGCCCGGCGATCCAGCGCGCCGCCCGCACCGCACCCTTGGCAAACACCGCACGATTGGTCGTGCGATGGATGAATTCGAGACGTTCGCCGTTGGCCGCGAAGATCACGTGATGGTCGCCGACGGCATCGCCGCCGCGCAGCGCGGCAAAACCGATATCGCCGGTCCGGCGGGGTCCGGTGATCCCGTCGCGGGCGCGTTGCTCGACGTCTTCGAGGGTGACACCGCGCCCGGAAGCGGCGGCGCGACCGAGCGCCAGCGCGGTCCCCGAGGGAGCATCGATCTTGCCGCGGTGGTGCATCTCGATGATCTCGATGTCCCAATCGGGGCCGAGCCGGCGGGCCGCTTCCTCGACGACGCTGAGCAGCACATTGACACCGAGGCTCATATTGGGCGCCCAGACGATCGGGATGTCGCGCGCGGCCCGGCGAACCGCATCGCCCTGCTGCGGCGACAATCCGGTGGTGCCGATGACCATCGCCTTGCCGAGACCGGCCGCCAGCACCGCGTGTTCGGCGGTGGCGCCCGGCGAGGTGAATTCGAGGACCACGTCGCTGTCGCGGATCAGCTTGTCGACCGCCTCGCCGACCGTAATGCCGATCCGCCCGATCTGGGCAAGCTCACCGATATCCTGGTTGACATAGCCGCTCCCCGGCGCCTCACTGCCGCCGGCGACGGTGCACCCCTCGGTCGCTGCGATCTCGGCGACCAGCATCCTCCCCATTCGGCCGCCGCAACCGACGACGCCCATTTTGATCTTGGCCACGTTCCGCCTCCCGCGCTAACGAGATAGGCACGGTTGCCGATCGTCCGGCAAAAGACAAGCGCCGGCCACGAGGCAACGATCGGGCGCATCCCGTGCGCGGCGCTTCGATTTTGCACCGCTGCCCGGGTCTATCGACCGCAACCCCGGTCGCTGCCCGACGGGTCCGGGTCGGCCCCGGCAGTTGTGCGCCGGCCCGCCCCAGTCTTGCCGCCGGCCCGCCCGCGCCTGGGTCGAGCTGCGCAGGTCTCAATATCCGCGATCGGTATCGACCTCGTTGAGCAGCGGGCGACCCGCTTCGAAACGGCGGATCGTGTCGCAGACGATCGACGCCGCGGTTACGGGATTGGTCACACCCGCAATGTGCGGGGTGACGAGAATGCGGGGATGATGCCAGAACGGATGATCAGGCGGCAGCGGCTCCTCACGGAACACATCGAGCGCAGCGGCGGAAAGCTGTCCCGAATCGAGCGCCGCCAGCAGATCCTCCTCGACGAGATGCTCGCCACGGCCGGCATTGACCAGCCCCGCGCCCCGCGGCAGCTGTGCGAAGGTGCCGGCGTTGAGGATCGCCCGTGTCGCCTCGGTCAACGGCAGCAGGCAGACGAGGATCTGGCTGTGCTGCAACAGCTGTGACAGGCCCGCCGCCCCGGTAAAGCTCGCAGCACCGGCGATGCTTCGCTCCCGGCGGCTCCAGCCCGATATCGGGAAGCCGAGCCCTGCGAGCTTGCGCGCCGCATCCCGCCCGATCTCGCCAAATCCGAGGATTCCGACAGGCCGTTCGCCGGCATTCAGCTGGGTCCGCTCGCGCCATTCGCGGGCCACCTGCTGCGCGCGGTAGTCGAGATCCTGGCGGTGCAGGCGCAGCACCTGGAGCACGACGTACTCGCTCATCGCATCGGTCAGATAAGGATCGACCAGCCGGATGATCGGCACTCCGCGCGGCAGCTCCGGGTCGCGCAGGATATGATCGACCCCGGCGCCCAGCGACAGGATCAGCTTGAGGTTCGGCAGGCTTGCCAACAGCCCCGGTTCCGGGCGCCACACGAGCGCGTAGTCGATCGCCGCGAGATCGCCGGTCCGCGGCCAGACCCGGAAGTCGAGCTGCGGCATCAGCCCGATCAGCTGCTCGCCCCAGTGCCGGTCGGAATCGACCGCGGATCGGAACAGTAGCGCCATCGCAATCGATCATAGCACGATCGCCCCCGCCATATTGCGGCCCGCTTCGGGGTCCATCAGAGCGCGCCATCACCAAGGGGGACGGCCGATGCGCTCGCTATGGAGGACGATCGCGGCACGGTGGCTCGGCGGCCAGGGTTCGGACGCCCTGACCGGCGACTCGATGCTGCTCGACCTGATCATGCCGTCCGAGCCTCGCGCGCCGGAGTTTCGGGTCGAGCGGCACTCCGCAGTCTCGCATCGGGCGATGCTGTCACAGCACGATCAGCAAACGACCGGTCGCGACCGCGCCCTCGCCGACACTCGCAGCAGGGACGGCAGCGCCTGAGCCTGCGGTTCCGGCCGGCTCCGATCTGCGCCGGGCGGTGTTGCAATTGGGGATTTTCCGTGTTGTGCTGGCCGCGTCGGACGAGCATCCGAGCCGCATGACGACGGGCTGCGATCGGCATCGTCAGTTGCCGGGACGAACCGTCGGGCGGGGTCGGGCATAGGCGGGATCGGGCATAGAGGGCAACGCGGTGAGGACGACACAGACAGGGTCACCGAGCCAGCCGCGTTCCACCGGGACGCTCGGTCTGATCGAACGCCTGCGCGACTACTTCTCGCCGCACGAGATTGTCGATACCGCGCCCGAGGTGTCGGACGAGGTCAAGTACACGACCTGCTACATGTGCGCCTGCCGCTGCGGGATCAAAGTCCATCTGAAGGATGGCGGCATCCGCTATATCGAGGGCAACCGCGATCATCCGGTCAATCGCGGGGTGATCTGCGGCAAAGGGGCCTCGGGGATCATGCAGCAGCACTCCCCGGCGAAATTGCGCAAGCCGCTGAAGCGGGTCGGTCCGCGCGGTGCCGGCGAGTTCCGCGAGATCGAGTGGGACGAGGCGATCGCGACCGCGGTCGAATGGCTGTCGGCGATCCGTACTACCGATCCGAAAAAACTCGCCTTTTTCACCGGCCGCGACCAGAGCCAGGCCTTGACCGGCTACTGGGCGGCGCAGTTCGGCACCCCTAATTTCGCCGCCCATGGCGGGTTCTGCTCGGTCAACATGGCGGCCGCCGGAATGTACACGCTGGGCGGCAGCTTTTGGGAGTTTGGCGAGCCCGATTGGGAGCACACCCGGCTGTTTTTGATGTTCGGAGTGGCCGAGGACCATGATTCGAACCCGATCAAGATCGGGCTCTCGGGATTGCGCCAACGCGGCGCGAAATTCGTCTCGGTCAATCCGGTGCGCACCGGCTATTCGGCGATCGCCGACGAATGGATCGGCCTGCGC
>JBOHME010000108.1:0-13080 GCA_050729795.1 Allostellaceae bacterium | reverse complement strand
GGCGCTACGCCGGGGGCTCCGCGCCCGCCCGCCGCCCGACCAGCACCTGCCATTGCCATTTCTAAATTGAGGAAAACACTGACATCTCTATCTGGGCTGGACATCACACACATTGTCGCCAGACCTGCGCCTGCGCGCGGCCAACGCTGTCGGACGAGATCGATCGCCAATGATCGGGCCGGTCGCCGCAAGCGAATTTCCCGCGCCGGCTGGGTTGCTATATCATGGCTCGATTGACCGGAAGGAGAGCGCACCATGTCCGAGCACGGCCGCGAGGCGACGCGGGGGGTTTCGTGGCCGTCGAATGGGCTCTCCGAGATCCCGTTCCGGCTCTACACCGACCCCGAGCAGTATCGGCTCGAGCAGGAGCGGATCTTCAAGGGGCCGGCGTGGAGCTATCTGTGCCTGGCGGCAGAAATCCCGAACCCGGGCGACTGGGTGGCGACGACAATCGGCGAGACCGCAATCGTCGTGACCCGCGGCGATGAGGGCGCCATCAACGCTTTTGTCAATCGCTGCGCACATCGCGGCAATCTCTTGTGTATCGAGCGGCACGGGCACGGCAAGGAGATCAAATGCATCTATCACGGCTGGACCTATGACCTTGCCGGGAAATTGACCGGCGTCGCGTTCGAGCGCGGTGTCAAAAGGCAGGGCGGGATGCCGGCCGAGTTCAGGAAGGACGACCATGACCTGCAGCGGCTGCGTGTGGCCGAACTCGCGGGCCTCGTCTTTGGCACGTTGAGCCGCGAGGCGCCCGATCTCGAAAGCTATCTCGGGCCGCAGGTGGTCGGCGGCGTCAGGCGGGTGCTGAACCGGCCGGTCCACATTCTCGGCCGCAGCACGCAGGTGTTGCCGAACAATTGGAAGCTCTACGCCGAGAATACCAAGGACACCTATCACGCCAGCATCCTGCACGCGTTTCTGACGACCTTCCGCATCAACCGGCTCAGCATGCCGGGCGGCATCCATATCGACGACAGCGGTGGGCATCATTTCAGCCAGGCGAAGCTCGACTACACCGCCGAAGACGCCGATTATCAGCGCGAGGGGCTGCGCTCCGACATGGAGATGCGGCTCGCCGACCCCTCGGTGGTCGAGTCGGTCGACGAATATGGCGACCAGGTTTCGGTGCAGATCCTGACGATCTTTCCCGGCATGATCCTGCAGCAGATCCGGAATTCGATCGCGGTGCGGGCGATCCATCCGAAGGGCCTCGAAAAGACCGAGCTCGAATGGATCCATCTGGGCTTCGAGGGCGACGACGAGGCAATGACCGAGCGCCGCCTGCGCCAGGGCAATCTGGTGGGTGCGGCCGGCTTTATCTCGATGGAGGATGGCTGCGTCGGCGGCTTTGTGCAGCGCGCATTGCGCTACAATGACGATGCGAGCGGTGTCGTGATGATGGGCGGCTACGACGCCCAGTCGCAGCCCTTCCGGTCGAGCGAAGCGGCGATCCGCGGTTTCTGGAAGAAGTACCGCGCGATGGTCGGCGATTGAACGCTCGGCCCGAATGAGGTAGGCGGGCGGCGATGGACGACAGTGTGGTGCGGCGGGGCGTCGATGAGCTGATCGCGGCCTATGCCGAATGCATCGACGACGACCGGCTCGAAGAATGGCCCGATTTCTTTGTCGATAACTGCCGCTATCTGATCACCAGCCGGCAGAGCCACGAGGCCGGCTACCGCCACGGCATCGTCTATGCCGCCTCAAAGGGCATGCTGAAGGACCGCATCTTGGCGCTGCGCCGCGCCAACATCTTCGAGCCGCACCACTATCGCCACATCATCGGCCCGACCAGGATCGGCAACATCGCGGGCGGGATCGCCGAGGTGCGCTCGAACTTCATCGCGGTCCGGATCATGCACGACGGCGAGATGAGCCTCTTTGCCGCCGGCCGCTATCTCGACCAGATCACGGTCGCAGCCGAGCCCTATCGTTTTCGCGAACGCCTCGTGATCCTCGACAGCGACAAGATCGACACGCTCTTGGTGATCCCGCTTTAGCCGGGCGGTGCCGCCGCGCGGGGTCCGCTTCGAGAGGCTGGCGTGCGGGTCCGCTCCGCCGCTAGTATGCGCGCCATCAGCCAGCTTCGAGGGAGGGACGCGATGCGGGTCCACAATCTCTATGCCGATGCGAACGGCCAGTCGCATTGGCGCGATATCGAAATCGAATGGGTCGAGGAGACCCGCTCCGGGAAGTTGTCGAAGCGCCTGCCGGCGACCGGCATCATTTTTCGCGAGGTGCCGCCGACTTATGATCTCGACTGGCATCCCGCACCCCGGCGGCAATACATCATCAACCTCGATGCCGGCGTGCAGATCACCGCGAGCGATGGCGAGGTGCGCCGGATCGCCGCTGGCGAAGTCGTGCTGGTCGAGGACACGACCGGCAAGGGTCACTTGTCGAAAGCGCTCGACGGCAAGATCCGCAACTGCATCTTTGTTCCTGTCGAGTAACGGGAGGCCACAATGAAACTGGTGTATTTCGACGATTACAAGCTGGGCGTGGTCAAGGGCGAGCAGGTCGTCGATGTTTCGGCCGCCGTCAGGGATGTCCTGCATACCGGGCCGGGTGATTTGATGAGCGGGCTGATCGCGCGTTTTGATCAATACAAGGGCAAGCTCGCTGATGCCGCGGCCAGCGGGCACGGGGTTGCGCTGAGCTCGGTCAAGCTGCGCGCGCCGCTGCCCAAGCCGGACAATATCGACTGCATGGCGGTCAACTACATGGAGGACGGCACCCGCTCCGCGCCGGCGCCGATCAACGCCTTCCAAAAGACCGCGAACGCGATCTGCGGAATGGGCGACACGATGGTCTTGCCCGACGCCCCCGGAACGATTTTCGAGGGCGAGGCCGAGTTGGCGCTGGTGATCGGGAAGCGGGCGAGCAACGTCAAGGCCGCCGATGCGATGGATTACATCTTCGGCTATACCTGCTTTATCGACGGCTCGGCGCGCGGCCTGCCGGCCCCCGGCTTTTTCGCGATGAAATCGCGCGACACTTTCGCGCCGATCGGGCCGTGGATCGTGACCAAGGACGAGATTGCCGACCCGCAGAAATTGCAGATCCGGCTGTCGAACAACGGCGCCTTGATGCAGAACTTCAACACCAGCGACATGGCGCACAAGATCCCGCGCTGCATCGAGTGGCTCTCTTCGATCCACGCGCTGGAACCGGGTGATATCATCGCCACCGGCACCAACCATCGTGGCCTCAACCCGTTTATGGACGGCGACAAGATCGAGCTCGAGATCGAGGGCGTTGGCAAGCTCGCCTTCAACGTCAAGGATGCGCTCGGCCGCAAATGGGAGCGCCGGACGCGGCTGCAGATGCACGAGGCGGCGGCGCAAAAGACCACCGGCGCCTATCCCGACATCACCCCGCAGGTCTCCGGCAAATACGCCCAGGGAGCGCGCTAACCCCATCGCTCCAGAAACCCTCCCTCCGCCCGTCAGCGGGGCGAGGGAGGGACCCGCGCGATAAGAGGGTGCGGGGGAAAGGTATCCCGCGGCCGGCGGGAGCCTTGTGACAAGGAACAACGAACTATGGCCACCGGTTTCGCCTACAGCCATCTGTTTTCAAAGGACCTCCCCGCCGCGGCACCGCGCTGGACCGGGTTTCCGAAGTATAATTTCATCGGCGGCCACAATGATCCCGAACATGTGCCGGCGGCGGCGCTGGCGGCAGCGGCCGAAGCAGTGTTGCGCCGCGACGGCGCCGATCTGGCGCTTTACAACCCGCACGGCCCGCAGGGGTTCCGAGGCATGCGCGAGTTTGTCGTTGGCAAGGTCAAGGCGCGCGGCATCACCTGCTCGGCCGACGACGTGCTGATCACCTCCGGCTCCGGCCAGGGGCTCGATCTCGTCAACCAGGTCATGCTCGACCGCGGCGACACGGTCATCCTCGAAGAATTCACCTATGGCGGGGCGCTGACCAAATTGCAACGGCTCGGCGTCAACATCGTCGGCGCGCCGCTCGACGATGACGGGCTCGACATCGAGGCATTGGGACGCCTCCTCGACGATCTGAAGCGCAAGGGAACCGTGCCGAAATTCATCTACACGATCCCGACCGTGCAGAACCCGACCGGCTCGATCCTGCCGCTCGAACGCCGCCATGCGCTGCTCGCCCTTGCCCGTAAGCATGGTGTCGCCATCTTCGAAGACGAGTGCTACGCCGATCTGACTTGGCAGCCCGACGCGCCGCCGGCGATCTACTCGCTCGATTCGAGCCAGGTGATTCATATCGGCTCGTTTTCGAAGACCCTGTCGCCGGCGTTGCGGCTCGGCTATGTCGTCGCCGACTGGGCGGTGATGAGCCGCCTCGTCGGGTTGAAGCGGGAACGGGACAGCGGCACCGGCGCCCTCGAGCAGATGGTCGTAGCGGAATATTTCTCGCACCATTTCACCGAGCATGTCGGCGAACTGAGCGGTGTGCTGAAGGGCAAGCTCGACACGATGGTGGACGCGCTCGAACGCGAGTTCGGCACGACGATCGAAAAGATGTGGCGGCCGCAGGGCGGCATCTTTCTGTGGATCAAATTACCGGACGGGATCGATGTCACCCGGCTCGTCGCACCCGCCGCCAAGGAGGGCCTCGTCTTTAACCCCGGCCCCGAATGGTCGTGCAACCCGGCCGCGACAAAGTCGCATCTGCGGCTCTGCTTCGCATTGCCGTCGAAAGAGGCGATCCGCGAGGGAATCGCCACTTTGGCGCGGGTGTGCTACGAGGAAACCGGCCTGCCCAAGCAGAGCGCCAATATCCGCCGCTCACCTGCTGCTGGCTGAGCCGGCAGCCTCATCGGATCGCCACGACGCGGGGCAAGACCCCTGCTCGGTTCTTCGGGAGACCGCCTCAGGCCGCCGGCGGCGCATCCGACCGGCTCCGGGTGATGTCCCGGCTTCGGGCGGTCTCCATGTCGAGCTTGGCGCCGAGCAGCACAACCACCGTCGACAACCACATCCAGGTCATAAAGCCGACAATCGCGCCGAGCGAGCCATAGGTCTTGTTGTAGCTGCCGAAATTCGCGACATACCAGGAGAACAAGGCTGATACGGCGAGCCATACCGCGGCGGCGAGCAGGCTGGTCCAGATGATCCGGCGCCATTGTGGCGCCGCGCGGCAAGGTGCGTAACGATAGACGAGAGCGAGCGCGCCCGCGACCAGCACAAACAATAGCGGCCACCTGACGATATTCAGCAAAATCGCCGCAGCACCCGCATTGGGGATGAGCTTCAGCACGATCGGGATCGCCACGATGATGGCGATCGAGACCAGCACCAGAATGATGGCCCCGAACGTGAAGGTGAGGGTCGTCGCATAGTATTTGATCAGGCTGCGCTGCTCTTTCTCCTCGTAGACTGCGTTCAATGCTTCGAACAGCCCGGTCATGCCGGAATTGGAAAACCACAAGGCTATCACCAGGCTCGCGGCGAAACCAAAGCTGAGCGCGGTGCCGGTCTGGTGCGTCAGCCGGGTCAGCTGCTCTTTGATCACGTCGATGCCGCCGCCCGGTGCGACTCCCGACAACGTGCCGAGATGACCGGCGATACTGACGGGATTGGCGAACAACCCATAGATAGACACGATCGCCGCGATCCCTGGGAACAACGCCACAACCGCGTAAAACGTGACGCCGGCTGCGATCAGAAAAACCCGGTCTTCAGAAATCCCGTAAAAGACGCCCCACAGCACGTGCTTCCACTCGGACCGGGGACCGTGTGTCCCGGCCGTATCGGCGATGCGCTCGCGCTGGCTTTGCTCGTCCATGGTCGCTGCCTCGCGGCACAGGGCGACGCTGCCGCGCTTTGCGGAGAAGCGGTCGCGCGCAGCCGGTCCCTACGAAAACCGCGACAATTCGGCGCCGGTTCCGCGATTTCCGAAGTTACCCGGCTGGGGGATCGGCAATCGGATCGAGCGGCCAGATCGGACGCCGAACCTTGGTAAACAGCTCGGCCGGGTAGTTGACCTGGCACAACGCGCCAGTGTCAACCAGCACAACTTCCCGTGCGATCGGCTCGAAGGCGGCGCGGAAATGCTGCATCGACTTGACCGCGAGGGTCGTGTAGCGGGTCGGATCGACACCCAAAGAGGTGAACTGGGCAAGATCGGTCGCTTGGCCATTGTTGCTGATGACGATGATGTCGATGCCACCGCCACCACCGACGCGGAACACCATCGACGGTCCGTAATTGCGCTCCACCCCGCCGCCCATCGGTCCATAGGCGACAAATTTCCCATTAGTCAGACAGATCACCTCGCCGTCGAGCGACAACGGACCGCCGCCCATTCGCGGGTCGGTCTTGCCGCCGAGGCTGAGAATGGTGCGGGCGCCGATCCCGGCACACATGCCGGCCTCTACCGCCGCCGGGTCGCAGATCGCATGAAACGCGACGCGTTCGACACCGCCCTCGACCAGACCCTTCAGCAATGCCGTCGCGTCGCCATAACCGCCGCCACCCGGATTGTCGGTGAAATCGGCGATAACGAGCGGCCTGTCGCCGGGCTTGCCGGTGCGGGCGCGGGTGACCGCCTCGGCGACCGTCAGCATGTGCACGGTGGTGAAATCCCGCGTCGCCCAGGCATGATCCATAAATTCCTCGGCGATCGCCTGAGCGCCGGCGAGCACCCCGGACAGAGCGTCGTGGCTGGCTCCGGCATCAACCGTGACCGTCACCGACGGGCCGACATCGTGAATATTGGCGAGCGCGAACCCGGCACAGATGCTGACCGCCAGCACCTCGCCGGCGGCTTCGAGCGCCTCACCGCGGGCGATCAGCTCGGCCATCGGCCCTTGCTGCGTGCGTCCCCAGTCGAGACCGTGCAGCATCGGTCGGCGGGCGATCACCGTTTGCGGCCGGATCTCGCCGCGCATCGCCCGATCAAGCAGCCGGGCGGCCTGTGAGGCGCGCTCGTGCATATCGATATGCGGGTAGGTCCGAAACGCGATCAGCGCGTTGGCATGGTCGGCCATTCTCCGCGTGACATTGGCGTGCAGGTCGAGCGTGACGACGATCGGCACCGCCGGTCCCAATGTCTGCCGCAGCCGCGCCAGCAGCTCGCCCTCGGCATCCTCGTGGCTCGCGCTGACCATCGCGCCATGCAGATGCAGCAGAACGCCGTCGATCGGGCATCTTGCTTCCGCCGCCGCGAGGATCATCCCGGCAATCGTCTCGAACGCGTTGTCGGCGACGATCCCCGACGGGTTTGGATTGGCCGAGACCGGATGAACCAGGCTCCAGCCAAATTCCTCCGCCGCTTCGAAGGTGGCGCCGAGCGCCGAGCGGGTGGCACGAAATGCCTGCGGAATCTCGTTTTCGAGATGAAAGTCGCGGCGCCGGATCAATGCCATGTCGGTCGCGACCCGGCTGAAGGTGTTGGTTTCGTGCATAAACCGGGCGGTCAGAACGCGTTTCACCGGATCGCCTCTTCTACTGGGGTGGAGCGCAGCCAGTGCAGCCGCTCACCCGATGGCCACGCGCCGGCCGGCCAATTCGGCTTCATTGATGCGCAGGCCGAGCTCGGTCGGTCGGCAGGTGGAAGAGGCCATCGCCAAGGCCAGATCGTCCTCAGCCGTGCGCCGCCCGGAGAAATCGATCCCGGCTGCAGCCGGCACCGCGCGGTCCAAGAAACCTTGACGGCATGCCGCTGTTCGTCGCGCTGCTCGTGTGGGGATATTACAAGAAAAGCTTTCGGCCAAACAAATCTCGCCGTCATGATGCGGTCGCTGCGATCACCATGCCAGCGCCCAGCCGTCGCGGCGCGGATCGGAGCCCGCGAGCAGCATGCCGTTCGCGGTGTCGTAGCGGATGATCTCGACGCTGCACGGCCCGTCGAGGTCGCCGACCGTGGCGACCGGGTGGCCGCGACGCGCGAGCTCGGCCCGCACCGCCTCCGGAAAGCGGCGCTCGATCGTCAGTGCATCCTCGCCGTGATGCGGCCAGTTGGCGTATTGGCCCGGCACGTTCGAGGTCCAGCGCGGCATCTCAGCGGCCTGCTGCGGGTCGAGCCCGCAATCGATCATCGCCGTCAGCACCTGCAGATTGATCTGCACCTGGTTGTCGGCGCCGGGGGTGCCGAACACGCACCACAACTTTCCATCCTTCAGCACAATCGGCGGGTTCATCGTGTGGCGCACCCGCCGCCCGGGCACCAGCCGGTTCGGATGGCCGGGTTCGAGATGCCAATAGGCCATGCGGTTGTTTAAGAGGATGCCGGTGTCGCCGGCCATGACCCCGGCGCCAAAGCCGCTGTTGATGCTCTGGATGCCGGAGACCGCGTTGCCCTCGCCATCGGCGGTGCAGAAATAGGTCGTGTCGCCGGCCGCCGCTGCTTCCGGCGCGGTGCGGTTCGGTGCCGCCCGCCGCATGTCGATCCGTGCGGCGAGCCCGGCCGTGTAATCCTCGGACAAGAGCCGGTCGAGCGGCGCTTCGAGTGTGCGCGGGTCGGTGACCCAGCGCTCGCGGTCGGCAAAGGCCAGCTTTTTTGCTTCGACCATCGCGTGGACCGCATCGGCCGAGAGCAGTCCCATGCCGGCGAGGTCGAGATGCTCGATGATCTTCAACTCTTCGAGCAGCACGCAGCCGGTCGAATTGGGCGGCGCTTCGAGCACGGTATAACCGCGATAGTCGATCGCGATCGGCTCTTGTGCCTCGGCCGTGAATGCGGCGAGGTCGCTGTCGCGCACCAGCGCACCGGCTGCTTCCAGACCCGCCGCAAGCCGCCGCGCCAGCTTTCCCCGGTAAAAGCTTTCCGCCCCGTCCGCGGCGATCTCGTCGAGGGTGTGAGCGAGATCGGGCTGGACGATCGCAGCACCGAGCCCCGGCGCCCTGCCATTGACAAGGAAAATCTCGGTCGCGCGTGGATCGACCAGCAGCGTCTCGCGATGGTCCTCGGCGAAATGGCAATAGGCGCGGGTGGCGCCAAACCCGTCGCGGGCGAGGCGGATCGCTTCAGTGAACAGCGCCGACCAAGGCAGCCGGCCGAACTCGCGATGCATCATACCGAGCCCGGCAAGCGTGCCCGGCACCGATACCGACAACGGCCCGATGCGCGGGATGCCTCCGGCATAACGCTCGGGTGTGGCCGCCTGCGGCGCCGGCCCGGTGCCGTTGAACACGACGGCGCGCCCGGTCGCTTGCTGGAAGACATGATAAAAGCCGTCACCGCCAAGCCCCGACATCATCGGCTCGACAACGGCGAGCGCCGCCGCGGTCGCCACTGCCGCATCGATCGCATTGCCGCCGGCGCGCAGCGCCAGGAGCCCGGCCTGCGCCGCGAGCGGATGGTTCGCCGCGACGGCACCGCGCCGCCCGATTGCCATCGGCCGGTAGGAACGCATCTCGTCAGCCATTCGCCGGCCTCCCGCTTTCCGCATCGATTGACACTTTGCATCAATGCCGTGCCGCTCCACAGGAGGCAAGGCGGCAAAACACCCGGCGTCGTTTTGCCGGAACGGAGAGGCAACGAATTATCGGGAACGCATCAACCGGCGCTAGCCGTGCGAGCTGCAGGGCGACAGGAATTGCGGAATCGACAGCTTGACGCCGGGTAGTTGGGCGAAGCACGGCGCGCTCGGTTTGCATTGGTACATATAAGCCCAATGGGTCAGCAGCAGATTGCCGACGGCGACGGTCGACATCTGGTTTTCCATCGTCCACTGCGATCGCTGCCGCGTCATCGTGCCGATCCCGGTTGTCGGCTCGCTGGTCGAGCTGCCCGATGGTGTCGCCTGCGCATCGAGCGAGGTGAAGGTCAGATGCACCGCGCCCTCGGGGGTGACCGAGCCGACAACCTGCAGGCAGGAAACCCCGTCCGAGGAAGACGCGGTGCCGGACCGGGAATACGAGACGGCGGTGATGCCCCAGAAATACCCGCCGGCATAATTCGAAATATAATAGACGGTCTGGTCGGAAACCGGGACCGGCTGTGCCAGTGACGGGCTCGACGCGAGCGCCAGCAAATTGTCGCTCGGCACGTACCAATAGGTGTGCGCGAGCCACTGCCAGCGAGCGGACGGCGATACCCCGCCCCAGGCCATCGCCGGGGGACAGAAAAGGACCGTCGCCGCCAGCACTAAAATCAGCTCTCTTGCCCAACCCTTTCGCATCTGGTTTCTCCGCTGTCATGCTCGGTCCGTCGCAACAGATTTGCCACCAAGAGAGCACCTGCCAGTGAAGACGCGGATAACGATCAGGAGCCAGATGCTGTTGGCGTTGTTCGGGCTGTTGCTGCTCGCCGGCTGCAGCACCGCAGCCGACACCGGGAGCGGCACGCGGAACAACCGCAACAACGGCTTTTACGGTGGTGCGGCAGGAGGCGTAGCGCCGTGAATGCCGCGAAGACAAGCTGCGGGGTCATCGTCGGCGACCATGAGCACATCCTGCTCGGCCATGCGACCCGCTCGCCGCGCTGGGACATCCCAAAGGGCGAGGCCGAAGTGGGCGAGGATTTTGCCGCAGCCGCTGCGCGCGAGCTTTGGGAAGAGACCGGGCTCGCCGCCGCACCAGCGGCGTTCTCTGCACTCGGGGTTCATCGCTATCTGCGCGGCAAGGATCTGGCATTGTTCGCTTGGCGACCGACACCCTTGCCCGATCCGGCGAGCCTCGTCTGCACCTCACATTTCGCGCTGCCGAATGGCACGTTGTTGCCCGAATTCGACCGGTTCGGGCTGTTCTCGTGGGAGGAAGCGCTCGGCCGCGTCGGCAAGAGCATGGCACGGGTTCTGGCGGAGATCCGACGCAGCACTTCGATCTGACGCGCGGTTCGTGATAGGGTGACGCCATCAGCAACGAGGAGATTGACAATGCCCAAATTACGCCATATCGCCATCGCCGCCGAAGACCCGGAAGCGATGGCCGAATTCTATAAAAAGGCGTTCGATTTTGTCGAGGTCGGCCGGCCCAATGGCGTGCTCGCCGATGGCGTGTTTCTGAGCGACGGCACGCTCAACATGGCGATCCTCAAATTCAAGACCGACCAGCTCGGGAAAGGCATGGATTTTCGCGGCATCCACCATTTCGGCGTGCTGGTCGAGGATGTCGATGATTTCTCGAAGAAGCTCGAGAGCCTCGGCGCCAGCCACTACATCGACCAGGGTCATGGTGGCCAGCAGGCCGGCTATTTCGAAAAGAAGTTCTATGGTCCCGAGGGGGTGTTGTTCGATATCGCCGAGCATGGCTGGGCCGGCGCCGAGCCATTGCCCGCACCGGTCAAAGAGGCCGCCGAATAACCCGAGCGATCCCGATCGACACACAAAAGGAGGCGAGCATGCCCAAATTGCGTCACATCGCGATTGCGGCAAAAGACCCCGACGCGATGGCCGATTTCTATGTCAAGGCGTTCGACTTCAAGATCGTCCGCTCGAATGACGGGCCACTCGCCTATGGCCACCATTTGAGCGATGGCACGATCGATCTGGCGATCCTGCGCTTCAAGACCGACCAATTGGGACGCGGGCTCGACTATACCGGCCTGCATCATTTCGGCATCCTGGTCGAGGATGTCGAGAAAGCCGGCAAGAAGCTCGAAAGCCTCGGCGGCCGGCATTACATGGACCAGGGCGACGCGGCGCGCATCGGCGGCTTCGAGGTCAAGTTCTACGGCCCCGAGGGCATCCTCTTCGACGTTGCCGAGCATCCCTGGACCGGCACCGAGCCGCTCCCGGTCGCGAAGGAGCCAGCCGAAGCCGCCGAATAGGACAAGGATAACCGGGTCGGCGCTGTCCCGGCGGCGGCGCCGACCGTCACCGCGGCGCCCGGCATCTCACATCGCCATCCAGCCACCATCGACATTGTAGGCGGCACCGGTCACGTAGCTGGCGCGGTCCGAGCACAGCCACACGACCATCTCGGCAATCTCCTCGGGGCTGCCCATGCGGCCGAGCGGGGTCTGGGCCAGGATCGCAGCGCCGCGCCTTCCCATCACCTCCTCGGTCATCCGCGTCTTGATATAGCCGGGGCAGACCGCGTTGACCCGGATCCCGGCCGCGGCATATTCGATCGCCGCAGTCTTGGTCAGCCCGACGACACCGTGCTTGGCCGCGACATAGGCCGAAGAGGTCGGCAGCCCGGCGAGCCCGGCGATCGAACCGGTGTTGACGATCGCCCCGCCACCCTGCGCCAGCATCCGCACGATCTCGTGCTTCATGCACAGCCACACGCCTTTGAGATTGACCGCGATCATCCGGTCGAAGCTGTCTTCGGACCACTCGGCGGTCTTCTTGCCGGCGGCCTCGACCTGCCAGCCGGCGATCCCGGCATTGTTGAACGCGCAGTCGAGCCGGCCATAGGCCGCAACGACATTCTCGATCATCGCTCTGATCTCGGCATCGTGCGTCACTTCGACCGAAAGCGACATCGCCCGTCCGCCCTTGGCGTTGACCAGCGCCACGGTTTCCCGTGCGGCCTCGGCCATGATATCGGCGACCGCGACCCGCGCCCCTTCGCGGGCCAAGGCCAACGCCGTCGCGCGTCCGATCCCGCCGCCCCCGCCGGTGATCAGCGCTGTCTTCCCGTCGAGCAACCCCGCCATGTGATCCTCCGATGCATCTCTCGACATCAGGATAGCGCCACCTTTTCACGGCGGTCCGAGTTTTGGAGTCGCCCGGTATCAAACATCCGTCACCGAGACTGAGAAGGGGTTGGGCGTGACGCGGCAGACTCTCAATAACCTGGTCAACATCCGTATCGAGATGGCCGAACCAGACGCGTGAATGCGCCAGTCGCGTGGGAGCTGCTCAACTCAGGGGCTTTCCACCAGCACCGGGCACGCGTCACTCACGTGTATTGCAAAAAGCAAGAGGCCGGCACCTTGCGGTACCGGCCCCGTTCGTGACTTGCGGCTTTTTTTAGTAGTCGTCCATGTCGCCCATGCCGTGGTCGTGCGGCATGCCGGGTGCGGCCTTCCTTTCCGGCTTTTCGGCGATCATCGCCTCGGTCGTGACCAGGAGGCCGGCGACCGACGCCGCGTTCTGCAAGGCGAGGCGCACAACCTTGGTCGGGTCGATGATGCCGGCCCGGATCATGTCGGTGAACTCGCCCTTTTGCGCGTCGTAGCCGTAATTCGGGTCCTTGCTGT
>JBOHME010000107.1:0-13179 GCA_050729795.1 Allostellaceae bacterium | reverse complement strand
ATCGTGCATTACCGGGCGATGGCGAAGACCGAAAAGCGGCTCGAACCGGGCACCCTTTATCTGCTCGATTCGGGCGCGCAATATCTCGACGGCACCACCGACGTAACGCGCACGGTGGCGATCGGGACGCCCTCGGCCGAAATGCGCGATCGTTTCACGCGCGTGCTCAAAGGCCATATCGCATTGGCGCTGGCGCGGTTTCCAAAGGGCACGACCGGGACCCAGCTCGACGGTTTTGCCCGGCGCGGGCTGTGGCAGGCCGGCCTCGATTACGACCACGGCACCGGGCACGGCGTCGGCAGCTATCTCGGCGTGCACGAGGGGCCGCAGCGCATCTCCAAGGCGCCGAGCGCGCAGCCATTGCTGCCCGGCATGATCGTCTCGAACGAGCCCGGCTATTACAAAACCGGCGCCTACGGTATCCGCATCGAAAACCTGGTGCTGGTGCAGCCCTCGGAGGGTGCCGCCGAGCGCGAGATGCTCGGCTTCGAGACGCTGACCCTGGCGCCGATCGACCGCAGCCTCGTCGAACCGTCGCTGCTCGATGATGAAGAGATCGCCTGGCTCGACGCCTATCACGCGCGGGTGCGCGAGGTAGTGACGCCGCTGGTCGATCCCAGCACCGCCGCCTGGCTCGCCGACGTGACCCGGCCGATCGCCGGCGCCTGATCGGGTGCTCCCGATCCGCTACCTGCCGGCTGCCGTGGCGCGGCGTGCGGCTTGCGCCGCTTCCCAATTGCGCCCGTCAAAAAAGTGGCTCGGACGCAGGCGTGCCGGGTCGATGCCGTTGAGGCAGCGGGCGTTGACGCTGATCTTGTCGGGGTCCGAGCGAGGCACATAAAACGGGTGCATGCCGCAATGCCGGCAAAAAGTGTGGCGGGCGGTGTGCGTGTTGAATTGGTAGGTCGCGAGCGTGTCACCGCCCTCCAGCAGCTCGAAATCTCCGGGCGGCACGATCAGGTGCAAAATCCCCTTCTTGGTGCACACCGAGCAGTTGCATTCGAGCAGTGTCGCGAGATCGGCGCGGACGCGAAACCGCACCCTGCCGCAATGGCAGCTGCCCTCGTAAGCTTCAATCATAACCGGGTCCCTTCGCGTGGCGCGCGCAATGGTCGGCCAGCACCTGGGCGACAACGGTCGAAACCCGCTTGCCGGTCGGGATGTGCAGAAATTCGTTCGGCCCGTGCGCGTTCGAGTGCGGTCCAAGCACCCCGGTCACGACAAATTGCGCCTGCGGAAACTTTTCGCCGAGCATCGCCATAAACGGAATGCTGCCACCCTCGCCCATATAGGCGGGCGGCGCGCCGAACGCGGCCTGCGACGCGTGCGCCAGCGATTGTTGGAGCCAGGGTTCGAGCGCCGGCGCGTTCCAGCCCGAGGCGCTCGACCCGACCTCGAATTTCACCTGGGCGCCGTAGGGGGGACCTTTCTCCAGCAGCGCCCGCACCCGTTCGCCCGCCGCGACCGCGTCCAGCGTCGGTGGGGTGCGCAGGCTCAGCCGGGCCGATGTATAGGGCAGCAGCACATTACCGGCGTCGCCCGGCTTTGGCAGCCCGTCGATGCCGATCACCGAGAGCTGCGGCCGCCAGGTGCGGTTCAGCACCATCTCGGCGAGATCGTCGCCCATCGGGCCCACGCCCGGCGCGAACGGGTATTCGCGGTAGACGGCCTCGCCCAGCGCGGCGGCAGCGATGCGCGCCTGCGCCACCCGCTCGGCCGGGACCTGCGCATAAAGCTCGGATGGGCGCACCGCGCCGCTCGCCTCGTCCTCGAGCCGCGACAAGAGCTGGCGCATGATCCGGAAGCTCGACGGCACGACCCCCGAGGCGTGACCCGAATGCACGCCTTCGGCGAGCACGCGGATTTCGAGCGTGCCGGAAACCAGACCGCGCAGCGAGGTCGTCAGCCACAGCTGGTCGTAATTGCCGCACCCCGAATCGAGGCACACGACCAAAGACGGGCTGCCGAGGCGCGCGGCCAGATGGTCGACATAATAGGGAAGGTCGGGACTGCCCGATTCCTCGCCGGCCTCGATCAGGATCAGGCAATGTGCATGCGGCACTCCCTGCTCGCGCAGCGCCAGCAATGCCGAGAGCGCGCCAAACATCGCGTAGCCGTCATCGGCACCACCGCGGCCATAGAGCCTGTCGCCCTCGATCCGCGGGCTCCACGGGCCGAAGCCGTCGGCCCAGCCGGCCATTTCCGGCTGCTTGTCGAGATGGCCGTAAAGCAGCACGGTGTCGGCACGCTCTCCGGGCACGTCGATGACGATGACCGGGGTGCGGCCGGGGAGCCGAACGGTCTCGATCGTGGCGCCGGGCAGCGCCGGCAGTTTTCCCCGCGCCCAGCGCTCGAACAGGGCCACGGCCTCGTCCATATGGCCATGCGCCGCCCAATCCGGGTCGAAGGCCGGCGATTTATTCGGGATCCTGATGTATTCGACCAAAATCGGGACGATCTCGTCATCCCAGCGCTGGTCGATGGATGCTCGCGCTCTGCCCAAGTCGATCATCGGAAAATCCCTCGCTTCAATAGAGCCCGCCGCTGCCCGCCCTCTTCGCCCATGCCGCCGGTTTATAAGCCGCAATCGCGTCGAGACAAAAGCACGCGTTCTGCGATTGAGATATCGAATGACAGCTACTGCCGTTGCGTGCCCTGTTGGGCAGGCTAAGGGACCACTCCGATCAACACGAGCGGAACCGCGGGAACGCCTCTCCCTTCCCGCACGAGGTTATACAGTTCAGATTCATAATACCCCACGCCTGATGACATTTCCTGTTGCAGTGCCTTCATTGGGAGGATTTCAACCCCAACGTCGATCACGTCGCCAACGTAAAAGGCCAAGTGCTTTACAAAGAGGTCGTAAGCGACGAAAGCGTACTTTCCAAACTGAACCTCGACGGCTACTCGCTCTTTCACAAAATCGGTTTGATTAAAAGACATGAGCGGTTGATAACCAGCCGCTTCAATTTCAGCTTTCTGTTGTGACGTGCTCATGAAGAGCGTCTTCCGGATCAGCCGCGCGTCGGACGTGACCCAATAGAAAATCCGCCTTTCACCCCAGTCGTGTCGGCCAAACCCGTCGCGGATCGCCTTGTTCATCTGAGGCGGCGAATAAAATAGGCGATCCTTGGTTCGTTTCTCTCTAGACACCTTAGTTCGGCAGACCGACGCATCCGCGCTATTGATGACGTTTTCGATCTCAGCCCAAAGCGCAGGTTTGTGCACCAGCAGAAATTCATGCCCGTTAAGATGAGAATAAAAGGCAGTGATTTTCATTCGGTTCGGAACAGCGGCAGCGTCGCAGTCAGAGTTCTGTGGCCACCATACGGCTTGGCTGGATCATAAACAGGTCGATCCATCGGTCGAGTCCGCAGGACGCCGGCGCGCAACTCACGTAACCGCCGTTCGGCGATGTCCACGTATTCGGGTACGGTGTCGCAGCCATATCCGATCCGACTGTGCTTGACTGCGGCTATCACGCTGGTACCCACACCCATGTACGGGTCCAACACCTTTTGCCCGGGATCGGTTAGCGCCAACACGAGGCGCTCGACCAACTCTACCGGGAATTGGCATGGATGAATGGTCTTCTCGATATGGTTGTTTTTAACATTCGGAAATATCCAAACGTCAGAGGGATTTTTACCTAACGGATTGCATGATAACTGACCAACCTTCGGCCCTTTGAAATATTTCTTGCCGGGATATTTGGATGGCACCCGGATATTATCGAGATTGAATAGGTAGTCGTCACCCTTTGTAAACCATAGGATGGTTTCATATCGACCCGATAAGCGCTTGGAGCAGTGTAAGCCATGCTCAAAATGCCAGATAACACGATTACGAAGCTTGAGACCTCGATTCTGAAATATGGGATATAGAACAATATCGAGCGGAAGAATTTCGCCCTTTTGGACGTGATTCCCCACCTGCCAGCATAATGAACCCCGGGGATGCAAAAGTCGTATGCATTCGTCGATCACCGGTATCTGTGCCGTAACGTATTCATCCAACGAAGATCTTGCCTCGTAGGTTTTCCCAATATTATATGGTGGAGACGTGACGATCAAGTGAATAGATTGACTAGGTAAGTGGCGCATGAACGAAATGTTATCCCGGCACGCCATCGTAATTTCCGAGCTAACTTCCCTGCGACCATCACCCTTGATCATGCCGTTTCCTTTTCCTCGACTCAACTCGCTCGCGTCGCCGACAATGCGCATCCAAGCGGCTCTCAGTCGCCAATCCTGCCTCCGAATTCGGTGACTCTGCCGCCCTATCCGGGCTCAAAACCGTTGCGGTTCTCATGTGCGCGGTCGTCCCGTTGGTCCTGATCGCGCCTCCGCGCCTTACCACATCAGGTGCATCGTGTGGTGTCGCGAAACGAGCCGAAAAGGGGACTGCGCCCCGCTGACCCGCTGGCAGCGGCAGCCCTGGTTCACATCGCGGTCCTGTGGGCTCCGCTAATAGGTCAATAATTTCATCGTTTGACAGGTCATCATACGGCACCATTTTCGCACCTCGCGCGCCGCGCTTTCGGCAGGTACTACGGGTTTTACCAGGACAAGCTCTATCATGAATAGCAGGTTTTGCTATAGAACAAAAACGCAACCAGGTCGCGGGCCGACCGATTGGCATCGCCGAGGGCGAATCGCTCAGTGAGTGCCCGTCGCAGCGGCGTCGGTTGACGGGCTCATGCGTGCGGCAATATCTTTTCATCGAAAGATTACGCCCGCGCCGCGCGGGAGGAGGAATGGGATGGCCAAGATCGTCCTCGGGATCGCGACATCGCACACCCCGATGCTCAATACACCGGCCAAAGACTGGCCGAGCTTTATCGATCGCGACGGGGTCCGCGACTTCCTCGACAAGGAGGGCGAACCGGCGAGCTACGAGGACCTGCTGCGCCGCCCCGATCCGAGAGCGGCCGTGGAGCTGACCCCGGAACGGTTCAGGGCACGCCATGACGAAGCGCAGGCGGCGGTCGAGCACCTGAAACAGAGCGTGCGCCGCGCCGAGCTCGACGCGCTGATCATCCTCGGCGACGATCAGAAAGAGCTGTTCTTTGAGGACCACCTGCCGGCCTTCGTCGTCTATTACGGCGAAACGATCCGCAACGTGCCGCTCTCGCCCAACTTCAAAGGGCCGGAATGGTCGCGGCTCGCCACGGCGCGTTATTACGAAGAAAAAGAGCCGCGCGACTATCCAGTTGCCGCACCCTTGGCACGGCACCTGATCGGTGAATTGATCGACCGCGAGTTCGACATCGCCTCCTCGAACGGGCTGCCGCCCGGGCATGGCGAGGGCCACGCGCATGCCTTTGTCCGCAAGCGGCTGATGGAAGATCAGGCGCTGCCGGTGGTGCCGGTGTTTCTCAACACCTATTACCCGCCGAACCAGCCGACCCCGCGGCGCTGCTGGAAGCTCGGCCAGGCGATCCGCGCCGCGGTCGAGAGCTGGCCCGACGACATGCGCGTCGGCGTTGTCGGGTCCGGCGGGTTGAGCCACTTTGTCGTGGACGAGGAGCTCGATCGCGGGATCATCGACGCGCTCGCGCGCAAGGACGGCGAGGCGCTGCAAGCCTTGCCGCGCAAAAAGCTCAACTCCGGCAGCTCGGAGATCCGCATGTGGGTCGCGGTCGGTGGTGCCGTCGAGCATCTCGACATGACGTGGTCGCACTACGTGCCCGGCTACCGCACCCCGGCCGGCTCCGGCACCGGGCTCGGCTTTGCCGTGTTCCAGTGAGAAGTTTCGAGGGGCATTGCGGCCCCGGCCGTTGGCCGTCCCGGCACGACAAAGCGTGATCGCCGCTGAAATTGGCGCAGAAGTCGGAGTCGAAAACATGAGCAAGCAGAGTGACCGCGAGGATCTGGTTCGCGTCGGCCCCGGCACTGCGATGGGCGAGTTGATGCGGCAGTATTGGCTGCCGGCGGTGATGTCGTCCGAGCTGGAGGCCGACGGCACGCCGACGCGCGTCTTGCTCATGGGCGAGCGGCTGATCGCGTTTCGCGACAGCTCCGGCCGGGTCGGCGTCATGGACCAGCGCTGCCCGCACCGCTGCGCCTCGCTGTTTCTCGGCCGCAACGAGGAAAACGGCATCCGCTGCGTCTATCACGGCTGGAAGTTCGACGCCGAAGGCAATTGCGTCGACATGCCGAACACGCCGCCGCACCAGGACTACAAGGACAAGGTGCGGGCCAAGGCTTACAAGACCGCCGAGCGCAACGGCATCGTCTGGCTCTATATGGGGGCGCGCGAAGAGGCGCCGCCACTGCCGGGGATCGAGGCCTCGCTATTGCCGCAAAGCGAGTTGCAGATCACTTTCGTGCAGCGCGAATGCAACTGGCTGCAGGCGCTCGAAGGCGACATCGATACATCGCATTTCGGCTTTCTGCACGCGGGCTCGGTCGCTGCCGCCGATGTCCCGGCCGACAATCTGATCCGCTGGACGGTCGCCAACCGCGCCCCGCAATATCACATGGCCGACACCGATTGGGGGACGATGTACGCGGCCTATCGCCCGGCCGAGGCGGGGCAGACCTATTGGCGGTTCGCCAATTTCCTGTTCCCGTTCTGGACGCAGACGCCGCAGGGGGCATTCGACCGGGTACAGAGCCGCGCCTGGGTCCCGATGGATGACGGGCACACGATGTTTGTCAGCTTGACCTGGAAGGGACTGCCGGCCAAACGTGCCGCACTCAGTAATTCGCGTGGGCTCCCAGGCTCGAAATTGACGATGGATTTCATCCCGAACACGACCGATTGGTACGGCCGCTGGCGGCTCGCCGGCAACGAGCGCAACGACTGGCTCGTCGATCGCGAGGCGCAAAAGACGGGCGGCATCTTCACCGGCATCATGGGTATTCAGGCGCAGGACCAGGCGGTGACCGAAAGCATGGGGCCGATCACCGATCATGATTTCGAAAACCTGGGGCCGAGCGACATCATGATCGCGCGCACCCGCCGCCGTTTGCTGCGCGCCGCTCACGCCTTCAAAAAAGACCGCACGGTGCCGCCTGGTGTCGACAACCCGGATGTGTTCACCAATGTGCGCAGCGGCGATTTTCTCGCCGACGCCAAGATCGGCTGGCGCGACGCCTATGCGATGCAATCACGCACCGCGCTGCGCCCGCTCGCCCGGGCGGCGGAGTAGCATCACGCGGGGGATCGTCGTGGTCCCCCGCGCCAGTGTTCCCGGTGACCTAGTCACGGTCGCGCCGGTCGTGCCGTGACGCCGCCGCGGCGGCCGGAACCGGGATAGCGAGATCGCGCCCGCGCCGCAGCGCGTCGCTGCCGAGGCGGCCGCGCAACGCATCGATCGCCTGCTCGAGCCGCCTTGACCGGCCGAATTCGGCATCGAACAAAGTCGGCAGATCGGCGGCGTTGCCATCGACGAGAGCGTCGGCGCCGACCCCGATCAGCCGGAAGTGCACGCTTCCATCGGCCGCGGCGCGGAGTAACGGCAGGGTGGTACGAAACAGGGTGGCGGCGAGCTGGGTCGGATCGTTGAGATGCCGCTGCCGCGTCTGCACGCGGAAATCACCGGTCTTGAGCTTTAGGGTCACCGCACCGGCGGCGAGCGAGGCCTCCTTCAGATGCGCCGACACGCGCTCGCACAGCGACGAGAGAATTCGGGCCAGGCTTTCGGCATCGGCTTCATCGTGCGCCAATGTGGTTTCGGCCGAGATCGAGCGGGCCGGCGAATGAGCGATTACCGCGCGATCGTCGGCGCCCGTGGCGAGGGCGGCAAGACGTACCCCGATCCGCCCATAACGGGCTGAGAGCTCGCGTGAGCCGAGGATTGCCAGCTGGCCGACAAGGGTGATGCCGTCGGCGGCGAGCCGGCGCTGCAGCGCCGCCCCGACACCCCACAGCAGCGACACCGGCTTGTCGGCGAAGAAGGCCGGAGCGTCACCGCAGGCCAGCACCGCAAATCCGCGCGGCTTATCGAGATCGGAGGCGATCTTGGCGAGAAACTTGCTGTCGCTGAGGCCGATCGACAGCGTGATGCCGAATTCGCTCTCGACCTGCCGCGCCAGCCCGGCGAGCAGTTGCGCCGGCGCGGCGCCGTGCAAGGCTTGGGTGCCCGAAAGATCGAGAAACGCCTCGTCGATCGACACCGGCTCGACGAGCGGGGTGAGCTCGCGCATCCTCGCGCGCACCGCCCGCCCGACCTCGCGGTATTTTGCCATGTCCGGCCGGATCACAACCGAGTCGGGACAGGCGGTGAGCGCTTTGAACATGGGCATTGCCGAGCGCACGCCATAAAGCCGCGCGACATAGCAGCAGGCGAGCACAACGCCGCGCGCGCCACCGCCGACAATAACCGGGCGATCGGCGAGCTCCGGCCGCTCCCGCTTCTCGATCGTGGCATAGAACGCATCGCAATCGACATGGGCGATCGCCAGCTTCGCCAGCCAATCGTGAGTGACGAGGCGGGGCGATCCGCATCGCGGACAGCGCGCGGTTGCCGGTGCCGGATCGCCGGGTGCCGGATCGCCGGATGCCGGATCGCCGGGTGCCGGATCGCCGAGCGCCGGATCGCCGGGTGCCGGATCGCCGAGCGCGCTGCAATCGCGGCAAAGCGTCGTCACCCCGGCCTCCCGGGCGGCCACAGCCAGGCGGCACCGCGCACGCCGCTCGATCCGCCATGGGCCGGCGCCAACAGCCGGGTCTCGACCCGGTCGGAAAACACGTAGGGGCCCCAGCGCCGCGGTACCTCCTGGTACAGGACGGTAATCGCACTGAGACCGCCACCGAGCACGATCGCATCCGGATCGAAAAGGTTGACGACACAGGCGAGGCCACGCGCGAGCCGGTCGCAATAACGCGCCAGGGTCGCCCGGCACGCCGCGTCTCCAGTCTCGGCAGCGCTGGCGATTGCGGGCGGATCGAGGCTCTGTCCGGTGCGGCGAAGGTGGTCGACAGCAAGCGCCGGACCCGACAGAAATGTTTCGATGCAGCCCGAGCGGCCGCACCAGCAGGTCGGACCCGGCGATTCGGCCGGGGTTGGCCAGGGCAGCGGAGTGTGTCCCCATTCGCCAGCGATCGCGTTGGCGCCGACCAAAATTTTTGCACCGAGCGCGATCCCGCCACCGACGCCGGTGCCGAGGATCACGCCGAACACCGTCGGGTGGCCCGCGGCAGCGCCATCGGTGGCCTCGGAAAGTGCGAAGCAATTGGCATCGTTAGCCAGGCGGACGGGCCGCTCCAGCGCCGCTTCGAGATCGCGCTGCAAGGGGCGGCCGTTCAGCCAGATGGAGTTCGCGTTCTTGACGAGGCCGGTTGCGGGCGAAACCGCGCCCGGAATGCCGATCCCGACCGCGGCGCGATGGCCGGTTTCCCGATCGATCGCGGTGACGACCTCCGCAATCGCCGCGAGTGTCGCGTGATAGTCGCCAGCCGGCGTCGCCACGCGCCGGCGGCCGTGCAGACGCCCTGCAGCATCGATCGCGCAGCCTTCGATCTTGGTGCCGCCAAGATCGATGCCGATGCGCCAGTCTGCGGTCACCGGCGCACGCGGTTTCGTCCGCGCGGCGACGGTTGGATGGCGGCGCTCATCAATTCTTAAGCTCACCCCGTTAAAAACCGGCGGCAGAGCCGGCTGCCCAGCAACGAAAGCAGGTACGGCTCACCAGGGGGCCGTGCAGTGCCTCGCCGCTATCGAAGCATCTTATGCGAGACCAACCATGAACGGCGAATCTTCTGGACCGGGTACGAGTATGGATTGGCCGCGCCGGCACAAGATCTTGATCGTCGAAGACAACGATCTCAATATGAAACTCTTCAACGACCTTCTCGCGGCGCACGGCTATGATACCTTGCAGAGCAGAGACGGGGTGGAAGCGCTGGCGCTGGCGCGCGAGCACCATCCCGATCTGATCCTGATGGATATTCAGCTTCCTGATGTTTCGGGCCTCGAAATCACCCGGTGGATCAAGGAAGACGAAGAGCTGAGGATGATTCCGGTCATCGCGGTGACCGCCTTTGCCATGAAGGGGGATCGGGAAAAGATGCGTGATGGCGGCTGCGAAGACTACATCGCCAAGCCGATCTCGGTGGCCGGGTTTCTGCAGACTGTCGAGCGCCTGCTGTCGCACGCGGCGCCGCAAGCAGTCTAGCACGGGGACGGCCAATGTCCGGGCGGGTTCTGGTCGTCGACGATGTCGAGATCAACGTCAAGCTGCTCGAGGCCAAGCTCGCCAGCGAATATTTCGAGATTCTGGCTGCGCGCAGCGGCCGTGCCGCCCTGGAGATCGCGGCCGCCGAGCAGCCCGACGTCATCCTGCTCGACGTGATGATGCCGCGCATGGACGGCTTCGAGGTCTGTCGGCGGCTGAAGGCCAACCTGAAGACCGCCGATCTGCCGGTGGTCATGGTCACGGCGCTGTCCGACGCCGCTGACCGGGTGCGTGGCCTCGAAGCCGGCGCCGACGATTTTCTGACCAAGCCGGTGAGCGACATCGCCCTTTTCGCGCGCGTCCGTTCGCTGGTCCGGCTCAAGCGGATGATGCAGGAATGGCGCCGGCGCGACGAGATCTGCGGCCGCTTTGGCGGTCCGGTGGCGACAATCGGGGTGGACGGGCCGGGTCGCATTCTGATCATCGAGGAGGACCCGTTTGCCGCCTCCCGGATGACCGAGACGCTGGCGATCGCGCACCGCGTGACGCTCGCGCACAGCAACCTCGAGGCGCAGACGCGCGTCGCTGCCGAAACCGAATTGGTGATTGCCAGCTTGACGCTGCCGGATGGCGATGCACTGCGCCTCGTCACGCAATGGCGCGGCAGTGAGATGTTCCGCCAGCTGCCGATCCTGCTGATCGCCGCGGAGCCCGACCTGCCGCGTCTCGCCAAGGGGCTCGATCTCGGTGCCAACGACTATCTGGTGCGGCCGGTCGACCGCAACGAGCTGCTGGCGCGCAGCGGGATCCAGATCCGCCGCAAGCGGCTCCAGGACCGATTGGATGAAAACTACCGCCGCAGCCTGTCGCTGGCGCTGACCGATGAGCTGACCAGCCTTTACAACCGCCGCTATGCGCTGGCGCATCTCGACGAGCTGATCGGGCGGTTGGGTCGCGACAGTGTCGGCACCGCGATCCTGCTGTTCGATATCGATCATTTCAAGCGGGTTAACGATACCCATGGCCACGCTGCCGGCGATGATGTGCTGCGCGAGCTGGCCGCCCGGGCCCGCGATGCGGTGCGCAGCGTCGATCTCGTCGCCCGTCTCGGCGGCGAGGAGTTTGTTGTGATCATGCCCGACACCGGTGCGGCGATTGCTGGCGTAGTGGCCGAGCGCTTGTGCCGCGCCACATCCGGCGAGCCGTTTGTCGTCCGGTCCAGTGGGGCGCGGCTGCACATCACGATCAGCATCGGAGTGACGACGACTCTTGCCGGTGGCGACGATCGCCGCAATCTGCTCGAGCGTGCCGATATTGCGCTTTACGAGGCCAAATCAGCCGGCCGCGATCGTGTCGTGATCAACACTCCAGTGGTGGGCGACCGCAGCCCCGGTCCCGCAACATTGCCGGCGGCCGATACCGCGGCGATCAGCGGCCGATGAGGCGGACAGCCCCGGTCTGTGCGCGCCGGCCAGGAGAGCGATCCCCCGTGGGAACCCCGGTCCGCGGGCGCGCGGCGTCTGCTGGCAACCCTGGTTTGTGCGCGCCGGCCTGCTTGACGCCGGCCCCAGCCGGGTGCGGCTCCTTGGAACCGATCGGGCGGTTTGCGGCCGCAGACCCCGGAGTTTCGGGCAACTCCTATGCCGCAGACGCGGACTGCTTCGCGATCGCCGCGGACAAGCGGCCGTAGACTCGGCGCGCATTGCCCTCGAAAATCTTTGCTTTGTCCTCTGCCGACAGCGCAAGCTGGTCGATATAGCGCTTGGTGTCGTCGTAGTGGTGACCCGTCTGCGGATCGATGCCGCGCACCGCGCCGATCATTTCCGAAGCAAAGACGATGTTGTCGACCGGGATGACCTTCGCCAGCAATTCCTGGCCGGGCAGGTGATAAACGCAGGTGTCGAAAAAGACATTCTTCAACATAAAGTCGGACAGCAGCCCGAGCCTGGCGTCCTGCGCCAAACCGCGGTAGCGCCCCCAGTGATACGGCACCGCACCGCCGCCATGCGGAATGATGAATTTGATCGTCGGGAAATCCTTGAACACCGACGAATTCATCAGCTGGTTGAACCCGGCGGTATCGCCGTTGAGGTAGTGCGCGCCGGTCGTGTGATGGGTCGGGTTGCACGACGCGCTGACATGGATCATCGCCGGAATGTCGTGCTCGACCATCTTCTCGTAGACCGGATACCAGTAACGATCGCCGAGCGGCGGGTCCTGCCAATGCCCGCCGGAGGGGTCGGGGTTGAGGTTGATGCCGACAAACCCGTATTCATTTATGCAGCGGTCGATCGCGGCGATGCAGTTCTGCGGTGAGACGCGCGCACTCTGTGGCAGCATCGCCACGCCGATGAAGTTTTTCGGGAACAGCGAACAGACGCGGTAGATCAGCTCGTTGCAGGCGCTGGCCCAGGCTTCGCTGGTCCTTGCGTCACCGAGGTGATGGCCCATGCCGGCGGCACGCGGCGAGAAGATCGTCAAATCGGTGCCACGCTCGCGCTGCACCCTGAGCTGGCCGCCCGCAATCGTCTCGCGGATTTCGTCATCCGTAATTTGCGGCCGCGGTGGCGCCGGTTTTCCGGCGGCGTGCGCCTCGATCTGATCCCTGCGCCACGCTTCGTGCTGACGCGGGGATGTCGTGTAGTGGCCGTGGCAATCGATGATCATCAGAGCTCACCTCATCCGGTCTCGCCCGCCGACCCATCCATCCTTGTTGATCAGCCGTGCGGCCGGTAGCCGATCGCCGCCAGCATGACCCCGGCCAGCACCACGATCAAGAAACCGAGCCGCACCACGACGCGATCGATACGCGCTTCGAGGCGCCGCTCGACTTCCCGCATCTCCGCTCCGACCACGGCAATTTCGGTCTTGAGCGCCGCTTCGACATTCTGCACATCCTGTTTCGTGGCGACGTTATCGTGAATTGCATCAAAGATTTCGGTCGCAATCCGCTCGGCCTTTTGCCGGTCGATGTTTGCGTCCGCCAGCGCGTTGGTCGGCGAGAGCCGGTTGGTCATGGTCTCGATCCAGCGACGCCCCTCACGCAGTCCAGGCG
>JBOHME010000106.1:0-13307 GCA_050729795.1 Allostellaceae bacterium | reverse complement strand
GGCCGCGATCAATCGGTTTCTCGCGGAGCACAATCGCAGCCCAAAGCCCTTCGTCTGGACAGCCAATCCCGATCGGATCATCGCCGCCGCAAGCCGTGGGTACCAAGTGTTAGATTCAATCCACTAGCGCATTGGACGCTTCTATGGGTCGTCTTCTCGAACGCCGGCGCGATCCTGACCTATATCGCCGCCGCCTGCGGTGGCCCGGCTCACGATGCCCAATTGGCCGCGATCGACGCTTCACTCGGTTTCGACTGGATTGCCTGGTACGATTTTCTGACACCGCATCCGGCCGTGCGGTTTATTCTGTGGCTCGGTTATCTGAGCCTGATGCTGCAGATCCTGATCTCAGTGATCTATTTCGCGCTGCGCGATCTCGATTATTTCAATTATGAGCTGTTGCTCAACAACATCATCTGCCTGCTGATCACGACGGCGCTGTTTTTGTGGTTCCCGGCGCTCGGGCCGCTGCAGGGAGGCGGCCAGCCGGGCCTTCCGGTATTGCTGGCATTGCGCCACGGCGGGCCGTTGTCGTTTGACATGACGCAGCTGCAAGGGCTGATCTCGTTCCCGTCCTACCACATGGTCCTGGCGGTGCTGCTGGTCTGGGCGCACCGCCGCTCGGCCTTGCTCGGCCCGATCACGATCGTCAATCTGATCATGATCCTGTCGATCCCGAGCTTTGGGCCGCATTATCTGGTTGATCTGTTCGCCGGTGCAGCGGTCGCCGGGCTCGCGATCATGGCGACGAGGGTCGCCGACCCCTCGCGCCGCCGCAGCGCCACAGCCGAGACGCTCTGAGCCGTCCGCGACAAAAAGCTGTCATCGCCGGCCGGCCCGCCGGTACAATCGGGGGATGCCGATCCGCCTCCTGCCGCCGGTCCTGGTCAACCGCATCGCCGCCGGCGAGGTGGTCGAGCGTCCGGCGGCGGCGGTCAAGGAACTGGTCGAGAACGCGATCGACGCCGCTTCCCGGCACATCGATGTCACGCTCGCCGAAGGCGGGCAGGCGCTGATCATGGTCGGCGATGATGGCGATGGCATGAGCCCGGACGAGCTCACCCTCGCGGTCGAGCGCCATTGCACCTCGAAACTTCCGGCCGATGATCTCTTACGGATTTCGGCACTCGGGTTTCGCGGCGAAGCCCTGCCGTCGATTGGTGCAGTGAGCCGGCTGCGCATCGTCTCGCGGCTGCCCGGGGCCGGGAATGGCTGGGCGATCACGGTCGAAGCCGGGGTCAAATCGGCGCCGATCCCGGCGGCGGCCGCACCAGGCACGCGGGTCGAGGTGCGCGACCTGTTCTATGCGACGCCGGCGCGGCTCAAATTTCTAAAGACCACCCGCACCGAGCGCGAGCTCGCGGTCGATGCGGTGCGCCGGCTGGCGATGGCCTATCCGCAGATCGCTTTTACGGTCACCGCCGAAGACGAGCGCGCATTGCTGCGCCTGCCGGCCACCGGCGAGCGGCGCACCCGGCTCGCCGCACTGCTCGGCCGCGATTTCGCCGAGAATTCACTGCCGATCGAGGCCGAGCGCGGTGGCTTTCGCCTGTCGGGTCTGGCCGGTCTGCCGACCCTCAACCGGGCCTTGCCGCGCGACCAGTATCTCGTTGTCAACGGCCGCCCGGTGCGCGACAAATTGCTGGCGGGCGCGGTGCGCGGCGCCTATCAGGATCTCTTGGCGCGCGACCGCCACCCGATCGTCGCCCTCTTTGTCGATGGGCCGGAGGACGAGATCGATGTCAATGTCCATCCGGCCAAGGCGGAGATCCGGTTTCGCGACGCCGCCCTGGTGCGCGGGCTGATCGTCGGGGCCCTGCGCCACGCGCTCGCCGCCGCCGGGCACCGTGCTTCGACGACGGTCGCCGCCGCAGCGTTCGGCGCCTTTCGTCCGGGGTCCGCCGATCCCGGCGCGGCCGCTGCGATTGCGCGGCCGTTGCATCTGAGCTTTCCGCTACCGGCCGCGACGCAGCCCGCCGGTTTTGCCGAAGCCGGCGAAGCGGCGCCGCCATTTACCGATTCTGCGGACCCCGCGCCCGCATCATCGGCGCCGCTCGGCAATGCACGCGCGCAATTGCACGGCACCTACATCCTCGCCGAGACCGCGACCGGCATCGTGCTTGTTGATCAGCACGCGGCGCATGAGCGGCTTGTCCATGAGCGGCTAAAGGCACAGCTCGCCCGGCACGGGGTTGCCCGCCAGACCCTGCTGCTGCCCGAGATCGTCGAGCTCGGCGAGGCTGCTGCGGCCCGGATTGCGGCCCGCGCCGCAGAGCTCGCCGAATTTGGTCTTGTCATCGAAGCCTTTGGGCCGGGTGCGGTTGTCGTGCGCGAGGTGCCGGCCTTGCTGCCCGGGCTCGATGTTGCAGCACTGGTGCGCGATCTTGCCGACGAGCTCACCGAATGGGGTGACGCATTGTCGCTCAAGGAAGCGATCGAGACCGTCTGCGGCACGCTCGCCTGCCACACCAGCGTGCGCGCCGGGCGGGCGCTGTCGCCACCGGAGATGGACGCGTTATTGCGCCAGATGGAAGCGACCCCGAACAGCGGCCAGTGCAATCACGGCCGGCCGACCTATGTGGCGCTCGATCTCGCCGCAATCGAGCGGCTGTTTGGCCGCCGCTGACGCCTCTACCACCACAAAGCTGCACAGGAGCCCAGATGAGCCCTCGGATCGCGCTGATCCATGCCGTCACCGTCGCGATGCCCCCGGTCGAGGCGGCGTTCCGCGAATTGTGGCCGCAGGCCCAATGCGGCAATATTCTCGATGATTCGCTGAGCCTCGACCGCGAGCGCGATGGCGAGCTGACCGCGGCGATGCGCGGGCGCATTCTCACGCTCGCCGAATACGCCGCCTCGACCGGCGCCGCCGCTATCCTCTTTACCTGCTCGGCCTTTGGCGAAGCGATCGAGGATGCGGCCACACGCGCCACGATCCCAGTCTTAAAGCCGAACGAGGCGATGTTCGAAGCGGCCCTCGCCGCCGGGAAACGCATCGGCATGCTGGCGAGTTTCGCGCCGAGCGTGCCCTCGATGGAAGAGGAGTTCCGCGCAATGGCGACGGCGCAAGGCTCGCCGGCGGCGCTCGAGACCTATTGCGTGCCGGGGGCGATGGCGGCGCTGCGGGGCGGCGACGGCACCGCTCACGACCGGCTGATCGCCGCGGCGGCCCCGCGTTTTGGCAAATGCGACGCGGTGCTGCTCGCCCATTTCTCGACCGCCCGCGCGGCCGCGGCGGTCGCCGCCGCCCTCGGCCGGCCGGTGTTGACCAGCCCCGCCAGCGCCGTCGCCGCGCTCAAATCGATCGTGACCGGCGCTGCTTCCGGGTGAGGTGCGGCGCGCCCTCAGCCGCTACCCATTTCAGCCGCTGCCATTGTAGATGTTGACCAGTTCGCCATGCGCCCATTTGACCGCGTCCTCGGGCGCCATCCCCTGCACCGCTTTCGTGTACATATCGACGATGATGAATTTCGAGATCGCCTCGGCCGCCGCCCGGCCGGAGGGACCGGCATAGCCGGCAAACCGGCCGCTTTCCGCCGCGGTGCGGAACGGCGCCATGACCGGATCGATCTTCCATAAGGGATCGTTTTCCCAAACCTTGGTGCTGCCGACCGAAAAGCCCTGCTGCGAGGTGAACCACTGCTCGTAGATCGGCTTTGACTGGAACCAGCGCAGAAAGTCCTTGGCCGGCTTCTGGTTGGCGGTATAGGTCGGGATCAGGTTCGAGAACGGCACGTGATAGCTGAACTGCCCGCCCGGACCCTTTGGCAATGGCGCGTGGAACACATCCTTGCAAATCGGTGCGCCGGTCTCGGTCAGATAGCTGTCGGGCTTGCTCTTGGCCAACAGGTAGATCGAGGCGCCGTTGTTGGTCGAGCTGATCGTGTCCGACAGAAACGCCCGGTTGTTGCCGGCATCATCCCAGGACAGCCCGCCCGAATCATAGCATTCGTTCCACATCGGCACGGCGAATTTGACCGATTCGATGGTTTCCTTGCTGTTGAGCGCCACGGTCTTGCCGTCGGCCTCGACCTCCTTGCCGCCCCACGACCACAGATAGGGATACCAGAAGGCCGGACCGTCGCCAAAAGCGTGGGCGAGCGTCTGACCATAGGGTTGGCCCTTGGGCTTCAACAGCTTGCCGACCGCCCGGTACTCGTCCCAATTCTGCGGAAATTTGTCGGCGCCGTGACCGACCGCATTGAACCAGGAGGTGCGGTTGACCAGCATCGTGCCGAGGATCGTATACGGGACCGCGATCCAGTGATTGCCGGCATAGGCGACATCGCGCGCGGTTTCGTAATAGCCGCCCTGCGCCTTGCCGATCGCCTCGGCGACATCGCTGACATCGACGAGACTGTTGGCGTAGAGCTGCGCCCAGTTGTTGACCGCCATCAGGATGTCGGGGCCGGAGCGCGACTGGATCGCCGAGCTGATCCGCGCCTGCACACCATCGCCGTTGATCGTCTCGATCGCGAGCTTGATGCCGAGCGCCTTCTGGCATTCGTCGGTGATCTTGCCGCGCAATAGCTGGTCGGAGACCGGCACAAAATCGACAAATTTGAGCCAGTGCAGGGTTGTGCCCTGCGCAAAAGCCGGCGCCCGCCCGCTCGCGAGAATGCCGGCGAGCCCGCCGCTTCCCGCAGCCAGCGCCCCGGCACCGGACAGCTGTAAAAAGCGGCGGCGAGTGGTGAATCCCATATTTCTGCTCCTATCGCGGCTTACTTCGGTTCTCTTTGCCAGGTTAAATCATGGCTGCACCAATTACCGATCTGTCGTGCGCGCACCGTTCCGTTGCTGCCTATTCGGCCCATCAGGGGTCTCACATAACCGGGCACCTCAGGATCGGCGGGGTATCGCATCGCCAAGTCGCCCTGCTGCCCGACCGTTCCTTTGACTAAATAGCCTTTCGCAGTACTAAAGTTCGCTTGACCTTTCACGATGACGAGCGGCCCCGCGTTCCGCGCATAACCGCATCGTCTGGTGTGTGCCGGGTCCATCCACTTGTTCACGTTCGTCGCGGAGAAGAATGCGTATGTGCCGTCAAATTGATTACTCGGGGTCGGAAACGGCAAACTTTGCATTTTTTGCCAAATCAAATCCCATCTGCAATAATAATTCATTCTTCGCGCACGTACCGTGCCGTTTACGTCTATTCTGCCGCTCGTCGTTATCTCAATAAGGCCCCCGCCGCCCCCTTTGCCCACTGGCTCGGGATCTAATTGCATCGTCAGCTCGCCTTGCGGCCCGACGGTTCCTTCTTGCTTATTATACCGCGCGTGACCGTTCACGATTGTCAGCGGGCCGTCCCACACATCTCCACATCGGCGCAGACGCTCTGCTCCTAACGTGGTGTAGGTTTCGTTCACCTTCATCGAAGAGACGAACGCGTATGTGCCGTCGAACGCCGTCACAGGAGGAGTCGAACGCGATGAGGTCTGCGCGTTCGCGGCGACCACTAGGCCCGAAAAGCCGGCGATCCACAACCATTTAATGTGCTTTTGCATGTGCCTGCCCCCCTCCAAAGGCAGCCCCATTATGCTCATTCCACACGTCTTTGATCCCGGCAAAGGCCGGGATCCAGGCTTCACCCGCACCAGCGCCCGATAGCTCGCACCCACGGCGAACAAAATCTGCAATCGCAGCAACCTGCGGCACGATGGCCCCCGGCCTGCGCCTGGATGACGGTGTCCGTCTACTTGGCTTCCTTTTGCCAGAGAAAATCGTAGCTGCAGGAATTGCCGATCTGGCGGACGCGCGCGTAGCCGCTGGCAGCGATGCTGCCCGTGACATTGGTCTCGACCGGCCGGTAGCCGCCGCCGCTGCTCGGTGGGGCCTGCGATCCCATCGCGAGCTGGCCTTGCGGGCCGACGGTTCCGGCGAGCTGATGACCGGTGGCGGTCGTGTAGCTCGCCCGGCCTTGTGCCACGACGAGCGGCCCGGCCGCCAGATCCGGGCATTGGAACATCTGCCCGCCCCGCGTCGTGTAGGTCGGGGTGACCTTGGTCGCGGAGACGGGCGTGTAGGTGCCGTCAAACACCGTGCCGGCGGAAGCCGGCGGTGTCTGCGCGTTCGCCGCGGCGGTCAGTCCGAGCACGGTCGGTCCGAAACATCCGATAATCCACAACCATGAAATGCTCTTTTGCATGGCACCAATCCTCCCTGTTTCGCGAGCTTAGCCCGCTGTCTTGCGCCCGGTTCGCGACCGGCTTTCACTTTGCCGACCGACCCGGCCACTCTGCCGAGCCGGCCAGATCGTTTCGGTCAGATCTTGTATTCGGTCAGATCACGGCCTCCGAGGCGGTGTCGAAGAAATGCAGACGCTCCGGGTTCAGCGCGAGGCGCAGCCGGTCGCGGACATTGAAGCGCACATCGGGCTCGACCGAGGCGACCATCGTGTGGTTGCCGACCGCGACGTCGAGCAGGATTTCCGAGCCGAGCTTTTCGACGACCTCGACCGCGGCGTCGAGGGTCAGCTCGGCCGGGTCGTCGGCTCCGGCGACATGCAGATCCTCGGGCCGGATGCCCATTGTCACCTGCTGGCCGCAGTAGGGGCGGAGCCGGCCGGCAATCTGGCCCGGCACCCTGATGCGGATGCCGTCATTCTCGGCCCACAGCACGCCGGCATTGTCACGCATTGCGACGGTCGCGAAGTTCATCGCCGGCGAGCCGAGAAAGCCGGCGACAAACCGGTTGGCCGGCTCGTTGTAGAGCTCGAGCGGCCCGCCGACCTGTTGCACCAGCCCGTCCTTCATCACGACGACACGGTCGCCCAACGTCATCGCCTCGACCTGGTCGTGGGTCACGTAAATCGCGGTGGTGCCGAGCCGGTCGTGCAGCTTCTTCAATTCGACGCGCATCTGCACCCGCAATTTGGCGTCGAGGTTCGACAAGGGCTCGTCGAACAAAAACACCTGCGGATGGCGGACGATCGCCCGGCCGAGCGCCACGCGCTGGCGCTGGCCACCCGAAAGCTGGCGCGGCTTGCGGCCAAGCAATGCTTCGATGCCGAGGATTTCCGCCGCTTCCTGCACCCGCCGGCCGATCTCGGCGCGGTCGAGCTTGCGCATCTTGAGACCAAAAGCCATGTTGTCGTAGACGCTCATATGCGGATAGAGCGCGTAGTTCTGAAACACCATCGCGATATCGCGATCCATCGGCGACAGATCGTTGATCACTTTGGTGTCGATCAGGATGCGGCCCGAGCTGATCGATTCTAGCCCGGCTACCATCCGCAATGTCGTCGTTTTGCCGCAACCCGACGGACCGACCAGGACCATGAACTCCTTGTCGCGGATCGACAAATTCACGTCCTTGACAGCGTAGACCTCGTCAAAATTCTTGTTGAGGTTTTGCAGCACGACCTCGGCCATTGCTCTCGTGTCTCCGTGCTAGCCCTTGACCGAGCCGGTCACACTGGCGACGTAGTGCTCGACAAAGAACGAATAGACAAAGGCCACCGGGATCGAGCCGAGCAATGCCCCAGCCATCAGCTCGCCCCAGTAGAACACGTCACCGCGGATCAGCTCCGAGGTCACCCCGACCGGCACGGTCTTTTCGCCCGGCGAGGACAAAAACACGAGGGCATAGAGAAACTCGTTCCACGACAGCGTAAAGGCGAAGATCCCGGCCGACAGGATGCCGGGGATCGCGATCGGGAAGATGATATAGACCATCGCTTTCCAGCGCGCGGCGCCATCGATGCGGGCGCACTCCTCGAGCTCCTTTGGGATCGACTTGAAATAGCCCATCATCAGCCAGGTGCAGAACGGGATCAGAAAGGTCGGATAAGTCAGGATCAGCGCCCAGGGCGAGTCGCCGAGATGGAAGTTGCGGATAATGTCGGCGAGCGGAATAAACAGCAGCGTCTGCGGCACCAGATAGGTGATGAAGATCGCGGTCCCGAGCAACCCGGCAAAGCGGAACTGCAGCCGCGACAAGGCGTAGCCCGCCAACAAGCCACAGAACAGCGAGATCGCCGTCGCCGACAAGGCGATGATCATCGTGTTTAAGAGCCAGGTCGTGAACAGCGTCTGGGTCAACAGGTCGCGGATATGCGACAGGGTCGGGTGCCAGGTCCAGAACGGGTTGTAGTTGACCGAGTTCCACGGCCGGTACAGCTCGCGGTCAGGCCGCAGGGTGGTGATCACCATCCAGTAGAACGGGAACAACAGCAGCACGATAAAGCTGGTCAGCGGGACATAAAAGAAGACCCAGCGGCGCCAGGTGGCCCCTTCGATCATGGCTCAGTGGGTCTCCACCCGGCGGATGTAGAAGAGCTGAAAGATCACGACCAGAAGCAGCACCGGGAATACGGCGAGCGAGATCGTCGCACCCTGGCTGAGCAGACCGGTGCCGATGCCGATCTGGTAGGCATAGGTGGCAAAAAGCTGCGTGGCATTGGCCGGACCGCCACCAGTCAGCACATAGACCAGCTGGAAATCGGCAAAGGTCTGGATCACCGAAAACAGGGTCACGACCAAGGTCACCGGCAACAGCAGCGGCCAGGTGACATGGCGGAAGCGCTGCCAGGCGCGCGCCCCATCGATCGCCGCGGCCTCGTGCAATTCGGGGCTGATCGTCTGCAGCCCGGCGAGCAAGGTGATCGCGTAGAACGGCAGCCCACGCCAGACGTTGACGATGATCACGGAGATCAGCGCCAGGTGCGGCTCGCCGAGCCAGTTGATCCGGCTATGGATCAGATCGAGGTGAAACAAGACCCAGTTGATCACGCTGAAAGTCGGATCGAACATCCACTTCCAGGCTAGCGTCGACAGCACGGTCGGGACGATAAACGGCAGCAGGATAAAGGCGCGGGTGATCGCCTTCCCCCTGAAGTTGCGGTTGAGCAGCACCGCCAGCCACAAGCCCAGCGCCAGCTTGAACACGGTCGCGACGAGCGTGTAGACGCAAGTATTCCACACCGCGACGCGGAAGATGCTGTCGTTCCAGACCTCCTCGAAATTCTGCAGTCCGACAAAGTGGCCGGGGACACCGACCTTGGCGTCGGTCACCGACAGCATGACGCCCTTGAAGAACGGATAGGCGATAAAGACGCCGAGCAGCACGATGGTGGGAAGCAGCAACAGCCCGCCGAGCCAGCGCTCGTCTTCGAGCAGCCGGGTCAAGGGCCCGCGCCGCGGCGCGCCGGCATAGACCCGCGGTACGGCAACCGTCGTAAAGCTCATCGGCCAGCCTCCGCGCCAGAGGTGCCCGGTCTCAGGTGTAGACCTTGACCAGCTCGCCCTGCGCCCATTTGACCGCGTCCTGCGGTGTCATTCCCTGCACCGCCTTCGCATACATATCGACGATGATGTACTTGGTCTGGGCTTCGGCAGAGGCGCGGTTGGGCGGCCCGGCATAGCCCATCAGCCGCCCCTTCATCGGGATGTCGCGGAACGGCAACAGCACCGGGTCCTTGCCCCACACTGCATCCTTTTCCCAGTACCGGGTCGCCCCATCGGTATAGCCCTGCTGCGAGGTGAACCACTCTTCGAAGATCGGCTTTGAATTGACCCAGAGGATGACCTCCTTGGCCGCCTTCTGGTTTTTCGAATAACCCATCAGCATGTTGGTGAACGGGCCGGGCAGGTTGAACTGGCCGCCGGGACCCTTGGGGAGCGGAGCATGCTCGATGTCCTGATACATCGGCGTCCCCTTCTCGGTCTGGTAGGTATCGGGCTTGCGCTTGGCTTCGAGATAGATCGAGGCGCCGTTGTTGGTGGCGCAGATGCTGCCCGACAGGAATGCGCGATTGTTGCTCGAATCGTCCCAGGCGAGCCCGCCGCTGTCGCACGCCTCGTTCCAGAACGGCACCGCCGCCTTGACCGATTGCAATGTCTCGGGGCTGTCGAGCGCCACGGTCTTGCCATCGGCATCGACCTCCTTGCCGCCCCACGACCACAGCCACGGATACCAGAAGCCGGGCGGATCGCCGAACGAATGGCTCAGCGCCTGGCCGATCGGCCGCCCCTTGGCCTTTAGCGTCTTGCCCGCGGCCTGCAATTTCTCCCAGGTGTCGGGGAAGGTGTCGTAGCCGACTTCCTTGAACCAGGATTTGCGATAGGCGACGAGCCCGCCGCCGACGCACCACGGCACGCCGATCCATTTATTGCCGACGGTGGCCACCGCCTTCGAGATCGGGTAGTAGCCGCCCTGCTCGGCGCCGAGCTTCTCGGCCACATCGCTGACATCGGCGAGGCTATCGGTGTAGAGCTGCGGCCAGTTGTTGAGCGCGAGGATCACATCCGGCCCGGAGCCCGACTGCACCGCCGAGGTGACCCGCGCCTGGATGTCGTTGGCGTTGACCATCTCGATATTGAGCTTGATGCCGAGCGCCTTCTCGCATTCCGGGGCGATCTGGTTGTGCAGCAGCGCGTCCGAGGCCGGCACGAAGTCCGACCAGCGCAACCAGTGCACAGTCGTCGCCTGCGCGTAGGCGGGTGCGCGGCTCGAGGCGAGGATGCCGGCGAGCCCGCCGCTGCCGGCCGCGACCATGCCGGCGCCCGACAATTGCAGCAGCCTGCGCCGGTTGATGCCAGCCATCGTCCGTTCCCCCGAAGATTTGTTGCCGAATTTTGACGCGGGCGTGATCATTAGAGGCATACGCGGCATCGCACAAGCGCGATCGAAGAATCTCAGGGCGCGCGATTGGGTGCAGCATTTCGCGGCCGTCGCCGCAAAATGCTGATGTAACGAGATGGCTATGCAAAGCGAAAGAGGGGGAGGATGCGGTATGGCGCACGAAGACGACACTGATGGCGGCCGCAGCACAACGTCCCGCCGACGTTTATTGACCGGGATGGCGGTGCTCGGCGCGGGTGCGCTGCTGCCGGCCGGGGCGTTGCGGGCGCAGGCGGCACCGTCACAAGCCCGTCTGATCGACGTCCATCACCATTACTACCCGCCGGAGATCATCAGCAGCTGGCAAAGCTATCTGAAGGGGCATGGCGGCGGGATGCTGTCGGCACGCGTCGCCCATTGGACGCCGCGCACCTCGCTCGACGAGATGGACAAGAACGGGGTCGCGGTGTCGGTCTTGTCGCTGGCCTCGATCCCGGATGTGTGGTTTGGCTTTGACCAAGCGGCGATGCGCAAGGTGGCTCGCACCTGCAACGATTACGCCGCCAGGATGGAGCAGGACCATCCCGGCCGCTATGCGCGCTTCGCCTGCCTGCCGATGCCCGATGTGGATGGCTCGCTAAAGGAGATCGACTACGCTTTCGACACATTGAAGGCCGACGGCATCAACCTGCCGACCAGCTTTGGCGATCGCTGGCCGGGCGATCCGCTCTACAGGCCCGTGTTCGAGGAGCTGAACCGGCGCAAGGCGATCGTGTTCCTGCACCCCTACGCGCCCTATTGCTGCGCCGGGCTCGACGACACGACACCGGCGGGTGTGCTGGAAAACCCGTATGATACCGGGCGCGCGATCACCAGCCTGTTGTTCAGCGGCACGCTGGCACGGCTGCGCGACATTCGCTGGCTGTTTTGCCATGGCGGTGGGGTGATGCCGATGCTGGCCGGACGCGTCGAATATTTTGCTGGTCAGCGCAAGGATCTGAAGGCGATCGCGCCAAACGGCGTGCTCGCCGAATTGCAGCGCCTCCATTACGACACCGCCAACGCCGCCTGGCCGATCTCGCTGGCCTCACTGTTGAAGATGGTGGCACCCTCGCAGGTCTTGTTCGGCACCGATTTTCCCTATGTGCCGACCGCGATCCAGAGTGCCGCCCTCGACAAGGGCGGTCTTTCCGCGGCGGCGTTGAGTGCGATCCGCTCCGGCAACGCCGCCCGGCTGATCCCGCGGCTTGGCGCGTGATCGGCTTGCCGCGGGTGCGAGAGCTGCGTTAAGGAAGCGGCCTCGGCGTCGGAAGGGGATAGGGCGATGAGCGATGCGAAAGGTATCCGTGTCCTGGCGATTTGCGGCAGCCTGCGCAGCGGCTCCTACAACAGGGCCGCGCTGCGCACCGCGATCGAGCTGAAGCCGCCCGGCATGACGGTCGCGGTGGCCGAGATCGGCACGATCCCGCTCTACAACGAGGATGTGCGCGTCCAGGGATTTCCGCCGCCGGTCGAGACCTTGCGGCGCCAGATCAAGGAAGCCGATGCGCTGCTGTTTGCCACGCCCGAATATAATTATTCGATGCCGGGGGTGCTGAAGAACGCGATCGACTGGGCCTCGCGCCCGCCCGATCAGCCGTTTGCCGGCAAGCCGGTGGCGATCATGGGTGCGGCGGCCGGGATGGCGGGCACGGCCCGCGCGCAATACGATTTGCGCCGCAGCTGCGTCTTTCTCGACATGCATCCCTTAAACAAGCCCGAGGTGTTCATCGGCCAGGCGCAGACCAAGTTCGACGCCTCGGGCCGCTTCACCGACGAGGCCGGGCGCGGCTTTATCCGCGATCTCATGGCAGCGCTCGAAGGCTGGGCTCGCCAGTTCGCCGGCAAGAATTGACGCGGCGGCGCGTTGGGGTACCCGACTTGAACAGGACCGGCTCGTCAAACAGCACGTGCTCGGGAACCTGCCGTTCGTGGCCCCGGCCGGGCGGGACTGCCTTCCACGTCTTGCGCGAAGTTGGCAAAAACAAGGATGCTCGGCACAAAGCCGGGCGGGACGGAGCTGTTTGATGTTTGACAAAACCGTCGAGGCGGATTGTCGCGGAACGACTTCCGGACGCTTTTCGCCGCGGCAAGGTTGATCGGGAAACAACGGGAGGACCGTCATGGAGCTCGATTTTACCGGCAAGGTGGCGCTGATCACCGGCGCCGGCAACGGCATCGGCCGGGCCACGGCGCTCGGCTTTGCAAAAGTTGGCGCCAAGACGGTGCTGGTCGACCGCGACCCCGCCGGCGGCGAGGCGACCGCGGGGATCATCCGCCAGCAGGGCGGCGACACCCGGTTTGTGCAGGCCGACGTCACCCGCTCGGCCGAGGTCCAGGCCTATGTCAAGGCGGCGCTCGACGCCTACGGCGCGATCCACTGCTTTTTCAACAATGCCGGGATCGAAGGCAAATGGGCGCATACCGCCGAGCATGACGAGGAGGCGTTCGACCAGGTCATCGCGGTCAACGTCAAGGGTGTGTTTCTCGGCCTGCGCCATGTCCTCCCGGTCATGCTGCGGCAGGGACGCGGTGCGATCGTCAACACCGCCTCGGTTGCGGGGCTGGTCGCCACACCCGGCATGCCGGCCTATGTCGCCTCCAAGCACGCGGTGATCGGGCTGACCAAGACCGCGGCCGGCGAGGTTGCCCGCCAGGGTGTGCGGGTCAACGCGGTCTGTCCCGGCCCGGTCGATACGCGCATG
>JBOHME010000105.1:0-13314 GCA_050729795.1 Allostellaceae bacterium | reverse complement strand
GCCGAGCGTGCCGGTCGTGGCCGCGCCGCCGCCGACCGGGGGCGCGCTGCGGGCTCCCGCAGCACGGGCCGATGTCGCGGCGGGGCCACCCGAGCCCGTGCCGAATGTGGCCGGGGCACCGACTGCGGACCCGCGCCCGCCGATGCCGCAGAGCTTTGCCGAGGTGCTGGCCTTGTTCGACCAGCGGCGCGAGGCGGTGCTGCGCTCGCATCTTGCCTCCTCCTGCCATCTCGTCCGTTTCGAGCCGGGGCGGATCGAATTCCGCCCGGCCGAAGGGGCACCGCGCGATCTCGCCAACCGGCTGGGCCAGCTGCTCGGCGAGTGGACCGGGACGCGCTGGCTCATCGCCATCTCCGAAGAGGAGGGCGCGCCGACGCTGCGTCAGCAGCAGGCGTCGCGCGACAGCTCGCTGCGGAACGAGGTGGCCGATCACCCGTTGGTCCAGGCGGTGCTGGAGACTTTTCCGGGGGCGACGATCGCCGCGGTGCGCGAGCGTGCTGCGGGCGCGCCGCAAGGCGGGCAAGACGAGCGCGAAGAACCGGACGGCGAGGAAGAGGACCCGACATGAAAAATCTCGGCCAGCTGATGAAGCAGGCGCAGGCGATGCAGGAAAAGATGGCCGAGATGCAGGCCCAGCTCGAAGCCGTCGAAATGACCGGTGTCGCCGGGGGCGGCATGGTGGCACTGACCCTCAATGGCAAGAGCGATGTCAAGCGGGTCAAGATCGACAAATCGCTGCTCGACCCGAACGAGGTCGAGGTGCTCGAGGATTTGATCGTCGCCGCCTTCACCGATGCGCGCCGCAAGGTCGCCGCCCATGCCGAGGAGGAGATGCAGAAGCTGACGGGCGGGCTGCAATTGCCGGGCGGCATGAAATTGCCGTTCTGATCGTCGCCGCCGGCCCCTCTTTTTGCGGAATGCCGAGCCCCCTGTTTCGCGGATGCCGAGCCCTTGTCCGAGCTTGACACGCTGATTCAATTGCTCGCCCGGCTGCCGGGGCTCGGGCCGCGCTCGGCACGACGCGCGGCGTTGTATCTGATCAAGCGGCGCGAGAGCCTCTTGACCCCGCTCGCCACGGCCATGGCGAACGCCGCCGCCGCGATCCGTCCCTGCCCCGTTTGCGGCAATCTCGACACGGTCGAGCCGTGCGCGATCTGCCGTGATCCGGAACGCGACGACGGCATCGTCTGCGTCGTCGAGGACCTCGCCGATTTGTGGGCGCTCGAGCGTACCCGCATGTTCCGCGGCCGCTACCATGTGCTCGGCGGCACGCTGTCGGCGCTCGACGGGGTCGGCCCGGAAGACCTCGCGATCGATCGGCTGGTCGCCCGGCTGAAACCGGGCCAGGAGCTGATCCTGGCGTTGAACGCGACGGTCGAAGGGCAGACCACCGCGCATTACCTCGCCGACCGTCTCGCCGGCTGCGGGGTCAGGCTGACGCGCCTCGCACAAGGCGTGCCGATCGGCGGCGAGCTGGATTATCTCGACGACGGCACGCTCGGCGCCGCCCTCAAGGCCCGCCGCGCATTGTGAGCTGCCATGCGCTGAGCCGCACCGTTCAGAACCAGCGCGTCTTGTCGACGAGGTTGCGCAGCGGCTCTTCCGCGAGAAAGCGGCGGCAATTGTCGAGAATGACCGCGTAGCGGCGTTCGTCGAGATAGGGCCCGTAGCCGGCGGTGTGCGGGGTCAAGAGCACACCCGGCAGGGTCCACAATTTGTGATCGGCCGGCAGCGGCTCCTCCTCGAACACATCGAGCCCGGCGCCGGCGATCTCGCCGGCCTCGAGCGCCGCCGCGAGGTCGTCGAGCCGGGTCGTCAGGCCGCGCCCGATATTGATGAAGAAGGCGGTCTTCTTCATTTCCTGAAACCGCGCGCGGTTCATAAAGCCCTCGGTCTCGGGCGTGTGCGGCACGGTCAGGATCACAAAATCGGCCCGCGGCAACAGTGCGTCCAACTCGTCGGCGCGGTGCAGCTCGGCAACCCCCGGCGGCGGCTCGCGGCAGCGGTCGTCAACGCCGATAACCCGCATGCCAAAAGCGGCGGCGAGCCGGGCGATCTCGCTGCCGATGCCGCCGACACCGACGATGAGTGCCGTCGCCTCGGGCAGGTGGACGACCCCCTCATTCTGCGCCGGCTTCCGCCATTCGCGGCGCAATTGCTGCGGAATGTAGCGCTGCAGACCGCGGGCGAAGGCCAAGACGAAAGCCAGCACATGGGCGCCGATATGGTCGTTGTAGATCTCGCGGAAATTGGTGATCTGGACCGGGTGAGCGATCAGCTCGGGATAATAGTAGCCGGCCGGCGGGGCGGCCTGCGGCGCCTGCAGCCATTTGAGCCGCCGCGCCTGGCGTAAGAGCGTCGCCGGGATCGTGCCAAACGCCGCCTCGGCGGTGGCGATCGCGCGCTCGGCCCGCGCCCGGTCCTCGGCGACAATGATCTCCATCTCGGGCAACGCCGCGGCGAGCCGTGCCCCCCACTCGCGCGTCTTCTCGGTCTGCGGCGGCAGCATCAGGAATTGCGTCGGCATGCTCTTGGTCCTTTCTCGGGCGAGGCCGTCTGGGGCGAGGCTGGTCTGGGGCGAGGCTGGCACGGAAGGCCGCCGGCATTGTAGGCTCGCCCTACGCAAAGCTCGAAGAGGAGAAGGCGGGTGAACACGACCGGGGCGACCAACCGCAAGAAATTGCTGCTGCCGACGACGCTCGCGCGCGCCGGGTGGGCGATTGTCGAGGCGCGCGAGGATGTCGAGGGCGTGCCCTACCAGACGACCCTGCCAAAGCTCGAATTGCACAAGCTGCTCGAGGATGTCGCCGGGGTGGCGCTGTCGGTGACGCCGTTCAGCGACCCCGAGCTCGATGCCGGCCCCGATCTCGAAGTTGTCGCGCGCATCGGGGTCGGTTATGACGCGGTCGATGTGCCGGCGCTGACCCGCCGCCGGATTCCGCTGATGATCGCCGGCACCGCCAATTCGGTCAGCGTCGCCGAGGCCGGCGTTTATCTGTTGATGAACCTCGCGCGGCGCGGTGCGGCGATGGATGCGATGGTCCGCGAAGGCCGCTGGCACGACCGCTATCTGGAGATGCCGGCCGATCTCTACGGCAAGACCGTCTTGATCATCGGCTTTGGCAAGATCGGCACGCGCTCGGCCAAGCGCTTTGCGGCGATGGAAATGGAGGTCCTGGTCTACGACCCGTACATGTATTCCGAGACGATCCGCGGCATGGGCTACGAGCCGGTCGGCGATCTTGACGCCGCGGTGGCGCGCGCCGATTTCATCACGATCCATTGCCCGAAGACGCCCGAAACCGTGGGTCTGTTCGATGCGGCCCGGCTCGCCCGCATGAAACGCACCGCCTTTATCGTCAACACCGCGCGCGGCGGCATCATCGACGAGGAGGCGCTCTATGATGTGCTAAAGGACAACCGCATCGCCGGTGCGGCACTCGATGTTTTTGTCGAGGAGCCGACCCCCAAGGACAATCCGCTTCTGACCCTGAAGAATTTTGTCGCCGCCCCGCATGTCGCCGGGGTCACCCGCGAGGCCGTCGACCGCATGGCGGTCACCACCGTGCAAAATTTGTTGAGCGTGCTCGACGGCAAGCCCAACCGCGAGAACGTCGTCAACCGCGAAGTGCTGGATTAAGCCCTCGCTGCCCTTGGGGACAGAGTGGATCGTATAAACCCAAAGAACCCCACCAATGGCGTCGAAGGCGAGAACACTCATAGCACGAAGATTGCGGCGCAATGCCACGTCGAGACCCGGATGTGGCGGGCATTGCGCGAGCTACTGCCGCAACACCGCTTCCGACGGCAGCATCCGATCGGACCCTATTCCGATCGGACCCTATTCCGATCGGACCCTATTCCGATCGGACCCTATATTGTCGATTTCGCCTGTCCGAGGCACAAGCTCGCGATCGAACTGGACGGCGGTCAACACGCGCTGCGAGAACAAGCAGATGCGGCCCGCACCGCTGAACTCGCGCGCCACAGCTACCGCGTGATCCGCTTCTGGAACAACGACGTGATGAATAATCTCACGGGCGTTCTCGAAACGATCCGACGAGAATTGGACACCCGATCGCGCTAAAATCCCCTCTCCGCCCTTTGGGGGAGAGGGAGGGGCCCGCGTAGCGGGAGGGTGAGGTGGGTGCCGGCGGCACGGGAAGCGAAATCCCCCACCTCACCCCAGCCCTCTGCGCCCCCAAGGGGCGGGGAGGGAGAAAGCTGACGAGGCCGGAGATGGCGAACGCACTTTATTACGGCGACAACCTCGACGTGCTGCGCCACGAGATCGCCAGCGACAGCGTCGATCTCGTCTATCTCGACCCGCCGTTCAACAGCCAGGCCAATTACAACGTGCTGTTCAAGAGCCCGTCGGGCAAGGCGGCCGACGCCCAGATCGAAGCCTTTGAGGACACCTGGCATTGGGGCGAAGAGGCCGAGCGCGCGTTTGCCGAGGTGCTCGCCTCGCCCGCGACCCAGGCGGCCGAACTGCTGCGCGCGATGCGCTCGTTCTTGGGCGAAAACGACATGATGGCCTATCTGGCGATGATGGCGGTGCGCCTGATCGAATTGCACCGCGTCCTCAAGCCGACCGGCTCGCTCTACCTGCACTGCGACCCCACCGCCAGCCATTACTTGAAGATATTGCTCGACGCGATTTTCAGGGTAGAGAATTTTGTGAACGAAATTGCCTGGAAAAGAACGAGCGGAAAAAGCGATCATGTTCAAGGCGCAACGCATTGGCCTCGCCTACATGACATCATTTTTTACTATTGCAAGAATATAAAATTGGGCCAGTGGCATCCGACATTCAGCCCCTATGCCGAGCAATACGTGCACAGCAAATACCCACATGCTGATACCGACGGGCGGCGATTTGGTCTTTGGGACATGACGGGGCCGGGCGGGGCTGCCAAGGGAAATCCATCCTATGAGGTGATGGGCATCGTTCGTTACTGGCGGTTTTCGAAAGAGCGTATGAACGAGTTGATCGACCAGGGTCGCGTTGTGCAACCCCGCCCCGGGGTGGTGCCCCGATATAAACGTTTCTTGGACGAAATGCCTGGTGTCGTTCTTGGCGATCTTTGGGACGATTTGTCTCCAGTGAACTCGCAAGCGCAAGAGAGGCTCGGCTACCCGACGCAAAAGCCGGTTGCTTTGCTGGAACGCATCATCCGCGCGTCGTCGAACGAAGGCGATCTGGTGCTCGACCCGTTTTGCGGCTGCGGCACCACGATCCATGCGGCGCAGAAATTGGGGCGGGCGTGGATCGGCATCGATGTGACGCATCTGGCGATTTCGCTGATCGAGCGGCGGCTCAAGGACGCGTTTCCGGGTGTCGCGTTCGATGTGCACGGCACGCCGAAAGACCTCGACAGCGCGATCGATCTCGCCCGCCGCGACAAGTATCAGTTCCAGTGGTGGGCCGTGTCCTTGGTCGATGCGCGGCCCTATGGCGGCAAGAAAAAGGGTGCCGATGGCGGCATCGACGGCATCCTCTTTTTCCGCAGCGACAGGGACAAGACCGAAAAGGCACTGATCTCGGTCAAGGGCGGCGACAATGTCGGGGTCGGCATGGTGCGCGACCTCTACGCCGTCGTCGAACGCGAGAAGGCCGCGGTCGGGGTGCTGCTTTCCTTGGCATTGCCGACCCGCGCGATGGAGCGCGAGGCGATCGCCGCCGGCTTTTTCGAGGGGCCGTTCGAGGCGGTGCCAAAAATCCAGATCATCACCCTCGCCGAATTGTTCCAGGGCAAGCGGCCGCGCATCCCGCGCATCGACGCCGCCGCCACCTTCCGCACCGCAGCCCGCGAGCCGACCGCCACGCAGGGCCGTCTGATCTGATCCTTTGCCCGCGGCACCCCCTTGGGGAAAGGGTGCGGTAGCGGCGACGCAGGCGTGCTGCGCCCGATGTGGAGGGATGGCGCAAATGTCTCGTGCCTAAGACGACGGGTGCGCCGTTGCGGCGAAGCTGTTGGGGCTCGGACCAGGGATGCATGCTCTCGCCGCGATGACGCTCGGGCTGCGCCGCCGCCTTGCGGCGGTGGTCGGCGCCCCGCCCCGGTCACCGCCCCTGTGGGCGGCACCGCTGGCGATCGGGCTGCTGGCGCTGGCATTGCGGCTCTATGGCCTTGGTGACAAGCCGTTCTGGCTCGACGAGGTGGCGAGCCTGCGACGGGCGACCGCGAGCGTCCATGACCTTGTCGCCGACTCGCTGCGCAACAACCATTATCCGAGCTATTTCCTGCTGTTGTGGCTGGTTGCCAAGCTCGGCACATCGCAGTGGCTGCTGCGCCTGCCATCGGCGGTGTTTGGTGCGATCGGCGCCGCGCTGACCTGCATGATCGGCGAGCGCGCGGTCGGGCGGCGCGGCGGGCTGATCGCCGGCCTCTTGATGGCGGCGTCGCCGTTCGCGGTGCAGTTCGGCCAGGAGGCGCGCTCCTACACGCTCGCATCCTGTCTGATTCTGGTCGCCCTGCTCGGGCTGGTGCGGCTCGCCAAGAAACCGGAGGCGGCGGCGCGGCCGTTGCACCGGCAGGGCGCGTTGCGCGGCGCATGGCTCGCTTACGGGCTCGGCACCGCGGCGGCGCTCAACGTGCTCAACGTCGCGGTGCCGTGGCTCGTCGCCGCCAATCTCGGCGCCGCTGCGATCATCTCTCAGGCGCGCGGCCACCGGCGCGGATTTCTGCGCAATTGGGGGCTGGTGCAGGTGCTGATCCTCGCCACCTGGCTTCCCTCGATCATCTGGGTCTATGTCGCCAGCAAAGGGGCGGTTCTCGATGGCGCCGGCTGGGCGCCGGCAATTGGCGCCGGAGCGGTCTGGTCGACCCTGGCGCCGGTCTATCTGCTGCGCATCTCGCGTTTCATTACCTTTGGCATGATGCCGGCCGCGATCCCGGGGCTGGCGATCGTGATCGCGATCGTCGCCGCCCTGGGTGCGTGGCGGCTGCGGCGCGCGCCGGCGATGCTGGTCGTGCTCGGCAGCGCGGCACTGCTGCTGCCGATCAGTCTTCTCGCCGTCTCGCTCTTCGTCCCGGTGCTGGTGTCGCGCTATTTCGCATGGAGTGCTGCGCCCTTTTTCATCCTGGTCGGGGCCGGCATGGGGATGCTCGGCGGACGCCGGTTCGCGGTGGCGGCCGTGCCGCTGACCGCCGCCTGCCTCATTAACCTCTACCCCTATTACGGCGACGAGACCAAGCCGCGCTGGGACCTGCTGGCGACGCGGCTGGCAGCGGCGGCCCAGCCGGGCGATGTCGTGCTGGTTGACAGCTATTATTCCTATTCCGTTCTGTCGGTCTTTGCCGCGCGCGACGGGCTCACCGATCATGGCGTCAGCGTGACCTGGGACCCGGCAAAAGCGTTCGAGCAGGTACCCGGCCACGATCTCTGGGCGGTCTACGGGCGCGCCGGGCAGGCCAGCAAAAAGCAATCCTCGGCCCACTACCGCCAGACCCTAGCCCCGCTCGGCCAACCGATCGCGCAACATCGGGTCGGGCGCTATATCGAGGTATGGCGGTTCCATGAGCCGAGTGGCGCCGAGCCGGTGGCAGCCGCACCGCCACAGCACCCGCAGGGTCTCGCCGCCGACAGCCCCCACCCCTAGCGCAAAGCCCCCACCCCAGCGCAAAGCCCTGGCGCTACTGCGACCCGAGCAATCCCGCCAGCAGTGCCGTCAGCTTTCCGCCGGCGCTGTTTCCTCGCTGTCGAGGGCCGCTCCCTCCTCCGGCGGCATCCTGGCGCGAGCCCGGCGCACCGCCGCTTCGAGCTCGTCGAGCGTGCACAGCCCGACCCCGACCGGATGGCGCGGCTTGATGTTGGGGCTGTTCCAATGGGTGCGGTCGCGTACCGCGGCGATCGTCGGCTTGGTCGTGCCGATCAGCTTCGAGATCTGCGCATCCGACAATTCGGGATGGCTCTTCAGCAGAAAGGCGATCGCGTCGGGCTTGTCCTGGCGCTTGGCGATCGGGGTGTAGCGCGGGCCCTTGTGCCGCACCGCCGGCATCGGCAGCGCCTGCGGCGACAGCACCAGCCGCGCGGTGGGGTCGGCCTGGCAGCGCTCGATCTCGGCGGTGGTGGTCTGGCCGTTCGCCACCGGATCGAGACCCTGCATCTGGTTGGCCACCTCGCCATCGGCGATCGCCTGGATCTCGAGCGAGTGCAACCCGCAGAAATCGGCGATCTGCTCAAAGGTCAGCGAGGTGTTCTCGACCAGCCATACGGCGGTCGCCTTTGGCATCAACGGAGCGGACATGGCGAGGTCCCGATTTTTCGATCCGGCGCCGGCACCGCGACATCGCTGTCCGGACGGCGCAAAAAAGCTGATGACTATATAGTTCCCGGCAGGACCGAGGGAAGACGGTGCAGGGACACCAAAAGCGATGGACGAAGCCGAATTCGAGCCGCGCCGCCGGCCGGCCCAGCCGAAGGATCTGAGCCTGATGGGGATCGCCGAGCTCGAAGCCTATATTGCCGAGCTCGAAACCGAGATCGCCCGGACCCGCGCCGAGATCGCGCTGAAGCGCGGGCAGCGCCACGGTGCCGAGGCACTGTTCAAGCGCTGACTGGTTCAAACGCTGACCGGTTCAAACGCTGACCGGTTCAAACGCTGACCGGTTCAAACGCTGACCGGTTCAAACGCTGACCGGTTCAAACGCTGACCGGTTCAAACGCTGAGCCGGCGCTCGGCACCGCGATTGACATTGGGCCACGCGATCGCAACATCGCGATGATCAATTGCTAGGATCGGATATGGCGAAGATGCGCGCGGTCGAGGTGCGGCGAGCGGGCGGGCCGCTCGAGCTCGTCGAACGGGACATCCCGGAGCCCGGCGCCGGCACGGTTCGGATCAAAGTGGACGCGTGCGGCATCTGCCACAGCGACAGCTTCACCAAGGACGGGCTCTATCCCGGCATCCAATATCCGCGGGTGCCGGGCCACGAGGTGATCGGCCGTATCGACGCGATCGGCGCCAATGTCCGGGGCTGGAGCCCGGGACAGCGGGTTGGCGTCGGCTGGCATGGCGGCAATTGCGGCTACTGCTCCGCCTGCCGCCACGGCGACGCCTTCGCTTGCGAGACCGAGACGCTGGTGACCGGCGTCACCTCCGATGGCGGCTATGCCGATTACATGATCGCCCCGGCTGAGGCGTTGGCGCGGGTTCCGGGCGAATTGTCCGCGGTCGAGGCGGCACCGCTGATGTGCGCCGGGATCACGACCTTCAACGCCTTGCGACACAGCGGCGCCCGACCGGGCGAGGTGGTCGCCGTGCTCGGTCTTGGCGGGCTCGGCCATCTTGGTGTCCAGTTTGCGGCAAAGCTCGGCTTTAAGACCGTCGCGATCGCCCGCGGTGGCGACAAGGAGCCGCTCGCCCGGCAGCTCGGCGCGCATCACTATATCGACAACGCTGCCGCGGACCCGGCGGCGGCGCTGCAAAAGCTCGGCGGCGCCAAGGCGGTCCTGGCCACGGTCACGAGTGCCGAGGCGATGAACGCGGTCCAGGGCGGGCTCGCGCTCAACGGCACGTTGCTGGTGATCGGGGCGGTCGACAAGCTCGCGGTGGATGCGCTGGAGCTGCTGCGCGGCAGGCGCTCGATCAAGGGCTGGTATTCGGGCACCGCAATCGACTCGGAAGAAACCTTGGCGTTCAGCGCGCTCAATGGGGTGCGCCCGATGAACGAGGTGTTACCCTTGGAGCGCGCCGCCGAAGGCTATCAGCGGATGATCAGCGGCGGCGCCCGCTTTCGCGTTGTGCTGACCACCGGGACCTGACCCGCGCACACCGCATCGCGGCGGCGAAGGTTGCAGGCTCGCCCGAGCCGGCTCATCCCGCTCGAAACCGGCTTTCGCGCGCTGGTATGATCCGCCCGGGTCGGGCCCGCGATGTCGTTTTTCCCTGGTGCCCCACTACAGGCCGACGCTGTTCTGCATGATCCCGCCATCGACAAAGAGTGTGGTCGCGGCGAGATAGCTCGCGCCATCGCCGGCGACAAACCCGACCACGCTGGCAATCTCCTGCGGACGAGCCATGCGCCCCAGCGGTATGGCGTTGTTTAACTGCGCAAGCTTTGCCGGATCGTTCATCGTGGCGAGGTTGATCGGTGTGGCGACCGCACCCGGACCCACCGCGACCACGAGAATATTGTGTCTGGCGAGCTCGACACCCGCCGTGCGCGTCAGCATCCGCATGCCGCCCTTCGACAGGCAATAGGGAGTGTTGCCCGGCATCGGCCAGTCTTCATGCACTGAAGTGATGTTGATGATGCGCCCGCCCGCGCCCTGCTTGACCATCTGTTTGGCGGCGATCTGAGCGCCGAAAAAGGCGCTCTTGAGGTTGACCGACAACACCCTGTCATATTGCTCCTCGGTGGTATCGAGGATCGAGCTGCGGGTTTCGATGCCGGCGTTGTTGACCATGATGTCGAGCCGGCCGAATGTGCTCACGGCTGTGTCCACCAGCTTCTGCAGCTCGCTCAATCGGCTCGCATCGGCGGCGACGCCGATCGAGCGGTCGCCGAGCTTGGCGACCTCACGTTCGAGCGCGTCGGTCGCCTCCGGATGACAGACATAGTCGATCACGACAGCGGCTCCGAGTCGGGCGAATTCGAGCACGATCGCCTGGCCGATCCCGCTGTTTCCGCCGGTTACAATTGCGACTTTGCCGTCCAGTGACACTGTTGACCTCCTTGGCTGCGGGCGCCCCCCGTTTTCGAGAAAGCGCCACCGGCGTGAAAAAGCTGGTGCGTCGGGCTATCTGGCCGAGGGATGCGGCCGCGGATCGAGAGCCAACCGGCGCACGATCTCGATCAGCTCGTTGTGCGCAGGGCTTGCGGGATCGCTGAATTCGGTAACCGAATGAGCATCGGCGAGCTTGCCCAGCCGGACCAGCTCGAAAATCCGCTGGCGCCGGTTGAGCGGCAGCTCGGCGGGCCGGCTGGTGCACAGGATGTGGCCGAGTTCGCCCTCGCCAAACAGGTGATTGAGCTCGCTCGCCGTCACATAAACAAGAAACAGCACCAAGATCCAGATCTGGATCGCGGCAAAGCGGTCCCAGGAAAACGTCGCCACCATATACGGTATGAAAGTGCCAAGTTGATGATGTTCGGCCAGCCAATACCTGACAAAATGTTCGAGCAGGCGGGCCACGAACACAACCGCCCAATAGAACATCGTCTTGAACAGGATCGGCCGGATCAGCGGCGCCCGGTCGTAGCGGCGCAGCGCGCGCATCGCATTCGCGACCAGCACCGCCTTGCCGACGACAAGGGCGCCCCCGGTCGCGAGCAGAAAACTGGCAAACTGGGTATTGTAATCGGCGAGCAGCAGATTTGTGGTCAGCACGATCAGATTGAAGCCGACAAAAAAGAAGATGAAAGGGGGCAGGATTTCACGCAGCTCGCGCAGCACAAACGCGCCGACCCGACGCGCCGGCCCAGCGGGCCTCCCGCGCGGTGGTCCGCCAATTTGGTCGCCGGTTCGAGTGCGCACAGACCGACCAGGGTTCAGAACAGGCATGCTCTTCATCTGCTCTCTCCTGCTTTCGCGGCGACGCCCGAACGTGCCGCGCGCGCTGGCTTAGAGCGACCGCTGCCGGCCGATCGGCGGGCCGCGCCCGGGCAGCCCGCAGGATCGCGGCGGCAACCGCCACCCCAGCCGTTTCAGCTCCCGCACGGTCCGTTGCAAACGATAACGACAGACGAGCTGGCGATTGCTTGTCCCACCCACCCGCGGCTTGGCTTCAAACCGGCTCGGCAATCTCGGGGCACATCAAAACCGGAAGGTGGCGGCGAGGATCGGCCCCCTCATATGCACGTTGAAGCCGATGCTGTCGGCCGCAGTGTAGTTGAAGTTGAGGCTCAGATAGCCGATGCGCAGGCTGGCCCGCGGCGAGAGCGCATAGTCGAGCGTGCCAAAGACCTGCCAGTCGATGTGCGCGCCGACCCCGAAACCGCCGATATCGCCGTAGGCGGTCGCCCCGAAACCCTCGCCGAAGTCGCGGTGATAGCGCAGCGCGATCAGCGGGTCGGCCCAATTGGCCTGGCGCGTCACGCTCGTCGCCGGCGCGATCAGCCCGTTCAGGGTCAGGTTCGCATTGAATGACCAGGCGCGGAACCCGATCCCGCCATCGAGTGACTGCTTCGGCTGATCGAGCCAGTGATAAAGCAGGTCCGCGGTGCCCTGGTTGGTGATCAGCGAGGCATTGCCGCCGTTGTAAAAGATATTGCGGGTGGTGATGCTGGTGCCGACCGGAACGTGAAAGCTATCGCCCAGCAGGCTGAAGGGCCCGTCACGGATTTCGATCGCCCCCATAAACGGCACCGCGTCGAGATGGCCGAGGAGCTGAAACGCCCCGACGCTCGAATTGACCGTTGGTGCGCGCGGTAGGCCGGTGCTGATCGTGCTGTTGATCCCGGAGAGCAGCAGAAGCGGCGTCACCAGGATCTGCGGGCCGCTGCCGTAGCTGCCTGCCTCGGACGATGCTGGCGCGGCCGATGCTGGCGCGGGCAGTGTCGGCAATGAAGCTGGTGTTGCCGCCGGCGGTGCCCCCGGCGAGATTGGCTCAGTGGGCGGCGCTGCCTGCTGCGCAGCTGCCGCAGACGCCGCGATCGCGATCGTCAGCATGGCGAAAAGAGCGGCGCAGATCGGGCGGCGATGGCCGACGGTGCGGGGCACGGCGCGCATGCTTAGTGACCGGAGGCCTTCTCGTATGTCTGCTGATCCTGGATACGCCGCATGCAAACCGCACAGCACGGCGCGATATCGCCAGGGTTTCGCGCGCGGCACAGCGTGCATTGCTGGCCGGCCATTTCGGCTTGTCCCGCTGCCGTGCTCGCACTGGGGCCGCTGCATCCGGCAGCAACCAGGCAGAACGCGATCCACGCCGCCGCGACCGGAGCCTTGCCGAGCTGACCGAGGCGACGCGGGAGAGTGCTCATATCGATCCTAACTCGATGATCTGTTTTACCGGCGACGCCCGGTCAGTGTCGTCGCGACCCGAGCCGCCGCGCATCGCCCTCGCATGATCGTGGGCGTCGCCAAAAAAGCGGACTGTGCTCGAAGGCAGTCTCGCCCCCCTTGACAGGCCCCGATCGACCGCAACCGGCAGCAGCGGCACCGTAGCTGGGTGACGAGGAAGGCGGCGTCAGAAGCATTGCCGTCCCGTCACGCGGAGAGGACCGGTCGGGCCCGGATCGCCGGCCTAGTGGTACGATGCCGGTGGATGATCCCCACCCGTTGGCCAATCGGACCACCAGCTCATTGATCCGGCGTTCCGATTGGCGAAGCGCTGTGGAAATGGGGCGGTTGGGCCGAACC
>JBOHME010000104.1:0-13515 GCA_050729795.1 Allostellaceae bacterium | reverse complement strand
GGCCATCGTGGCGAGATGCAGGCCATCCAAGGTTCGCACCGGTACTGGGTACGCACGCAACGCGCGCCAAAGAGAGTCACGGCTCAGTTCGACCAGGTAAATTTTGCGGAGCATTACCTCGATCTCGCCGCGGTGGGTTTCATCCACGCCCTTGGCAAAAGCCGTGTTCCACACCTCGTATACAAGCAAGCGGCTTGAGGACAGCCGTTTCGCCCACAACGCCTCGGCAGGCTGGCGGGCTTCAGCCAGCACAGAGGCAAGAGCGACCGAGCTGTCGACGTAGATCACCACCGGTCTTCCCGATCTTTATCGAGATCAGCGAGCAGCTCCTCCAAGGTATATCCGGGAATGGGTTTGCGAGACGGTGGCTTGCCACTGCGGTCGGTCGCTGGAGTGATCCAGCCTTCGCGGATACCGCGCTCGATCACCGATTCCGGTTCTCGCCGCGGCGGCACGATCTCGGCGACGGCGCGGCCACGGTCGGTGATCACGATTGTCTCGCCGGCCGCTGCCAAGCGAACATATTCGCTGAGCTTGTTTTTGAGCGTCTTCAGGCCGACTGTCTTCATGCCGCGAAGGTGGCCTCCAGAGGCTACTTTGTCAATGATTCCAGCAGTTGAGGCGGCCGATGGCCCACACCCACCGCGTGGGGCAAGTGCGCACTGGCAGCGTTCGGAGGCCGAGCGCTACCTGCCCTGCTGGAATCTGCTGCGGTGATAGGCAAGAAAGGCCTTCTCCTGGTCGGTCAGGTCGCCGCGCAAATGTTCCGAGAGTCCGCACAATACTCGACATGATTGCCTTAATCCGATCCGACACCCGCATGTGCCCGTCGTCGTCGAACGAGATCAGGAAACGATCAAAAACAGCATCGAGATTGGCGACAAGCAGGATACCATTAGCGGGATTGAGCCTCTGTTTGTGGGTCGAATCACGCCATGGCCTCATATGCGAGGCTCGCAGAACTTCTGTTTGATCGCACCCCGCAACAGCGCAAGCACCCCGCCAACGGAGCATGACGTCGTTCCGAAATTGCTCCTGACCCAGTCGAGCATCAATGAGCCGCTTTCGCGTCGTCTCGTCAATCCCACGATTATTTCGGATTTCATCGACATCATGTACCGATTACGGGAGGTAATATCTGTTATCAATGAGATCTGCTTGGTCATTAGTGAGCTAAAAAACGCCTGCGTGACGATCTTTTAAGGTTCTTAGTAACAACTCTAGCTCTCTTTTTTTGTGATATTATCGCTCGTTAAATCTAGGATGTTCTTGTCGGCATTTCGCACCTCCAACAGGAAAGCTTTTCCCTTCCGAGTCTCCTCGTCTTTGTGGAAGTTGTATAGACACCCGCGCTGGGCCAGCCCGGCACCGCCATGCTCCTCAATTTCCCACAGGAAGACACGGTCCCCGTCTTCTGGATTAAATTTCTCAGGCTTTCGGTCAGGGAATTTGGTGCCGCTCTTGGTAATCACTCGGACATTAATTGGGTTGCTGTCGGTGTTGATGCCGGTTGGATTGCATTTGACGAGGCAGGGCATAGCGTTGCGGATCTCCAGCACGTAGCGCGCTTGGTGTATGATTCCCCGGAACGGCAAAATGCGGATTAAAGCGGCTTGTCGTGCGGGCGGGCTTATCAGGTGGGTGGCATGAACTCGAAGGACGTCCTAAATTTGGTGAAGATGCTGCCGCTTCTCGTCGCCGAACGCCCAGAGAGCGATATCGGCAAGCCGTTTACGATTGCGTCCGAGTTCCGCCCGGCCGGCGACCAGCCGCAGGCGATCGACGAATTGTGCGAGGGGATCGCGCGCGAGGAGCGCGACCAGGTGCTGTTGGGCGTCACCGGCTCGGGCAAGACCTATACGATGGCCCAGGTCATCGCCCGCACCGGGCGGCCGGCGATCATCTTGGCGCCCAACAAGACGCTCGCCGCGCAGCTCTACGGCGAAATGAGGAGCTTTTTCCCGGAGAACGCGGTCGAATATTTTGTGTCCTATTACGACTACTATCAGCCCGAGGCCTACGTTCCGCGTACCGATACCTATGTCGAAAAGGAATCGTCGCTGAACGAAGAGATCGACCGGATGCGCCATTCGGCGACCCGCGCGATCCTCGAGCGCCGCGATGTCGTCGTCGTTGCCAGCGTGTCGTGCATCTACGGCATCGGCTCGGTCGAAACTTATTCGCAGATGATCCTGTCCTTGGCCCAGGGCGATCGGGTCAACCGCACCCAGCTGTTGGCCCGTTTTGTCGAATTGCAGTATCGGCGCAACGACACCAACTTCTCGCGCGGTGCGTTCCGGGTGCGTGGCGACACGATCGAGTTGTTCCCGGCGCATTACGAGGACCGCGCCTGGCGGGTGTCGCTGTTTGGCGACGAGATCGAGGCGATCCACGAGATCGACCCGCTGACCGGCGAAAAGACCGCGTCGCTGCAATCGATCAAGGTCTACGCCAACAGCCATTACGTGACACCGCGTCCGACCCTGCTGCAGGCAATCGAGCAAATCAAGCGCGACCTCAAAATCCGCCTCGAGGAGCTATTCGCCGAGGGCAAATTGCTGGAAGCGCAGCGGCTCGAGCAGCGCACCACCTACGATGTAGAAATGATCGAGGCGACCGGCAGCTGCGCCGGCATCGAGAACTACTCGCGCTATCTGACCGGGAGGAAGCCGGGCGAGCCGCCGCCGACCTTTTTCGAATACATGCCGCGCGACGCGCTGGTGTTTGTCGATGAGAGCCATGTCACGGTGCCGCAATTGGGCGGCATGTTCCGCGGCGACTGGATGCGCAAATCGACCCTCGCCGAATACGGCTTTCGGCTGCCGTCCTGCACCGACAACCGCCCGCTCAAATTCGAGGAGTGGGAGGCGATGCGCGGCCAGACGGTGTTTGTCTCGGCGACCCCGGGCCCGTGGGAGATGAACCGCGCCGGCGGTGTTTTTGTCGAGCAGATCGTGCGGCCGACCGGGCTGGTCGATCCGCCCTGCATCATCCGCCCGGTGGACACCCAGGTGGACGATCTGATGGCCGAATGCCGCGACGAGGCGGCAAAGGGCCATCGCGTGATGGTCACCACGCTGACGAAGAAGATGGCCGAGGCGCTGACCGAATATCTGCACGAATCGGGGCTGCGGGTGCGCTACCTGCACTCCGATGTCGATACGCTGGAGCGCATCGAGATCATCCGCGATCTGCGGCTCGGCGTGTTCGATGTGCTGATCGGGATCAACCTGTTGCGCGAGGGGCTCGACATCCCGGAATGCGCGCTGATGGCGGTGCTCGATGCCGACAAGGAGGGCTATCTGCGCTCGCGTACCTCGCTGATCCAGACGATCGGGCGGGCGGCGCGCCATATCGATGGCCGGGCGATCCTCTATGCCGACCGGATGACCGACAGCCTGAAGGCGGCGATCGAGGAGACCAATCGGCGGCGCGAAAAGCAGCAGGCCTACAATACCGCACACGGGATCACACCCGAAAGCGTGCGCCGCGGCATCGCCGACATTCTCCAAAGTGTTTATGAGCGTGACCATGTGACCGTCGGCTTGTCGGAAGGCGAAGCCGCGCACTACCAGGGCAAGGATCTGAAGGCGGTCATCGCCGACCTCGAAAAGCGCATGCGCGAAGCCGCGGCCGACCTCGAATTCGAGGAAGCGGCACGGCTGCGCGACGAGCTACGCCGCCTCGAGCAGGTCGATCTCGGCCTGCCGGCCGGGCCGGCGGCGCGGGGCTCGCGCGGGCGACCGGGACCCGCAGCACCGGGTCCGCGTGGACGCTCGACCGCCGGCCGTGCCGGTGTCTCGGCCCGCGACGTCGCCCGCGCCAAGATGCGCGCCCGCAAGGAACGCCGTGCCCAGCGACGCTGACCTGGCCGCCACCGACGAGCCGCCGCTCGAGGCGGTGCCGATCCGGCCGATGCCGCGGACGGCGCTGGTCACCGGCGGCGGAGTCCGGATCGGTCGGGCGCTCGCCCTGGCGCTGGCCGAGGACGGCTTTGCCGTCGCGGTTCACTACCATCGCTCGGGTGCCGCGGCGCAGGCCGTCGTCGAGGCAATCCGCGGCCGCGGCGGTCGGGCGCTGGCGCTCGCCGCCGACCTCGCCGACGAGACGGCGGTGCGCCGCTTGCTGCCGCGGGCCGAACATGCCTTTGGCCCGGTGGGCGTGCTGGTCAACAATGCCGGAGTGTTCGACAACGATACGGTCGAGACCGCCACCCGCGACAGCTGGGATCTGCATCTCGCGGTCAATCTGCGCACCCCGTTTGTGCTGATCCAGGATCTGGCCGCACGGCTGCCGGCGGCGATGGGCGGGGTGGTGGTCAACCTGCTTGACCAGCGGGTCTGGTCGCTGACCCCGTATTTCGTCTCCTATACGCTGAGCAAGGCGGGGCTGTGGACCCTGACCCAGACGCTGGCGCTGGCGCTGGCGCCGCGCATCCGGGTCAATGGCATCGGGCCGGGACCGGCGTTGCCGAGCTTGCGGCAGAGTGCGGACGAATTCGCGCGGCAATGCGCGACGATGCCGCTCGGCCGCGGCACCAGCCCGCCGGAAATCGCCGCCGCGATGCGCTACATCCTCTCGGCTCCGGCCATGACCGGGCAGATGATCGCGCTCGATGGCGGCCAGCATCTCGGCTGGGCCCAGCCGCAGCGCGCCCCGGTGAGCGAATGAGCAGCCCGCGCAAGGCGCGAAGCGGGCAGCGGCCGCTGCGTGGTGGTGGGTGCCGCCAGCGCCCGCCGGACTTTTATGCCGCCCTCGGCGAGGCCGGTTTGTACACAGGAGCAGTGCGGAAGGCGGCGCCATCGGACCGGGCGACCGATGGTCGAATCGCGCAAGAGGAAATTAACCTTCAAAAAATAATTATTCGCCAATTCAATTGGTTATAAGGTTGCCTAATTTTTGAGCGACGAGGCCGAGCCAAGCCGGGGCCTGGATTTTCGTGCCGATCGCGCCAAGTTCTCAACAGGTTTGTCCACCGGTTTCGTGGATATCGTTGGAGTGACTCGAATACCAATGGCGGCACAACCGGTTGACGCGGCACTGACGGACGACCTCCCACCGCTGCGGCGACGTCGCCCAGGACGGCGTTCTGCGACACCGATGGATCCTCGCCGGGCCCCGGCCGGGGTTGCCGCCAACCCGGCATCCGATCCGCTGTCATCGGCGCTGGCGGTCGACACGGCGGCAGAGACTGAGGCGCCAGCGCTTGCTTCGGGCATCGCCGCCGGAGTGGCGGTGATCCGCGCGGCGCTGCGGACGATACCGCCGACACCGGGCGTCTATCGGATGCTCGATCGCAAGGGCGACGCGCTCTATGTCGGCAAGGCGCGCAACCTGAAAAGCCGGGTGCAGAACTACGCACACCCGGCGACCTTGTCGAACCGGCTGCGACGCATGGTGGCCGAGACCGCGGCGATGGAGATCGTCTCGACCCATACCGAAGCCGAGGCGCTGCTGCTCGAATGCAATCTGATCAAGCGGCTGATGCCGCGTTTCAACGTCCTCTTACGCGATGACAAGTCGTTTCCGCTGATCCATCTGACCGCGGACCACGAGTTTCCGCAGCTGACCAAGCACCGTGGCGCGCGCTCCAAGCCCGGCAGCTATTTTGGCCCGTTCGCCTCGGCCGGGGCGGTGAACCGCACCCTGGTGACATTGCAGAAGGCGTTCCTGCTGCGCTCGTGCAGCGACAGCATCTTTGCCAACCGCACCCGGCCCTGCCTGCTGCACCAGATCAAGCGATGCAGCGCGCCCTGCGTCGGGCGGATCGACCACGATGAATACGCCCGGCTGATCGAGCAGGCGCACGCCTTTCTGTCGGGTGGCAGCAGCGGGGTGCAGGAACGCCTCGCAACCGAGATGCAGACCGCCGCCGCCGCTCTCGATTTCGAGGCGGCCGGGCTGATCCGCGACCGCATCCGCGCGCTCTCGCTGGTGCAGGGTCACCAGGACATCCATGTCGCCGGGCTCGAGGATGCCGACCTGATCGCCGCACACCAGGCCGGCGGCCAGACCTGCGTCCAGGTGTTCTTCTTTCGCGGCGGGCAGAATTGGGGCAACCGCGCCTATTTCCCGAGCCATGACCGGCAGCTCGCGGTCGAGGAGGTGCTCGGCTCGTTTGTCGGCCAGTTCTACGACAACCGGCCAAAGCCGCCGCTGGTCTTGTTGAGCCATCGTCTGCCCGAGCAGGAGTTGGTGGCCGAGGCGCTGTCGCTCGGTGGCGGACGCGTCACCCTCGGCGTGCCGCAGCGCGGCGACAAGAAAAAGCTGATTACCCGAATCCTCGCCACCGCGCGCGAAGCACTGGGTCGTCGCCTGTCCGAGAGTGCCACACAGCGCCGTCTGCTCGAAGGGGTGGCGGCAGCACTGCACCTCGAAGCGGTGCCGAACCGCATCGAGGTCTACGACAACAGCCACATCCAGGGCACCAACGCGGTCGGCGCGATGATCGTCGCCGGCCCGGACGGGCTGATCAAGAACGCCTACCGCAAGTTCAACATCCGCGGTCTGCCATTGACCGGCTCGGCGGCTGCAGCCGCCGTTGCCCCGCGCGAGGAAGGCGGCCCGTCGGAGGATGATGGCGCGGGCGGGGCGGGCGCCGGTGAGCGCGTTCGCCCCGGCTCGGCCCCACACCCGCCGTTCCCGGCGCCGCAGACACAACCACCGGGGCGCATCCAGATGGCGGTTTCGGGCGGCGACGACTACGCGATGATGCGCGAGGTCATGCAGCGCCGCTTTGCCCGCGCGCTGAAGGAAGACCCCGAGCGCGAGCAGGGCAGCTGGCCCGATCTGCTGCTGATCGATGGCGGGCAGGGGCAGCTCAACATTGCGCAGGCGGTGCTGACAGAGCTCGGCATCAGCGAAGTCGCGATCGCGGGCATCGCCAAAGGACCCGACCGAGACGCTGGCCGCGAGCGGTTTTTTGTGCCCGGCCGCGCGCCGTTCATGCTCGATCCACGCGATCCGGTGCTCTATTTCCTGCAGCGCTTGCGCGATGAGGCGCACCGGTTCGCGATCGGCACGCATCGGGCGCGGCGGGTCAAGGCGATCGGCCGGTCGCCGCTCGACGAGATTGCCGGCATCGGCGTGCGCCGCAAACGGGCGCTGCTGCTGCATTTCGGGTCGGCACGCACGGTCGCCCGTGCCGGTCTCGCCGACCTCGAACGGGTTGACGGGATCAGCAAAACCGTCGCCAAAAAGATTTATGATCATTTTCACGCCGATGAGTAAGATACTCCCTGCCCCTTCGCTCACCGGGAGAGGCGACGCGGTGCTGACCAGCCTGCCCAACCTGTTGACCTTGTCGCGCATCCTGGTGATCCCGCTGGTGGTGGCGACATTCTACGTATCGGGTGACTTCGCGCGCTGGTTGGCGTGTGCGCTGTTTTCGGGTGCCGCCATCACCGATTGGCTCGACGGCCATGTGGCCCGGCGTTGGCAGCAGCAATCCGAGCTCGGGCGGTTTCTCGATCCGATCGCGGACAAGCTCCTGGTGGCCGCGACCCTGTTTATGCTGACGACGTTCGGCAGGTTGTCGGCGGCGGCGGTGTTTCCGGCGATCGTCATCCTGTGCCGTGAAATCCTGGTATCGGGGCTGCGCGAATATCTGGCCGGACTGCGCGTCGGCGTGCCGGTGTCGCGGCTGGCCAAATGGAAGACGACGATCCAGATGGTGGCGATCGCCATTCTGATCGTCGGCGATGCCGGCCCCGGGGCGCTGCCGGTCCGCACGACCGGCGAGGGGCTGCTGTGGATCGCGGCCGTGCTGACGCTGGTGACCGGCTACGACTACCTGCGGACCGGGCTGCCGCACATCACCCGGCCGCGCCGCGCCGCGGTCGGCAGCGGCAAATCCCAGACCTCGGTCTAGCCCATTGCCGCGCTCGGCTGCGGACCCCAAGTGAAGCGACAGCGAGCGGTCATGCGCATCTTTGGCCTCGCCGGTTGGAGCGGGAGCGGCAAGACGACCTTGATGACGGCGCTCCTTCCCGAGCTCGTCGCCCGCGGCATCGATGTGTCGACGCTGAAGCATGCGCATCACGCCTTCGATGTCGATCAGCCGGGCAAGGATTCGTGGCGCCATCGCGAGGCGGGCGCCCATGAGGTCATGGTGGTGTCGCAGCGGCGCTGGGCGCTGATGAACGAATTGCGCGGCACGCCGGAGCCGGGGCTCGACGAGCTGGTGGCCCATATGACCCCGGTCGATCTGCTGCTGGTCGAGGGGTTCAAACGGCACCCGCATCCGAAGATCGAGATCTACCGTCCGGTGCTGGACAAGCCTGCGCTCTATCCGGATGACGGCTGGATCGTCGCCGTCGCCTCGGACGAGGCGCTGCGCGGGCTGCCCCTGCCGCTTCTGCCGCTCGACGACCCGGCCGCGATCGCCGGGTTTATCTTGGCACATGACGGGCAGGCGCGATGGCTCAGCTGAGCGACGACTGCTTCGCCTTTGACGGCGCGCTCTTGAGCGTCGCCGAGGCGCTCGACCGGATCGCGGCGCGGGTCGTGCCGGTCGTCGGCGGCGAGACGGTCGCGCTGCCGCAGGCTGCGGGCCGGGTGCTGGCGCAGGATCTGATCGCGAGCATGGATTTGCCGCCGCATGCCAACAGTGCCGTTGACGGCTATGCCGTGGCCCATGCCGCCCTCTCGCCCGATCACGAAACCGAGCTCGTGGTCGCCGGCCGGGCTGCCGCCGGCCATCCGTTCGATGGCGCGCTGCGCCGCGGGGAGGCGATCCGCATCTTCACCGGTGCGGCGATGCCGGCGGGCGCCGACACCGTGCTGATGCAGGAGGATTGCGCGGCCGCCGCTGGCCGGGTCCGGATCAAGCCCGGCATCAGAAAAGGCGCCAACCGGCGGCATGCCGGTGAGGATGTCGGAAGCGGCCAGATGGCGCTCGCCGCCGGCCGCCGGCTCGGACCGGCCGATCTTGGGCTGGCCGCAGCACTCGGTCATGCCGAGCTGCCGGTGTTCCGGCGCCTGCGGGTGGCGCTCTTATCGACCGGCGACGAGGTCCGCGAGCCGGGTGGGGCGCTGCCGCCGGGGATGATCTACGACGCCAATCGGTTCATCCTGCGCGCATTGCTCGAAGGGCTCGGCTGCATCGTCAGCGATTTCGGCATCCGTCCCGATCGCGAAGCCGCGCTCGCCGATACGCTCGCCGCGGCTCGCACCGAGCACGATCTGATTGTCACCTCGGGTGGCGTGTCGACCGGCGAGGAGGATCATGTCAAGGCGGCGATCGAGCGGCTCGGCGCGCTCCATTTCTGGCGGCTGGCGATCAAGCCGGGGCGGCCGGTGGCGCTGGGGCAGGTCGCGGGGGTGCCGCTGATCGGGCTGCCCGGCAACCCGGTCGCAGTCGTCGTGACCTTTGCCGTGCTCGCCCGGCCGCTGATCTTGAAGCTCGCCGGTGCGGTGGCCGCACCGGCGCGGCTACACCCGGTATGCGCCGGTTTTGCCTATCGCAAAAAGCCGGGTCGGCGCGAATACCTGCGCGCCCGGCTGGAGCGCGATGGCGACCAGCTGGTCGCGGTCAAATATCCGCGCGACGGCGCCGGCATTCTGTCGTCGATCGTGCAATCTGACGGTCTCGTGATCCTCGACGAGGCGACCGGCGATCTCGCCGCCGGGACAATCGTCGATTTCCTGCCGTTTGCCGAGGTGTTCGGGTGAAGCTGTTGTATTTTGCCTGGCTGCGAGCGCGCATCGGTTGCGCCGAGGAGGAGACGCCGTTGCCGCCCCAAGTGCATGACGTGGCCGGACTGCTTGCTTGGCTGCGCGAGCGCGGCGGCGGTCATGCCGAGGCGTTGCAGAACCTCGCGGTGGTCAGGGTCGCGGTCAACCAGGAATATGTCGGGCTCGATCACCCGCTCGCCGATAGTGACGAGGTCGCGATCTTTCCGCCGGTCACCGGAGGCTGAGCGATGATCCGCCTCCAGCGCGAGGATTTCGACGTCGGTGTGGAGCTCGATCGGCTCGCCGCGGGGAACCACCAGATCGGCGGGGTCGCGAGCTTTGTCGGACTGGTACGCGATATGTCGCCAGATGGGGCTGGAGGCGGTGCCGACCGGATCACGGCGCTGACGCTCGAACACTATCCCGGCATGACCGAGAAAAAGCTCGCCGAGATCGATCTCGAAGCGCATCGCCGCTGGCCGCTTGCCGCTTCGCTGATCATCCATCGCTACGGCCGGCTGGAACCCGGCGACCGCATCGTGCTGGTCGCCACCGCGTCGCCGCAGCGCGAGGCGGCACTCGCCGCCTGCCATTTTCTGATCGACTGGCTGAAGACCGACGCACCCTTCTGGAAAAACGAAGAGACACCGCAGGGTGAGCACTGGGTCGAAGCCCGCGCCGCCGACGACACGGCGAAAGCGCGCTGGACCGAGAGCCAGCGAGACTCAACGGTGGATTAGAGCTCTGATCCTTAGAGGATAGCGCTCGACCACGGTCGCACCCGGGCGTGAAGCTTTTCGAGAGTATCGTCAACCACTGTCAGATCGGCGTTGAAATGGGCAAGTTGCGCGATCATGCCGATTCGGATCGGTTCCGGATCTGGAAGCAAGCGCTCGGTCCAAAATCGTTTGCTCCGGTCGAAGAAGCCGATCGTGTCCAGAAAAGCGGCGGCAAAATAATATGAGTCCGGAACCATGTCGCCTTTGTCAGGATCGACGATCTCGCCATTTTTGCCGACCGAATGATCGAGGCACCACTCGAACATCTGCGCTACGGCTCCGCTGGCCCGGCGACGCTGGCCCGGCCGCATATACCGCCAGCCGCGAGCGAACAGCTCGACGACGTCGTAGTTATTGTGGTCGGTCATCTTGCCGTTTTCGAGCCACCCCTGCGGATATTGCTGCTCGCTGATTCCGAGCAAGGTGTCGGTCAAGGTTGGCCACCAACGCACCAGATGCGGCACATAATGCGCCATGTGAAAGGTCAGGCTCACATCGTTGGTCCTGACCGCCGTGCCATCGTCGTCGACGATGTAGGTCATCCCGAAGAACCCGGTCTGCCGATCTTGCCAGTCGCGCACGAAGCGCTCGAACGTCGGCAGAAATCCCGGTCCGGCTAGATACCCGGCCTGACCGCCTTGCAGAACCAGTCGGGCGATGACCGATATCGCGAGGTTCAGCTCCTTGCGGTGATCCTGCCCGCAGCGCTTGACGTCGGACCAGCACAGATCCTGCAAATAGGTGACCATGCGCCCCGGGTCGTTGATCTGCTCGAGGAACGTCGGTTTCACCCGCCACGGCCATTGCCGGGCGAGGAGCTGGTCGGTGGAGCGATCGAGCTTGAGGAACCAAACGTCGGTGCCCAAAGCGAAGCTGCCCTCGCAATCCTGGGTCAGCCCACTCGGCGGATCGCGGCATTCGAGCGCTGCTTTTAGCCGCTCGACGGCTGCGGCGGCTGCGTCGTGATCGCTCGTACAGTTGATGCGCCACTCTGCCTCGTAAAAGCGAGCGCGCGCCCAGCTCGTGTCGCAGCCGGCCAATTCGCGCTCGACCAGGGTCTTTGCTGCGCCCTCGATCAAGTTGTCGGCTTCTTTGGAAAGCGCTTTCATCGCCGGATAGGCGCAAAATAGCGCTGCTTTCGGGTTGTATAGATGGTCGGCCATCGGACGCTCGCAGCACCTGCAGAACCGATCAGCAAGAATAGTCCCGTTGCCGGCGGGTGGCAGGGGTTTTTGGCGATCGCGCTCCGCCCGCGAGCGCTTGGCGGAGTAAAGCGATGACGCAGAACATCTATGACGATGCCGGCTTTTTCGCCGGCTACAGCCGGCTCGCGCGCTCGGTCGAAGGGCTCGACGGCGCCCCCGAATGGCCGGCGCTGCAAGCGCTGCTGCCCGATCTGCGCGGCGCGAATGTGCTCGATCTCGGGTGCGGCTTTGGCTGGTTCTGCCGCTGGGCCCGAGAGCAGGGTGCAGCCCATGTGGTCGGCGTCGATGTTTCGCAGAACATGCTCGCCCGCGCCAGAGCCGGCACCGCGGACCCGGCGATCCGCTATGTCAGCGCCGACCTCGAAAATTTCGAATTGCCGGCGATGCCGTTCCGCCTGGTCTACAGCTCGCTCGCCTTCCATTATCTGGAAAATCTTGCGCCGCTGATCGCGCGGGTCGCCCGGTCGATGGCACCAGGCGGCAGCCTGGTTTTCTCGGTCGAGCACCCGATCTTCACCGCGCCGATCCACCCGGGTTGGTCGGACGCGCAGGGCCACAGGAGCTGGCCGGTCGATGCCTATCTCGATGAGGGACCGCGCAAGACCGACTGGCTCGCCAGCGGTGTCGTCAAGCAGCATCGCACGATCGCGACCTACCTGAACCTGCTGATCGGCTGCGGCCTCGCCCTCCGCCATGTCGCGGAGTGGGGCCCGTCACCAGAGCAGATCGCCGCGCACCCGGCCTGGGCCGATGAGCGCCGGCGCCCGCCCTTCCTCCTGGTGGCGGCGCGGCGCTGACGGCCGTCAGCCCGGCACGGGCGCGTCGGCCAGGTCCAGCCGCTGCTCGATGCGTCCGACGCGGCGGTCGAGATTGTCAAGCCGGATCGACAAGCCCGCATAATCTGCATGGAGCCCGGCGACCTCGCGCTCGAGCCGGCCGAGACGAGCGATGACCTCGTCGAGCTTTTCACGCTGTGCGCTCTGCTCCGACCGGATTGCTCTCAGCATGTTCAGGATGAGGTCGGCTCGTTCTTCGCTCATTTGGCTTTCCCGATGACCGGCGGCGATCTCCCCTAAGCGGCGCTGGCGGCGATGGTCTTCCCCACCGCGCGATCGTAATCCTCCCACATCAGCCGGCAGATCGCCCCCGGGGTGAAGCGGTAGTGGCCGTGATCGCCGATGATCTCGCCGACCGGGGTCACCTCGGCCGCCGACCCGGTCAGAAACATTTCGTCGGCCTTGGCCAGCTCGTCGGGCAGGATCGCGCGCTCGACCACCTTGAGCCCGCGTTTTTTGGCCAGGCCGATCACGGTCTGACGGGTGATGCCGTTGAGAAAGCAGTCTGGTGTCGGGGTGTGCAGCTCGCCGTTGATGACGAGAAACAGATTGGCCCCGGTGCCCTCGGCGAGCCGGCCGCGCCAATCGAGCATCAACGCGTCGTCGCAGCCATCCGCCTCGGCGATGTGCTTCGACATTGTGCAGATCATGTAAAGCCCGGCCGCCTTGGCCTGGGTCGGCGCGGTATCCGGTGCCGGCCGCTTCCATGGCGCCCATTTCATGCGAATCCCTTTGGCCCGGGCCTCGGGCGAGAAATAGGCCGGCCAGTCCCAGGCGGCGATCGCCAGGTGGATCCGCGTCGCCTGCGCCGACACCCCCATCTGCTCCGCGCCGCGCCATGCGATCGGCCGGACATAGCCTTCGCGGATCTGGTTCGAGACGATAACTTGCTCGGTCGCCCTTTTCAGATCGTCGATGCCGACCGGCAGCTCGAAGCCCATAATCCGGGCCGAGTTGGCGAGGCGCTCGTTGTGATCGTCGAGGCGAAAGACCGAACCGCTGTAGACACGCTCGCCTTCG
>JBOHME010000103.1:0-13546 GCA_050729795.1 Allostellaceae bacterium | reverse complement strand
TCGGCGAATAGAGCGGTTCGAACCCACCAGACAGCGCTGCCAGCGCCGCATTGGCAACCTCGCGAATCACCCGCAGCGGATGATCCGCCCGAACCCGGTTCTCCAGGTCTATGTAGCTGAAAAGGCTACCGCAAATCTCATCGTCGCCGCGCATCGCCACCCCCGTCCCCGCTCCAGGGCAGCACAGCGCGCAAAAACGGCAAGCCCCTTTTTCAGCAGCCTGCTAGGAGGAGGACTGCCCCGCTAGCGGGAGGCCCCCCTTCTCCTTGGTGGTCAGGTCGAGGAGCAACGCCGAGGGTCCGGTTTCCACCCCGAGACCACCGGCATGAGCGCCGGATTTTGTCGTTTCGCGAGTTCGCTGGGATACATCGACTCACGGACATCGCTATGCAAAAATGCCGGGTGCCGTCACCACCTCGCAGGGAGCGCCGTCCGATGAGTGAGAAGACCCCGCAATCTGTCGCCAATCTGGGCTATCACGCCCACATCTATTACGACCCGACGAAGACGCGCGCCGTCGCCGAGCGGGTGTGTAGTGCCGTCGCCGAAAAATTCCAGGTCGAGATCGAAGAGTTCCGCGACACGCCGCGAGGACCGCACCCGATCTCTAATGCTCTGGTTATCTTCAAGCCGGAAGAGTTCGAGCATGTCGTGCCTTATCTGATGCTGAACCGCGAAGGGCTCGACGTATTGGTCCACCCGCTGACCGCCGATGCGGTCGAGGACCACAGCGGCTACGCGATCTGGCTCGGCAACCCGGTCGAGCTGAAGCTTCACACCTTGCCGCACGGCCGCGGCGGCCAGCTGCCGAAGGGCGTCAGCGCGCAATAGGCGCGTCGCGCGCCAAGCTATCAAGACCTGCTGGTGTCGGCCGGCGGGGCGCCGATCCGCTCCCCCTGACCGGGCCATGCCGTTGGACGCCTATCGGGAGGACTTGCGATGCCGTCTGATATTTCGGACCAGGCGCTCGATTATTTGCTTGCCCGCGCCGGGCTCAGCCTGACCGACGCGCAAAAGGCCGACTTGAAATCGGTCTATCCCGAGATTGCGGCGATGGCGGCACGGGTGCGCCAACGGCGCGGGCACATGGCCGAGCCGGCTTTGGTTTATGGGTTTGCCGAGGAGGATCTGCCCGAGGACGATCTGCCCGAGGAGGATTTGCCATGAGCGACCCGATCCCGACCATCGCCGAGGCCGCCCGGCTGATCGCGAAAAGGGAGCTGTCGCCGGTCGAATTGACCCGCGCCTGTTTCGCCCGCATCCATGCGCTCGATCATCAGCTGCACACCTTTGTCCATCTGACCGAGGAGCGGGCGATGGCGGAGGCGCGCGCCGCCGAGCGGGCGATCATGGCCGGCGCGCCAAAGGGGCCGCTCTGCGGCATCCCGATCGGGCTCAAGGACATCGTCGATACCAAGGGCATCCCGACCACCTGCGGATCGAAGATCCTGGTGGACAACATCCCGGATGCCGACGCGGCCTGCGCCGAAAGCCTCGCCGCCGCCGGCACCGTCCTGATCGGCAAGACAACGACCCATGAATTCGCCGATGGCGGCCCGAGCTTCGATCTGCCCGCCCCGCCGGCGCGCAACCCGTGGAACCCGGACCATTTCACCGCCGGCAGCAGCAGCGGCACCGGTGCTGGGATCGCGGCCGGGCTGATGTTGGGCGGCATCGGCACCGACACCGGCGGCTCGATCCGCGGCCCGGCGGCATTGTGCGGCATCGCCGGGATCAAGCCGACCTATGGGCTTGTCAGCCGCGCCGGGGTCGCCCCGGCGGCCTACACGCTCGACCATATCGGGCCGATGGCCTGGACTGCCGAGGATTGCGCGCTGCTGCTGCAGGTGCTGGCCGGCCACGATCCGCGCGACCCGGCCAGCGCCAAGCGGCCGGTGGCGGATTACACCGCCGAGCTCGGCCGCGGCGTCAGGGGTCTGAAGATCGGCGTGATCCATCATTTTCACGAGACCGATTATCCGGTCAGCGCCGGAACAAGGCGCGGCATCGACGCCGCGATCGCCACCTTGCGCGGCCTCGGCGCCGAAATCCGCGAGGTGCAGTTGCCGCCCCTGCAGGATTGGGGCGCCTGCGGCTCGCTGATCTCGATCGTCGAGCGCGCCGCCGCGTATGAGGAATGGGCGCGCACCCGGCTCGGCGATTTTGGTGATCGGGTGCGCCGGCGCCTGATGCTCGGTGCGTTGGTGTCGGGCGTAGATTATGTGCAGGCGGTGCGACGCCGGCGCGAGCTGCGCGGTGAATTGCAACGGGCGATGAATGGGCTCGACACCGTGCTGACCGCAGCGCAGCCGGCCGAAGCCGCCCGGATCGACGAGGTGCCGGCCTGGGACACGTTTGCCGCGCCGAGCTTTACGATGCCGTTCAATGTGGCCGGCTACCCCGCGATCTCGGTCTGCTCCGGTTTTGGCGCGGGCGGATTGCCGGTCGCGATCCAGCTGGTCGGCAAGCCGTTTCAGGAACCGACCCTGCTGCGCATCGCCGATGCCTATGAGAAGGCGGCCGGGTTCCGCAGCCGGCGCCCCGCGATGCTGGATACGGTCGCCGCTGCCTGAGCCGCCATCCGGCCGGCTCAGACCTGAAGAGCGTCAAAAATAAGGGCAACCGACATGTCCGAATTTCCGCTCGACAGCGCCGTTTTGCCGGCCGGAGTGCGGGCGCGCTTTGTCGATAACGTCAACGGGTTGCGCATGCATGTGCTGGAGGCGGGCTTCGTGCCGCGCGGCCGGCCTTGCGTGTTGTTGTTGCACGGCTTTCCGGAGCTTGCCTATTCCTGGCGCAAGATCATGCCGGGATTGGCCGCGGCGGGGTATCACGTCCTCGCCCCCGATCAGCGCGGCTACGGCCGCACCACCGGTTGGAGCGCCGATTACGACGGTGATCTGCACCCATTCAGCATTTTGAACGCGGTCAGGGACGCGCTGGCGCTGGTCGCCGCCTTTGGCCATCACTCGGTCGCGGCGGTCGTCGGCCATGATTTCGGCGCCTCTGTCGCGGCCTGGTGCGCCTTGGCGCGTCCGGACGTGTTCCAGCGGGTCGCGCTGATGAGCGCCCCCTTTGCCGGCCCGCCGGAACTGCCGTTCGACACGGCCGACAACCCGACGCTGATGGCGAGCGACAGGCCCAACATCCACGCCGCGTTGGCAGCGCTCGACCGGCCACGCAAGCATTACCAATGGTATTATTCGACCCGCCCCGCCAATAACGACATGTGGCGCTGCCCGCAAGGGGTGCACGCGCTGTTGCGCGGCTATTATCATTACAAGAGCGCCGATTGGCAGGACAACCGGCCGCATCCGCTCGCGGCGTGGAGCGCTGCGGAACTGGCCAAGATGCCGACATATTACATCATGGATCGCGACCGTAACATGGCCGAGACCGTGGTGCCGGTCATGCCATCCGCTGCGGAGATCGCTGCCTGCCGCTGGCTGCCGGAGGATGAACTGGCGGTTTATGCCGGCGAATACCAGCGCAACGGCTTTCAAGGCGGGCTCAACTGGTACAGGAGCCGCACCTCCGGTCTCGCCGATGCGGAATTGCGGCTGTTTACCGGCCGCACGATCGACGTGCCGTCGCTGTTTATCGCCGGCAAGAGCGACTGGGGCACCTATCAACGTCCCGGCAATTTCGAGCGCATGCAGGGGACCTCCTGCACGCGGATGCTAGGCTGCCATCTGCTCGATGGCGCGGGCCATTGGGTGCAGCAGGAACAACCGGCCGAGGTCAGTCGATTGCTGATCGGGTTTCTGCGCGCACCGCGATAGCGGCGGTCGACCCGGGCGCCGGCCGCGGTATTGCGGCAAACGGGAGAAATGATAATGCCTGACTTCACCGGCAAGATCGTTCTGGTGACCGGGGCGCAGCAGGGGATCGGCCGGGCCACGGCGTTGGCGTTCGCCGCAGCCGGCGCCGATGTCGCGGTCAACTGGCTCGACGATAAAGACGCGGCGGAGCGGGTCGCTGCGCAGATCCGCAATGGCGGCCGGCGGGCCCTGACGGTCAAAGCCGATATCGGTGATCTCGGAGCGGTGCGGACGATGGTTGCGGATGTCGGGCAGGAGCTCGGCCCGATCGACATCCTCGTCAACAACGCCGGGGTGTTTCCGCGCGTCGGCTTTCTCGACATGACCGAGCACGACTGGGATTTCGTGCTGGGGGTCAATCTCAAGGGCGCCTGCTTTTGCGCGCAGGCGGTCGCCAAGACGATGGTCGCATCCGGGCGCCCGGGGGCGATCGTCAACATCGCCTCGGGGGCCGCATTCCGCAGCTCGCCGCGCGGCGCGCATTACGTCGCGAGCAAGGGCGGGCTCGTCTCGCTGACCCGCGCGGCGGCGCTCGAGCTCGCGCCCCATCGCATCCGGGTCAACGCAATCGCACCAGGGCTGACCGACACCGCGCAGCCGCGCCATGGCAGCAGTGAGGCAGAGCTCGTCGTGGCCGGGCAGGCGATCCCGCTCGGCCGCATGGCGCAGCCCGAGGACATCGCCCGCACCGCGCTGTTCCTCGCCTCCGATGATGCGAGCCTCGTCACCGGCCAGACCTGGCATGTCAACGGTGGCTCCTATCTGGCGTAGGCGGGACCGATTTTCGTCCATAGGGGGCGCGTCGATTGACCGTGATCGGGGCGGGTGCGAGGCTCTGCACCAGACGGGAGCGGGGAGGATCGGGCGGTGGTTCTCGATGGGACCGGCGAGTTCGACGTAATCGTGATCGGGGCGGGCAATGCCGCGAGCTGCGCGGCGCTGTCGGCGCAAGAGAACGGCGCGAATGTGCTGATGCTCGAAATCGCCCCCGAGGACCAGAAGGGCGGCAATTCGGCCTTTACCGGCGGCGCTTTTCGCGTCGTCTATCAGGGCCGTGACGATCTCGCCCAGCTGATCCCCGACATGAACGAGACCGAGCTCGGCAATGTCGATTTCGGCACCTACAGCGAAGCCCAGTATTTCGACGATATGGGCCGGCTGACCCAGTATCGCTGCGACCCCGACCTGACCGAGATCCTGATCCGCGGCAGCTTCGAGGCGGCGTTGTGGATGCGCCAAAAGGGCGTGCGGTTCCAGCTGGGGTTAGGCCGTCAGGCGTTTCGCGTCGATGGCAAGTTCAAATTCTGGGGCGGGCTCGCCTGCCATATCTGGGGCGGCGGCAAGGAATTGATCAAGGCGCTGCATGCCCGTGCTGCACACGACGGGGTCGGGATGCTGTGCGACACGCCGGCGATCGGCCTCATGACCGGCGATCGCGGCGTCGAGGGCGTGCGGGTGCGCCACCAGGGCCGGCTCCACGAGCTGCGCGCAAAGGCCGTCGTGCTGGCCTGCGGCGGGTTCGAGGCCAATGCCGAAATGCGGGCGCGCTATCTCGGGCCCAATTGGGATTTGGCCAAGGTCCGCGGCTCGCGTTTCAACACCGGGGCGGGGCTGAAGATGGCGCTCGATCTTGGGGCCGCGGTGCACGGTCACTGGTCGGGGGCGCACGCGGTCGCGTGGGATTTGAATGCACCGCCCTTTGGCGATCTCGATGTCGGCGACCGTTTTCAAAAGCACAACTACCCGTTCGGCATCGTCGTCAACGCCAAGGGCGAGCGGTTTCTCGACGAGGGGCTCGATTTCCACAGCTATACCTACGCCAAATACGGCGGCGAGCTATTAAATCAGCCGGGCATGTTCGCCTGGCAAATCTTCGACCAGAAGGTCACCCATCTGTTGCGCGAGGAATATCGCATCCCGCGCATCACCAAGGAGCGGGCCGACAGTTTCGAGGGCCTGGCGCCACGCCTCGAAGGTGTGGATGCCGGCCGCTTTCTCGACACCGTGCGCGCGTTCAATACCGCACCCCGCCCCGATCTGCCGTTCAACCCCAACATTCATGATGGGCTGCGCACCATGGGGCTCGCGATCGACAAAACCAACTGGGCCCAGCGCCTCGATCAGCCGCCCTACGAGGCCTACGCGGTGACGACCGGGATCACCTTCACTTTTGGCGGGCTCAAGATCTCAAACGACGCGCAAGTCGAGGACACGACCGGCCGGCCGATCCCCGGGCTTTACGCGGCGGGCGAAATCGTCGGCGGCCTCTTCTACCACAATTACGCGAGTGGCACCGGGCTGATGTCGGGCCTCGTCTTTGGCCGTCGCGCCGGCCGGGGGGCGGCGATTTGGGCGAAGCAAGTCTAGTGATCCGATCGAGACACTTGGTTCCCAAGCGTGGCGTGAATCGGACCACAAGATCAAAACGCTGGTGGTGCGATTCAGCCAACGGATGGGGACCATCCGTTGCCATCGCACCACCAGCATCCCGGTGATCACGGCGCGGCAGCGCATGCGGCCGAGGCACCCATCGTGACCCGTGCCGCGCCTGCGCGCTCGCTGTCGCGGCGCCGGTTGTTGGGGCTCGGTGCCGGGCTGGCCGTCATGTGCTGCCTGCCGGCCTCCGGCAAAATGACGAACGCCAGCTCGGCATTGATGACGCGGCCGATCCCGCATTCGGGCGAGCGTCTGCCGGTGATCGGGCTCGGCACCTCGCGCGTCTTTGATGTCGATGGCGATCAGGCCGGCCGGCGGGCCTGTGCGGCTGTGCTGGCGACCCTGGTCGCGGGCGGTGGTCGGCTGATCGACACTGCACCCTCCTACGGCACCGCGGAGAGTGTGGTCGGCGACCTCGTCGCCGCTTCCGGGCTGCGGCCACGGGTCTTTCTCGCCACCAAGCTCGAAGACTACGACCCTGCCACCGGCAGGGCCCAGCTCCAGGCGTCGTTGCAGCGGTTGCGCACCCCTCGCGTCGATCTGATGCAATTGCACAATCTCAGCGATCCCAACCAGGATTTGGCGCTGCTGCGCGACTGGAAGGCGCAGGGGCTCACCCGATACATCGGCATCACCACTTCCGACGCCAGCGATTTCGCGGCGATCGAAGCGGTATTGCGGCGCGAGAAGCCCGATTTTGTGCAGGTCAACTACTCGCTCGCCGATCGCACCGCCGAGGCGCGAGTGATCCCCGTCGCAAACGAAGTGGGGGCGGCGGTGCTGACGGACCTGCCTTTTGCCGGCAGCCAGCTCTTCGACATGGTGCGCGGCCGCGCTCTGCCATCATGGGCGGCGCAGTTCGACGCCACGAGCTGGGCCCAGTTCTTCTTGAAATACCTCATCGGCAACCCGGCGGTGACCGCGGTCATCCCCGGCACCGCCAACTCTGCGCACATGGCCGACGACCTCGGTGCCGGGCGCGGCCGCCTCCCCGACCCGGCGCAACGCCGCCAAATGGTCGCGCTTATTGATGCGCTGCGCTGACTCCGGCCCGCGCGGCTGCCATCCAACGGGCAGTATTGGCGTGTCAGATATGGTGTCAACACAAACATCCAGGCATGGCGTGCATCCCAGGCGCCGCGTAAACCGGACGTCCTCGACGACGCCGTAACGGCCGCATCCTGCCCACGACGAAATGCACGTCGATTTCGCCGTGCGCGCTGCCGGAAAAAGGCGATATCGAGCCTGTTTCTCAAACGGACCGTGATCTGCGGATTACCACGGTGCATCTCCTGCCAATAGCCGCGCAATGGCTCGAGCAAGCTCCCTATCCGCACGTTCGCAAAAGGTGCGCACAGAGCGCAAGTATCGCTGAATGTCTCGTTGAGTGGGCTGCGCAGAGAAATCACCGTGCGCTATACTGTTCCGCATATCTACCAATTCCTGAACTCCGAGCCATAATTGGCTACGGGCAGTCGGCTTTCGTGTAATCCTTGCAAAAATATCATCTATATTCCAATATTTATAATAGCGCCGAAGTTCCGAGGGTTTTGGCGCGCGGAGCCATGTCAGGAGCCTTCCATGAGCAAGCAGCCCACTGCCATCGACCGCCCATAGCCAGCCGTCTTCCGAAATGAAGGAAGCGAGCTGCGTCGATCGCTTCTCCCAACCCGTCGCATGCATTTCATCGATCGGATATCTTGAGTGCAGAAGCTTCAGGTCGTGCGGTAGCGCAGATGATACGAGCCTCTTAGTATTCAGAAAAGATATAACCTCTTCATTTACAGTATAGAAATAACGCTCGAAATGAGACGAAAGAAGCACTACTTGGGCACGACCGGCGGCACGTGCAATTCGGAGCGCGTTATCGACGTTTGCGCGCAAAGAGGGTCCGACGACAGTCGCAAGATCATTAATCTCCTGCAAGGCAATCTTCAACGACTGCAGCGCCTCCGAGGGCATCGTTATCGAGACAGATCGTATGGAACGCCAATTGTGAGACCGGCCTTCGTTAAAGCCGTTACGGTTTCCCGGATACGTTTGAGGGTCCTTGCCCTATCACCAGTGGCCCGTTGTATGGCATCTAAAAATGTTTCATCAGAAAAGAGTGCCGATACTTCGTTTCTCACTCTTGATGGGTCTATGTGTTTGAGATCGGTTTCGGTCCAGACAGACGCGAGCATCTGAGCATCGAAGAGCGCTCGGTTTACGACGGGTTCAATCGTATGTCCATCTTTGTCGGTCATCCTGAACGCCCACTCGCCGAATAGGCACCCGGCGGTCGCGACCGCCTTTTCAAACACTGAACGAAACTGCGTAAGATCGGCGTTATTTAGGTTTTTAGACGTTCGCATAAACTCGTTGAGAAACCGTTTAAGAGGTGTGCGGTATTGGCCGAGCCCAAAATACAACGAAAAGAATCTGAGAATGAGTTCTTCATCGATCATACGCCGCCGCGGGGCTTTGGTTCTCATCAAACTTCGAAAGTCGGAGGCCTTCGCTAGCGAATGAAGCAGATCGTTGAACGGTCCACGATATATAGAATTTCGTAGCTCTTGAGCGTTAAGTAAAATCGCGCCGGTGTTAAGACGTTCGTATATTTCAAACCTCATATTTGGATGCGAATCTACTAATATTAAAATGGCGCGTAGAGTTCGCATCCGCAAGAAGCGTTGTTCACGTTCTGGAAGTTGATGAAAACGTAGACCTTTGTATTCTCTAAGGACGGCTATTCCGCTAAGAGCGAATTCGTTATTGAGGTAACGGACAATAGAGCGCACCCGCTGATGTCCGTCAACAATCTCGTACTTGGCCTCTTGATTTTCAGAAAAATAGACTACAGGTATAGGGATGTTTAGAATGAGTGATTCAATCAGGCGGCTTGCTTTTCCGTTGTCCCATACGTATTCCCTCTGCATCTCAGGCAACACCAAAAGCTGTTCTGCCCATTGCTCAATTAACGTTTGTACAGAGAGATCAACGGGCTGCGTCACCACGCGCCGCTCGGCGGGGGGAAACGTGAAGCCTTCCTCCTCCTCCATCTCTCCCAAGTCTCCGGGAGCATTGTCTGCTTCAACCTCCATGCGATCCTCTGTCGTGACATGAGCCACTAGTGTGGGACGGCTGTGGCTGTCTTTGCAAGCAAACTCACGAGTACGGCTAATAATACGATCGCCCAGGCCTCAAAGGACCCGTGCGATCCAGCTCACCGAAACTCTCCTCGTCCCAGTCACGTCTGCTTAAAGAACCTCGTGGCGTTGTCCCACAGCAGCGCCTTCCGGGTGTCGCCAGAGAGGGTGGGCCAGGCGAGGATGTTGTCGATCGAGTTCGGGAACTGGCATTCCGAATGCGGGTAGTCGGAGGCGTACATCAAGACGCCGTCGCCGAGAAAGCCGCGCACCATTTTGAACATGTCTTCGCCCTCCTGCCGCTCGATGCTGCAGAAGAACCGGCCGCTTTTGAGATAGTCGCTCGGCGCCTGCTTTAGTGGCGCGGTGCCGCCGACATAGCCCGCCTGCTCGTCCATGCGCCTGGCCCAGAACGGCAGCCAGCCAAAGCCGCATTCGAGCACACCCATTCTGAGCCCCGGAAAGCGGTCATAGATGCCGCCGCCGATAAACGAGGCGACAAAACGCATCGCGCCCCAGGGGTGCGAGGCCAGGCGGCCGACAAAGATGTTGTCCCAGACATCGCGATAGGCCGGGTAATAGGGCGGGTTCCAGGTCGAGCTGTGGTGGGCGATCGGCAAGTCGTGTTCCTCGGCGGCGCGCCAGATCGGGTCGAGATCGGGGTGGTCGGGCGGAATGTCGAACGGCAAGAGCGGCTTGACCGCGACCGCCCAGTTCGAGTTCCCCCATTCGCGGATTTCGCGCACCGCCGCCTCGACATCGCGCGTCGAGGCGACGATCAGCCCCTTGAGCCGGTTGGGAAACCGGCCGCAGAAATCGGCCATATGCCGGTGGTAGGCGCGGCTCAGCCCGACTTCGAACACCGGGTCGTCGAGCCCAACGAGGCTCATGAACGAGCCGGGGATCAGAAAATGGATATCGGTCCCTTCGTCGTCCATATCGGCGACACGGTTCTCGGCCTTGTCGTCCTGCACCCCAGGCCGCGGCAGCTTGCCACCGCGCCATTGCGATTCGCGTCCGGTGAAGGTCTCGCGCGGTGCGGCTTCCCCCAGCACCCGGCGGTAGAATTTTCTGCCGAAGCTGTAGTGGTGGCGGCCCTCGCCGCTGGCGCGGCGGTAAGGCGCCAGTTCGGCCAGCCGCGACCGGAAGCCCGGATCGACATACTGCTCCAGCACCTCGGCAGCCGGACTGACATGAGTGTCAGCGTCATAGACGCGAAAGCCGTTTTTCATCGTGCCGTCTCCTTGTTCCGCGCTTACCCTGTCGTAATCGTATCGTACCAGTTCGGCCCGCCGTTTCCCACTCGACGCGTCTTTTTCGGTTGCTTGCGACGAGACCGCTTTAGCGCTACATGTAACGACGGAGGTGGCAATGCCAAATAAGCCGATGTCGCGCGCCGAACGGGTGCAACGCCGCCGCGCCAAGCTGCGGGCCGCCGGGCTGCGGCCGGTCCAGCTCTGGGTTCCGGACACGCGCGCGGCCGGGTTTCCCGAGGAATGCCGGCGACAATCCCGGCTGATCCGGGAAGCCGAAACCGACGCCACCCGCGCCGAGGACGAAGCTTGGGAGATCGCTTCTTGGGAGGCGGCCGAGGATGAGGCGCGGTGATTTGGTCACCGTGGCGCTGCCCGGTGACTGCGGCAAGCCGCGTCCCGCTCTGATCATACAATCGGATCTATTTGACGAGCACCCCTCGGTCACGGTCTTGCCGATCACCAGCCATCTGGTCGAAGCACCGCTGCTGCGCATCGGCATCGGCGTCGAAAGCGGGCTCGACCGGCCGTCGCAGCTCATGGTTGACAAGGCGCAGACCCCGCGCCGGGAACGGATCGGCCCGGTAATCGGGCGTGTCGACGACGTGACGCTCGTCGCGGTTAGCAGGGCGCTCGTGGTGTTTCTAGGGCTTGCGTGAGCCCGGCGGTGCTGTCCATACCGCGGCGGCATAGAGGCTTTCCGGGAATTCGGCGGCGACGTCGCCGCTGAGACGCTGCTGGTGGGCCGGAAAATCGGCGAAGAACAGATCGCGGCTGATCCGGGCGGTGACCGCCGGCAGCCCGCGCTTCATGCTCGGCACATCGCCGACCGGCACGCCAAAGCTGACAAAGCCGGCCGGGTTGTGGACGTGAATATCCTGCAAACAGGGCGCTGCTCCAGGCTCCTTTTCCAAATACTCTTCGGCAAGGCCGAGATAGGGGTGGGCGGCGAGATACGCGTCCTCTTCGCCCGGCGACGGCGTGTAACGGTGGCGCCATAACAGGATTTCGGCGGCGAAAGCGGCGAGCTCGGGCCGGGCAGCGGGATCGGCGAAATAGCCGGTGCCGGCGATCGCGAAATCGCAGCGGTGCTCGCCGTCGGCGGCTCGGGCTACGATCCGGCCGTCCTCTTCGCCCGCTGCGAGCCAGGGGGCGGCGAGATGCAGCCGGAACCCTGGGAATCGCAAGACGCGCTCGATCGCATCGGCGGGTGCGGTCGAGCCGGCGCGGCGAAAGCGCCGCGCCTGCCGCCAGCGCACTGCGTCGGGCAATTCGGGATAATTGTCGTAGGCGCCGGGGTAGCCGCGCACGCGCGCAACCGGCAGCGCAGCGAGTACAGCTCGCCGCGCGAAGAGATCGACCGAAGCGGCCCCCGCTTCGAGCGCCACTGCCGCCGCATCAAAGGCCGAGGCGGCACCGCCCAGCACCGCGACCTTTCTGCCGGAGAGCCGGGCGAAGTCGATCGGGTCCGCGCTATGGGCATAAAGATGCGCCGGCAGGCCTTCGGTCAGCACCGGCGGGGTGTAGGCGCCCCCGCCGCCGCCAAAGCCGGTGGCGAGGATCACCTTGCGCGCGGTCTCGACTGTCATCCGACCATGAGCGTCGAGATGCAGCCGAAAATGTCCGTCCGCCGGCTCGATCCGTAAAAGCCGCGTGCGATAGCGCACTTCGATACCGAGAAAATGCCGGTACCAGGCCAAATATTCGGCCCAGTCCTCGCGCGGGATGCGCTCGATCGCGGCATAGGCGGCCTCGCCGTGGCGCGCTTCGTACCAGGCCTGGAAGCCGAGCGCCGCGATGCCGTTCTCCGGCCCTGGCAGGGCCTTTGGCGTGCGCAGCACGTTCATCCGCGCCGCATTGCGCCAGATGCCGGCGCTCGCCTCGTCCGCGGCGAGGTCGATGACCGCGACCCGGCCAATCCCGGCGCGGCGCAGCGCAAACGCAAACGCGCAGCCGCTCTGCCCGCTGCCGACGATCATCACGTTGTGGTCGATCCCGGGCCGGTCCGGGACCCAGTTTTGCGGATCGGCGCCGATCAGCCGCAGCGCGTTGCGGGTGTCGGCATCACGGTCTTTAGGCTCGGCCATCGCGGCTTCTTTCCTGTGGTTCGGCCACGCCGCAGCGAGGCTTGCTTGGCGCTTGTTGTGCCGTCGGGCGCGCCAATCTATCATTGCATCAAGTGTGTGGAGGAGACCCGATGGCGCAGCTCGCCGAACTCGGCACCGAGCGCGAAACGCTCGACGCGACGCTCGATTATTTTGTCGATACCAAGGCCACGCCGGTGACGATTGTTGCCGACCCCGGCGCATCCGACCGGCGCACCGGCGGCGGTGCGTCCGAGCAGCACCGGATCACGATCCGCAACGGGCGGCTGCGCACAGCCGAGTTCGCGCTCGAAAAGAACGGCTTCCGCTTTGTCCACCACGACACGCGGGTCACCGATTTTTATGACGAGGACGAGATCCGCCGCGTCTACTACCCGGAGATGGAGGCGCTGATCAAGGCCGAGGCCGGCGCCCGCCGCGTCGTCGTCTTCGACCATACCTTGCGCACCGCCGACCAGGCCCTGCGTGAGACCGCCAAGATCCGCGATCCGGTGCGTCGCGTCCATAATGACTACACCGAGTGGTCCGGGCCGCAGCGGGTGCGCGACCTGATGGGCGACGAGGCCGAAGCGTTGCTCGCCCGCCGCTTTGCGATCGTGCAGGTGTGGCGGCCGATCCGCCATCCGGTCGAGAGCTGGCCCTTGGCGATTGCCGACGCGCGCAGCCTCGCGCCCGACGACATGGTGGTGACCGAGCGGCATTATCCCAATCGCATCGGCCAGACCTCGGCGATCACCTGGAACCCCGATCACCGCTGGTACTGGTTCCCGCAGATGCGGCCGGACGAGGCGCTGGTCTTCAAG